>SFEP01000066.1 GCA_004557185.1 Bacteroidales bacterium
ACGCAGGAGGCGGCAGTGGCGGGGTGGTTGTGGCAGTGGCCGGACATCTGCGGGAAGGTGACCGGGCTGCATCGCGTGCAAGACGGCTGATTTCGGGGGATTGGCACGCTCCACGCGGCGCGTATCGGGCACAAAAAAGCCCATGCAGGGCGGCGTGGAGCGGGGGCTCACGGGCCTTGCATGGGATGGTGTGTGAAGTGTGCCTTGCGCCACCCTCGGGCGGGGCGTAGGGTGCGTGGCTGGGATGGGCTTACTCGAGGTAGGTGTAGCCGTAGAGGCCGGAGCGGTAGTTGCTGATGAACTCCTTGCCCTCCTCCACGGTGATGCGCTCCTCCTTGACGGCGCGGCTCACCCACGACTCGAGGCGGCGCACGAGGTGCTTGGGGTCGTACTGCACGTACTCGAGCACGTCGGCCACGGTTTCGCCGTCAATGGTTTTGTCGATGCTGTAGCCGTCGGCATCTACCGACACGTGCACGGCATTGGTGTCGCCGAAGAGGTTGTGCATGTTGCCCAGAATTTCCTGATAGGCTCCCACGAGGAAGACGCCTATGTAGTAGTGCTCGTCTTCCTTCACTTCGTGCAGGGGGAGGTATTGCGTCTGCTGGTTGTAGTTGACGTAGGCCGATATCTTTCCGTCGCTGTCGCAGGTAATGTCCTGCAAGGTGGCACTGCGTGTGGGCCGCTCGTTGAGGCGTTGCAAGGGCATGATGGGGAAAAGCTGGTCGATGCCCCAGGAGTCGGGGAGCGACTGGAAGAGGGAGAAGTTGCAGAAGTATTTGTCGCTCATCATCTTGTCGAGGTTGCGCAGCTCGTCGGGCACGTGTTTTTGATGATGCACGAGTTCGCTTATTTCGCAGGATATGCTCCAGTAGAGGCTTTCGATCTGGGCGCGTGTCTTGAGGTCGATGATGCCGTGGCGGAAGAGGTCGAGTGCCTCGTCGCGAATGTCCTGCGCATCGTGCCAGTCCTCGAGCATACTGCGTGTGGAGAGTTTGTCCCATATTTCGGTGAGGTCGTGCACGAGTTGGTGGTCGGTGTCGGTGGGGTGGAAATCCTCGTCCATGTGGGGCATGCTCACGCTCTCGAGTACGTCGACAATGAGCACGGAGTGGTGAGCTGTGAGCGAGCGTCCGCCCTCGGTGATGAGGTTGGGGTGCGGAATTTTGTTTTTATTGGCCGCGTCGACAAAGGTGTAGACGCAGTCGTTGACGTACTCCTGTATGGAATAGTTCACACTGCTCTCGCTGTTGCTGGAGCGGGTGCCGTCGTAGTCGACGCCCAGCCCTCCGCCGCAGTCAACAAACTCGATGTTGAAGCCCATGGCATGGAGCTGCACGTAGAACTGTGCGGCCTCGCGCAGTGCTGTGGAGATGCGTCGTATTTTGGTAATCTGCGACCCGATGTGGAAGTGTATGAGCTTGAGGCAGTCGTGCATGCCCATTTCCTCGAGCATGCGCAGGGCGTCGAGCAGTTCGCTGGAGTTGAGTCCGAACTTCGAAGCGTCGCCGCCGCTCTGCTGCCACTTGCCTGTGCCTGAGGCGGCAAGCTTGATGCGTATGCCCAGGTTGGGCCGCACGCCGAGTTTTTCGGCGGTGCGGGCAATGATGGCGAGTTCGGGGAGTTTTTCCACCACCAGGAAGACGCGTTTGCCCATTTTCTGTGCCAGCAGGGCCAGTTCGATGAAGTTGCGGTCCTTGTGGCCGTTGCAAATGATGAGGCTGTCGCTGTCCATGTTGGTGGCGAGCACGGCGTGAAGTTCGGGCTTCGAACCGGCTTCGAGTCCGAGGTTGTACTTCTGTCCGTGGCTGATGATTTCTTCCACCACGGGCCTCATCTGGTTTACTTTGATGGGATAAATGATGAAGTGCTCGCCCTTGTAGTCGTACTCGGCGGCGGCACGGTTAAAGCAGTCGGAGGTTTTCTCGATGCGGTTGTCGAGAATGTCGGGGAAGCGAACGAGCACGGGAGCGGTGATGTCGCGCAGGGCGAGGTCGTCGACGAGTTCCTTGAGGTCGACACGCACGCCGTCCTTACGGGGCGACACGAAGGCATGGCCCTTTTCGTTAATTCCGAAGTAGTTGACTCCCCAACCCTTGATGTTGTAGAGTTCCTCAGAGTCTTCAATTCGCCATTTACGCATTGCTTGTGGAGTTAGCTTGAGGTGTGTGTGATGATGAGGTATATGCTGTGTGGATAAGGTATGTGCAGGCTGAGGCACGTGCTCATTGCTTGGGCAGGCGGCTGATGATGTCGCTCACCACGTGGTCGACCATGGCAAAGGAGTCGAGCACGTCGACGTTGACGGTGTGGCGCGCCTGCTGGTAATAGGGCTCGCGCTCGGCCAGCTGGGCGGTGATGTAGGCACGCAGTTCGTCGGGGCTTTTGTCCTTGAGCAGGGGTCGCTCGCCGCGACTGATGGCGAGGTGCTGCAGAATGGTGTCGGGCGAGGCTTTGAGGTAGAAGGTGTGGCCCACGCTGTTCATGAAGTCAGCGTTGTCGAAGAAGCAGGGTGTGCCGCCGCCGCACGAGAGCACCACATTCTCGAAGGCTGCCACCTCGTGCAGCATGCGCCGCTCCTTGTCGCGAAAGGCGGCTTCGCCCTCCTCGGCAAAGATGCGCGACACCTGTGTGTGGTAGCGCTCCTCGATGTACCAGTCGAGGTCGTAGAAGGTGCAGTGCAGACGTTTTGCGAGGGCTCTGCCCACCGTGGTTTTTCCCACACACATGTAGCCCGTAAGTATGATGCTTTGCATGGTTTCTTTTCTGTAAAAAGTGAGGGTGCGCGGCCTTAGTGTGAGGCTGCGCACCCTTATGCATACATATATTATAGGTGTGGCCTACTTCTTGGTGGTGCGGCGTGCCCGCGTGGTACGTTTGGCATCGGCCTCAACCAGCTGGCGGCATTCCTCAAGGGTGAGGCTGGCGGCTTGGTCGGCACGGTCCTTGGGTATTTTGTAATTCTTGCCTTTGTAGGCTATGTAGGGTCCGAAACGGCCGTTGCGCACCTCCATGTCGGGTTCTTCGGCAAAGGTGCAGAGCAGGCTCTGTGCCTCGGCTTGGCGCTTGGCCTGGATGAGGGCAATGGCGTCGTCGAGGGTGACGTCCATGGGGTCGACGTTTTTGGGCACGGAGGTAAACTTCTTGTTGTGCAGCACGTAGGGACCGAAGCGGCCGGTGTTGACTTGCACGGGCAAGCCCTCATATTCGCCCAGCGTGCGGGGCAGCTTGAAGAGTTCGAGCGCCTCGTCGAGGGTGATGGTTTCGATGCTCTGGCCCTGCGCCAGGTTGGCAAAGCGGGGTTTCTCGTCCTGCGAGGCCAGCCCTATTTGTGCCACGGGGCCGAAGCGTCCTATCTTGACGAGCACGGGTTTGCCCGTAGCGGGGTCGGTGCCCAGTTCGCGTTCGCCCACACGGTGGTCGGTCTTCTCGTTGAGTGTGGCCTCGACGCGCGGCTCGAAGTTGTGGTAGAAGCGGCTGATGAGGCCCGTCCACTCCATTTCACCCTCAGCCACGGCATCGAAGTCCTTCTCGACACGGGCGGTGAAATGGTAGTCCAGAATTTCGGGGAAATATTTAAGCAGGAAATCGTTGACCACTGTTCCTGTGTCGGTGGGTATGAGTTTTCCGCGCTCGCTGCCCACGTTTTCCTGCTTGTCGGCCGTCGTGATGCGTCCGTCGGTGAGATTCACCTCGCGGTAGTTGCGAGGCGTGCCCTCCTTGTCGCCTTTGGCCACATACTCGCGCTGCTGAATGGTGGAGATGGTGGGAGCGTAGGTGGAGGGGCGGCCTATGCCGAGTTCCTCGAGTTTGTGCACGAGCGATGCCTCGGTGTAGCGCGGGGGCTGGGCGGTGAAGCGCTGCTGTGCCGTCATGCTGTGGCAGGGCAACACCTGCCCTTCGGTGGTGGCGGGCAGGATTTTGCCTTCGGTGGCCTCGGCGGCGTGGGCGTCATCGTCGTTGACGCTCTCGCGATAGACTTTCAGGAAGCCCTCGAAGCGCACCACCTCGCCCGTGGCGGTGAAGCGCTCGCTGCGTCCCTCGGGGGCTATGGTGACGGTGGTTTTCTCGAGCAGGGCGTCCTCCATCTGGCAGGCTATGGTGCGACGCCAGATGAGGTCGTAGAGGCGCTTTTCCTGCGCGGTGCCCGTAATGCTGGTGCAGGCCATGTCGGTGGGACGGATGGCCTCGTGGGCCTCCTGCGCCCCCTTGCTGTGGGTGTGGTAGGTGCGGCGCTTGTGGTAGCTGGAGCCCATGAGTTGCTCGATGACGGGCGCGCAGCTCGACAGGCAGAGGTTGGAGAGGTTCATGCTGTCGGTTCGCATGTAGGTGATGCGGCCCGACTCGTAGAGGGCCTGTGCCACACGCATGGTGAGGGCCACGGGGAAACCGAGTTTGCGGGCGGCCTCCTGCTGCAGGGTGCTGGTGGTGAAGGGCGGAGCGGGCACGCGCTTGGTGGGACGGGTGGCCACGCTCTCGACGCTGAAGGCGGCTTGGCGGCATGCCTCGAGGAAGGCTGTGGCCTCGGCCTCGGTGGCAAAGCGCTTGTTCAGCTCGGCCCGCATGGACGCGGTGCCTTGCTCGGTGGGCACATCGAAGAGGGCGGTGACGCGGAAGGCCGTTTCGGGACGGAAGGCTTGTATTTCACGCTCACGCTCCACGATGAGGCGCACAGCCACACTCTGCACGCGGCCTGCCGAGAGGTTGGGACGCACGCGGCGCCACAGCACGGGCGAAAGCTTGAAGCCCACCAAGCGGTCGAGCACGCGGCGGGCCTGCTGGGCGTCGACCAAGTGGAGGTCGATGAGGCGCGGGTGGGCAATGGCCTCTTGTATGGCGGTCTTGGTAATTTCGTGGAAAACGATGCGGCGCGTGTTTGCGGGGTCGAGCCCGAGCACCTCGGCCAGATGCCACGAAATGGCTTCTCCCTCGCGGTCCTCATCGGAGGCGAGCCACACGGCCTCGGCTTTTTTGGCTTGGGCGCGCAGTTCGCTCACCACGTGTTTCTTGTCGGCTGGTATTTCGTACTGCGGCTCAAAAGTTTCGAGGTCCACGCCAAAGTTGCGTTTCTTGAGGTCGCGAATGTGCCCGAAGCTGGACATCACCTTGTAGTCCGCGCCCAAGAACTTCTCAATGGTTTTGGCTTTAGCGGGAGACTCAACTATCACCAAGTTCTTAAGCATACAGTGTTCTGTTTTGAAATTTTGCGTGCAAAGATAGTGTTTGATTAGGTAAGGGCAAAAAATAGCAAAATGCTTTTTTTCTACACAGCACAAACGCCGTTACCCGCGGGCAGGCTGCGGCTCGTCGTCGCCGGGCTGCGGCACAAACTCACGCACGCCGCCAAAGGTGAGGCGGTGGTAGGGCGAGGGGCCGTGCTCGGCAAGGGCGGCACGGTGCTCGCGTGTGGGGTAGCCGGCGTTGCGGTCCCAGCCGTAGTAGGGGAACTCGCTGTGCAGGGCACGCATGTAGTCGTCGCGGTAGGTTTTGGCCAGGATGGAGGCGGCCGCTATCGAGAGATACTTGCCGTCGCCCTTCACCACCGTGGCGTAGGGCACGTCGCCCCAGGGGCGGAAACGGTTGCCGTCGACGATGACGAAACCGGGGCGCACCTGCAGCGCGTCAAGGGCACGGTGCATGGCCAGGATGGAAGCTTGCAGAATGTTGATGCGGTCAATCTCCTCGGCCGTCACGCTGGCCACGGCCCAGGCCAGGGCATCGCGCTCAATGTCGGCACGCAGGGCATAGCGGCGCGCGGCTGAGAGCTGCTTGCTGTCGTTGAGCCCGGCGTGGGTGTAGCCCGGCGGGAAAATGACGGCGGCGGCAAACACGCTGCCGGCCAAACAGCCGCGGCCAGCCTCATCGCAGCCGGCCTCCACCAGTCCGAGGGTGTTGTATCGTTCGCTTAGCATGAAGGGAGTTTTGGGGGAAACGGAAGGGGCTTCCTTGTGTGTGAAACGGTCGACGTTGAAAATGCCGTTTTGAATTTTACGCAGAAAGTTCAAAGCGGCATTGTGAAAAATACTACCTACGTGCAAATGTAGGCTAAGGCCAGCGTGTATGCTGAAGCTATCGGCCACTTCCAGCACAAACTGAAGGTGGGCGCTGTGGCGGTATGCTGCTGCGGCTGGAACTTACACCACCACGGCGGTGCCGCTGGCCACGACCATGAGCATGGAGCCACTCTCGCCTACGGCCTCGTAGTCGAAGTGGATGCCTACCACGGCGTTGGCTCCCATTTGGGCAGCTCGCTCGCCTATTTCTTTCAACACGGTGTCGCGTGCTTCGATGAGCACGCCCTCATAGGCTTGGGAGCGGCCGCCGAAGATGTCGCGCAGGCCGGCCATGATGTCTTTGAAGAAGTTGGCGCCCACAATGCTTTCGGCTGTTACAACGCCAAGGTACTGCTGCACGGGGTGTCCCTCAAGGGTGGGTGTGGTGGAGAGTATCATAGTCCATCAAGTGGTTAGTGCGCCGGTGGCGCGGTGAGTAAGTCAGAACATTTTGCGCACACGGTCGATGCCCTGCACCAAGGCGTCCACTTCGGCGCGGGTGGTGTAGAGGGCAAACGAGGCTCTTGCCATGCCCTCCACGCCGCAGCGCTGCATGAGGGGCTGTGCGCAGTGGTGGCCCGTGCGTATGGCTATGCCGAGGCGGTCGAGCAGCGTGCCGAGGTCGAGCGGATGAATGTCGCCCACGTTGAAGGCCACCACGGCGTCCTTACCGGGTGCCGTGCCGTAGAGGTGCATGCCGGGAATGGCGGCCATCTGCTCCATGGCATACTGCGTGAGTGCCTGCTCGTGGTGGTGAATGTGGTCCATGCCGAGGCGGCTCACGTAGTCGAGCGCCACGGCCAGGGCGTGGGTGCCTACGTAGTCGGGCGTGCCGGCTTCGAACTTGAAGGGCAGGCGCTCGTAGGTGGTGTGCTCAAAGCTCACGCGGGCTATCATCTCGCCGCCTCCCTGATAGGGCGGCATGCGTTCGAGCAGTGCCTCGCGGCCGTAGAGCACGCCGATGCCCGTGGGGCCGTACACCTTGTGGCCTGAGAAGGTGAGGAAGTCGCACCCTATTTCCTGCACGTCGACACTGAAGTGGGGCACGCTCTGTGCGCCGTCCACCAGTATGTGTGCGCCGTGCTCGTGGGCTATGTCAGCCATTTTGCGCACGGGGTTCACCGTGCCGAGCACGTTGCTCACGTGAGCCACGCACACCAGTTTGGTGCGCGGCGTGAAGAGTTGCTCGTAAGCCTGCAGGTCCATTTCGCCCTCGTCGGTCATGGGAATGACCTTGATGACGAGTCCCATGCGTTCGCGTGCCAGTTGCCAGGGCACGATGTTGCTGTGGTGCTCCATCACCGAAATCAGCACCTCGTCGCCCTCGTGCAGAAAAGCGCGGCTGTAAGCGTCGGCCACGAGGTTCAGGCTCTCTGTGGTGCCGCGGGTAAAGACGACCTCGGCCTCCGAGGCTGCGTGTATGAAGCGTGCCACGGTGCGTCGGGCCTCCTCGTGCAGGTCGGTGGCCTGCTGCGAGAGGTAGTGCACGCCGCGATGCACGTTGGCGTTCACCTCGTAGTATTCCTGCACCATGGCCTCGACCACCTCGCGGGGTTTCTGCGTGGTGGCGGCGTTGTCAAGGTAAACCAGGGGGCGGCCGTACACCTCGCGGGCCAGTATGGGAAAGTCCTGCCGGACGGTGTCAATGTCGTACATATATATATAAGGAGTGGCTGAGGGGGTTCGTTGTCAGCACAACGCGGGAGCCTCTCGCGTCGTGTGTTGCTTTTTGCGGAAAATGAGGGGTGGGAAAAATGCGGCAAGCCGCCCCGCGCCCCCGGCGGTTCACTTGCAGAGTCGGCAGCCTCGGCACGACGACAGTTCGCCACGGAAGCGCATTTCCACCAAGTGTTGCAGCCTTTCGCGCAGATGGGGAATGTGCACGCGTTCCAGCACCTCGTTCACAAAGGCGTGCTGCAGCAGCAGGCGTGCCTCGGCCTCGGGTATGCCTCGCTGCCGCATGTAGAGCAGTGCTGCCTCGTCCATTTTGCCAATGGTCGACCCGTGGTTGCACTTCACGTCGTCGGCATAAATCTCGAGCATGGGCTGCGACAGTGCGCGGGCTGTGGCGTCGGCGCAGAGGTTGGCGTGCGTCTGCTGCGCAGCGGTGCGCTGTGCGCCGGGTGCCACATACACCTTGCCTGCAAAGGCGCCGAGGCTGTGTCCTGCGAGCACATACTTGTAGAGCATGTTGCTCTGGCAGTCGGGCGCCATGTGCTCCACCAGCGCGTTGCAGT
The DNA here is from genome assembly GCA_004557185.1 of Bacteroidales bacterium. Taxonomy (GTDB): domain Bacteria; phylum Bacteroidota; class Bacteroidia; order Bacteroidales; family Bacteroidaceae; genus Alloprevotella. The sequence goes on from SFEP01000066.1 coordinate 8,291, forward strand.
CCACGTGCTGCTGTGCGTCGGCTATCACCGCGCCCTGCAGACTGACGTTGGCACCAGGGCCCAGCAGGCGAGCGTCGATGCGGCAGCGGCTCGTGCCGCAGGTCAGCGTCACCGTGGTGGCGGTCACGTGGCTGTCGGCCTGCTGCTCGGTGTAGAGGTTGTGAAAACGCGTGTAGCGCTCGCCCGTCTCCTCAATGCCGTAGAGGTGGATGCTGGCGCCGCGGCCCGCGTAGGCTTCGGTCACCTGCGTGGCGGCAAAGCGTGCCTTGCCCGCCGCGTGCTCGCAGCACAGCAGCGTCACCTCGGCCTCGTCATCGGCTATGACGAGCAGGCGGCGCACTCCCATGCAGTCTACGGCGGCGTCGGCCACCGACACGATTTGTATGGGCGTCGTCACCTTCACGCCGCGCGGCACGTAGACCATCATGCCGTCGCGCGCCAGCAGCGTGTTGAGCAGCGTCACGCCGTCGTGACCTGTGCTGAAACCGCTGTCGTGCCCTGCGGCGCGGCCGTAGTATGCCTCCAGCAGGTGGGGGTATTGCTCGGCGGCCTCACGCAGCGAGCACACCACGCAGCCCTCGGGCAGTGCCACGCGCGACGCAGGGGGCGCCGTGCACGGCGTGTCGTTCAGTACAAAGAAGAGGGCGGTGCTCAGGTTGGGCACGGCGCACTTGTAGGTGTCGTAGGGGTTGACGCGTGCCGAGAGTCCCTTGATGTCGAGTGCAAAGTCGGGTGCAAAGGCTTCGGCGGCGTCGGTGTACTTGTAGCGCTCGCAGCGCGTGCCCGGCAGCCCCTGTGCGGCAAGCAGGCGGGCGGCCTCCTCGCGGCGTGCGTTCAGGCACGGCGTGCTGGCCTGCTCCAGGTCGGCACGGTGCTGGCGATACAGGTCGATGTATTGTGTATGGCTCATGTGCGTCCTTGCATTGAAGCGGGCGGGCTCAGGCCTCAGCCTCGTTGATTATCCAGTCAAAGCCTTTTTCCTCAATCTCATAGCCCAGTTGCTTGGTGCCTTCGCGCACGATGCGGCCTTTCACCAGCACGTGCACGTAGTCGGGCTGCAGGTAGTCGAGCATGCGCTGGTAGTGCGTAATGACCATGGCACTGGTGCGCTCGTTGCGCAGGCGGTTGAAGCCCTCGGCCACCATGCGCAGTGCGTCGACATCGAGGCCCGAGTCGGTTTCGTCGAGTATCGAGAAACAGGGGTCGAGCACCGCCATCTGGAATATTTCGTTGCGCTTGCGCTCGCCGCCCGAGAATCCCTCGTTCACGCCGCGGCTCATGAAGTGGGCGTCGAGGCCCACCAGGGCGCGCTTTTCCTTGAGGAGTTTCAGAAATTCGCCCGCGGGGATGGGCTCTTGCCCAAAATACTTGCGCTTGGCGTTGAGCGCGGCGCGCATGAAGTTGGTCATCGACACACCCGGAATTTCGATAGGTGCCTGGAATGACATGAAGATGCCCTCGTGGCTGCGGTCCTCGGGCGAGAGGGCCAGCAGGTCCTTGCCGTTGAAGGTGATGCTGCCTTGGGTCACCTCATAGCGGGGGTTGCCCACCAGCACATGGCTCAGCGTGCTCTTGCCCGAACCGTTGGGGCCCATGAGCACGTGCACCTCGCCGTCGCGTATGGTGAGGTTTACGCCTCGCAGAATTTCCTTGCCGTCCACCTGGGCGTGCAAATCTTTTATCTCTAACATGGTGAATGGATTGCTTGTAGTGTTGGAGGGCAAAAATACGGAAAACTTTTCTGATACGCCCCACGCCATGCTCCGTTTTGCCCGCACCCTGCACACACACCGCGCATTTACCCCACACGTTGCGCATTTATTGCTACCTTTGCACGGCTGTTACACAACACTTTCATGCCTCCATTTCATAAGGTGTGCCGCCGCCGGCTGCGCGCCCGCCGTATGGGGGCACTGACAAACCCAACCTTTTCGTTAAGCCAAATGAGCAACGCCAAAGCCGAGAGGATTTGAGCGATGCCATGGCGAGAAAAGGTCGAATGAAATTCAACTTTTCCGTTTATGACCATACTTGCATTTACCCTCATTCTGCTGCTGGCCGCCTACTGCGCAGGTCTGCTGGGCTCCCTCACGGGTCTGGGCGGCGGCGTGGTGGTGATACCCGTGCTCACACTGGGCTTCGGCGTGGACTTTCACTATGCCATCGGCGCGGCCCTCGTGGCCAGCATCGCCACCTCGAGCGGCAGCGGCAGTGCCTACGTCAAGGAGGGCATCACCAACGTGCGCCTGGGCATGTTTCTCGAGATTGCCACCACCATCGGTGCCGTGTGCGGCGCGGCCGTGGCCATCTACCTCAACAACAACGTCATCGCCATCATCTACGGACTCGTGCTCCTGCTCACCGCCGCCATGCAGCAGCGCCGCAAGAGCGACCACGAAGGCGTGATTGGCAGCGAAACCGCCCGCCGACTCAAGCTCTACGGCTCATGGCCGCAAAAGGACGGCACCGTGAAGCACTACCAGCTGCGCCACGTGGGCGGAGGCTTCGGCGTGATGTATGTGGCAGGCGTGCTGAGCGGCATTCTGGGCATAGGCTCGGGCGTGCTCAAGGTGCTGGCCATGGATGCCATGATGAAGGTGCCCTTCAAGGTGAGCACCACCACGTCGAACTTCATGATGGGCGTCACAGCCTGTGCCAGCGCCGTCATCTACGTGCAGCGAGGCATCATCGAGCCGGGCATTGCCTGCCCCGTCATGATAGGGGTGCTCTTCGGCGCACTCACGGGGGCCCGACTGCTCAAACGCATGGACGTGCGCGTGCTACGCCAGATATTCTGCGTGGCCATTGTGCTCGTGGCCGTCAACATGATATGGCAGGGCTGGGCCGGCCAATACTAACCCCTGGCCTCGCATCAGTTCACCCGCTCCTCTTCTCCACCCTCACACCTCACACGCATGATGAAAACGGACATCAACCTCCTCATAGCCCGCACGCTGCGCATCGGCGTGTCGCTGGCCTGCCTCGTGGCCTTCATTGGCGGCGTGCTCTACCTTGTGCAGCACGGCCAGGAGCCTTTCGAAATCGAGGTCTACCGACACTTCAGTTACGACGTGGCGCACGATGCGGCTTACACCACGCTCCACGGCATTCTGGGCGGCCTGTGGCAGGGCACCGCCGTGGGCTGGATTCAGACGGGCGTGCTCCTGCTGCTGCTCACGCCCGTGATGCGCGTGCTCCTCTCGCTCTTCGACTTTGTGAGCGAGCGTGACTGGATCTACGCCGCCATCACCGCCGCCGTGCTGACCGTCATTCTGCTCAACTCCGTAGGCGGACGAGCGTAAAGGCCGAGGCTCGCAACACACGTTGGATTGCATCCGACCTTTTCTCGCCATGGCATCGCTCAAATCCTCTCGGCTTTGGGTGAGCTCATTTGGCTTAACGAAAAGGTTCCACGGCGCTTGCCCAAAGGGGTGCCGTGGAAGAAAGTTCACACGCCGTGGAAGAAACTTCCCCCGCCGTGGAAGCTTTCTTCCACGGCATCTATTTTTTACGGCTCGCCGCCCTGCCGAAAATAGATGCTACGTAAAAAAAATCACGTCGTACGTAAAAAAAATCACGTCGTACGTAAAATTTTTTACGTAGCATCTATTTCTTCCTACCCCTAAGCCCGCCTGAAGGGGGCGCGTGCCTATGCTATAGGATGGGTATAGGGAACCTTTTCGTTAAGCCAAATGAGCAACGCCAAAGCCGAGAGGATTTGAGCGATGCCATGGCGAGAAAAGGTCGGATGAAATCCAACCTTTTCGTTAAG
>SFEP01000067.1 GCA_004557185.1 Bacteroidales bacterium
AAAAGTGCCACCGAAACCATCGTTTCAAAAATATGGGTCTCGACCGCGCACGCCGCATCCTCGCCCGGTTCAGCAACGCCGAACTGCAAGCGGAGCTGGATCGCAGACTGAAAAAGATGGAAAGCAGCGAACCGTTCGACCGTTAAAAGCGCAGCGGATCGTGTCGCTAATGATCTCCCCCGTACGTAGGTCTTCTAACCGCTTGCTTTAATCTGTAAAGCGGAGGTTACATGAAACTATTTTGTGTATTTTTGCAAGCGGTAGCGATTTACCGTACCTGCAAATCAGACCAAGACAATTTCACATACACAATATAAGGGAACTCCCTCGTAGCTACAAAGGCTTTGGTCGGCCGCAGGTGCTACTTGGGAGTTCCTTGTTTATATATATGGAAGAAGGAATACAGTCTATCATAGATACCGATTATGAGCGGTGGGTGCTCACCATAAGAACTCGCTTTCAGAGGGCGAAAGTAAGCGCATCGCTGAAAGTGAATAATGAGTTGCTGCGTTTCTATCTGTCGGTCGGGAAGGACATATACAATAATCAGTATGAGAATCGCTACGGCAGTCAGTTCTATAAACGCTTGAGTATAGACTTGCAACGGGAAATCCCAAATTCAAAAGGGTTTTCTCCGACCAACTTGAAGTATATGAGATACTTTTATGAGTTGTTCAAAGACGAAATTCAAAATCGTCCACAATTGTGGACGATTTGGTTTGCCTGCCATGGGGTCATATTCGCTACATCATTGACAACTGCAAGAATGATTTGGATAAAGCCCTTTTCTTTGTGGGTAAAACCCTTGAGAATAATTGGTCAAGAGCCGTGCTTCTGAATTTCTTGGGTACCGATTTATATGAGCGTCAGGGTAAAGCCATAACGAACTATCCTCAAACGCTCCCTGAACCCCAAGGCGAGTTGGCCCAGCAAATCACCAAAGACCCTTATTCCTTTGATTTCCTCACGCTTTCAGAAAGATATGTTGAAAAAGAACTGAAAGATGCCTTAGTCGCCAACATTGAGCGTTTCCTGTTGGAGTTGGGACAAGGTTTTGCCTATATGGGGCGGGAGTATAGAGTCAAAATTGGCAACACGGAGAAATTTATGGATATGCTCTTCTACAATGCCAAACTGCATTGTTATGTCGTTGTAGAAGTCAAGACAGAAGCGTTTGACGCGCAAAATCTCGGTCAGTTGGGCCTGTACGTATCAGCCGTAAACCATCTGCTTAAATCCCCGGCCGACAATCCTACTATCGGTTTGCTTATCTGCCGAAGCAAAGACAACGTTGTTGCAAAATATGCTTTGGAAAGCACCTCCTTACCCATAGGCATTTCCGAATATGAATTGGCTAAGGTCTATCCTCAAGATTTCCAATCAACCTTGCCCAGCATCGAACAAATCGAAAAAGAACTCAGCAAATAAACATACGGGACGCCGTGGAAAGAAAATTCCATGCCGTCAAAGAAAATGCCCCAGCCGTGGGAGAAAAATCCCGCGGCTGGGGCTTTTTATGACAACCCTTTACGGTGTCGTCTTTTCCTTGCACCTACGATGGTGAAGGGGAGGCTGAGAAGACATTGTAGGCAGGTGGCAGCCGTGGTGCCGTGGCTTTCAGCCCCGCAGGGTGTTATTTCTTTTCATCCTTCTCCTCCTTGCGACGGAGCACCACGGCGCTGCGAGCAGGCAGGTAGAGCTTGAGCCAACCCTTGCCATCGCGCTTGAGCAGGGGGTCAAAGTTGGTGAAGTGGCTCATGCTGTCATCGGCAAAGCCATTGCCGCCATACTCCTTGGCATCGGTGTTGAGCACCACCTCGTAGCAGCCCTCAGGCACCATGAAGCCGTAACCCTCGTAAGAGCGTGTGGGCGAGAAGTTGAACACAAAGACCAGCGGTCCGCGGGCATAGGCCAGCACCTGGTCGCCGTCGTTGTGCCAGACCTCCTGCACGGGGAACTTGCGGATGTCGGGCAGACTCTTGACTACGCTCAGCATGTCGTGGTCGAAGTCGCCGAGGTAGTGGTAGCAGAGTTCCTTGTTGTCGACGAGGTTCCACTGGCGACGGGCGTACTTGCAACTCCAGCCGTTGCCCTCGCGGGGGAAATCAATCCATTCGGGATGGCCGAACTCGTTGCCCATGAAGTTGAGGTAACCGCCGTTGATGGTGCTGCATGTCACGAGGCGTATCATTTTGTGCAGGGCAATGCCGCGGTGCACGGTGCCGTTTTCATCGCCCTTGCGGAAATGCCAGTACATGTCGGCATCGATGAGGCGGAAAATGATGGTCTTGTCGCCCACGAGTGCCTGGTCGTGGCTCTCGGCGTAGGAGATGGTTTTCTCGTCGGCACGACGGTTGGTTACTTCCCAGAAGATGGACGAGGGTTTCCAGTCTTCATCGCGGCACTCCTTGATGGTCTTGATCCAATAGTCGGGCACGTTCATGGCCATGCGGTAGTCGAAGCCATAGCCGCCGTCGTTGAAGGGAGCAGCGAGGCCGGGCATGCCGCTTACCTCCTCGGCAATGGTGATGGCCTTGGGCTTGACCTCGTGGATGAGGGCATTGGCCAAGGTGAGGTAGCAGATGGCATTGTCATCCTGATGTCCGTTGAAGTAGTCGCCGTAGCCGCAGAAGGCCTCGCCCAAGCCGTGGCTGTAATAGAGCATGGAGGTGACGCCGTCGAAACGGAAGCCGTCGAAGTTGAACTCTGTGAGCCAGTACTTGCAGTTGGAGAGCAGGAAGTGTATGACTTCGTTTTTGCCATAGTCGAAGCAGAGGCTGTCCCAGGCCGAATGCTCGCGGCGTCCGCCGGGATAGAAGAACTGGTTGGGGTCGCCGCAGTAATTGCCGAGTCCCTCCACCTCATTCTTCACAGCGTGACTGTGCACGAGGTCCATGATAACCATGATGCCTGCCTGGTGCGCTTCGTCAATCAGTTGCTTGAGTTCCTCGGGCGTGCCGAAGCGGCTTGACGGGGCAAAGAACGAACTTACGTGGTAACCGAAACTGCCGTAGTAGGGGTGCTCGGCAATGGCCATAATCTGGATGCAGTTGTAGCCTTCCTTGATGACGCGGGGCAGCACATTCTCGCGGAACTCGTTGTAGGTGCCTACCTTTTCAGCGTCCTGAGCCATACCGATGTGGCACTCGTAGATAAGGAGCGGGGCCTTGGCGGAGGTGAATTTCGGTTTTTTCCACTCATAAGGCTGCTCGGGGTTCCACACCTGGGCGCTGAAGATTTTCGTTTCCTCATCCTGCACCACACGACGGCACCAGGCGGGAATACGTTCGCCTTGGCCACCCTGCCAGTGCATGGAGAGTTTGTAGAGCTGCTCGTGGTGCAGGGCTTTGGCGGGCAACTTCAGTTCCCAGTTGTCAGTGCCGGGAATGCGCTTGAGGGCGTAGGCCTCATCTTCCTTCCAGCCGTTGAACTCGCCAATCATGTAAATGGCCGTGGCGTTGGGGGCCCACTCACGGAGCACCCACTGACGCGGGGTGCGGTGCAGACCGAAGTAGAGATGACCATCGGCAAACTCTGACAGTTTGCCGGTGTTACGGGTGAGTTGGTTGAGCTTGTGGAGTGCATACTCGTGACGCCCCTTGATGGCCTCCTCGAAAGGTTCGAGCCAAGGGTCGTTCTTGACAAGCTTGATGTGATTGACAGCAGGTGCTGCCTTCTTGGTGCGGGCGGGAGCCTTGCGTGTAGCAGCCGCCGACTTGGCGTTTTCTGTCTTTTTCATGGTATTGGTGGTTGGTTTTGGTGGAGCCTCAGCACAAGTGCTTACTGCACCACACGTCCGTTAGAATATTCGCCTTTCTTCGTCACGTTGCCATTGGCATCGTATTCGGTGTATTTGCCATGTTTGATTCCGTCGCGGTAGGAGCAGTCGATGCGTGTGCCGTCGGGGCGCACCTCGATGCTTTTGCCATCGCGTTTTCCGGCCTTGAAGGTGCCCTTGAAGCGGCCTCCGTTGGCATACTTGAGTGTGCCCTCGCCGTCCATGCGGTTTTCCTTCCAATAACCGTTATATTCGTCTCCGTTCTTCCACTTATAGATGCCGTGTCCGTCCATCATGTTGTGCTTCCATGCGCCGGTGTAGGTGGCCACGCCCTTCCACTGGAAAGTGCCCTGCCCGCTCTGCTCACCGTTGAGGAAACTGCCTATATACTGGTCGCCATTGGCAAAACGGAAGGTGCCTTCGCCCGTGCGTTCGCCATTCTGATACTGGCCTTCGTAGACGTCGCCGTTGCGGAACTTATAGATGCCCCGGCCGTCCTGCACATCGTTTTTCCATTCTCCATTGTAATAGTCGCCGTCGGCATAGAAGTAGGTGCCGCGGCCATTGCGCTGGTTGTTGAGCCACGAGCCTTCGTATTTTGAACCGTCGTTCCAGTCGAAATAGCCTTTGCCCGACTTTTTGTCGTCCTCCCATTCACCTTTGTAGAAGGCTCCGCTCTTGTAGGTGTACGTGCCCTTGCCATTGCGTTTGTCGTCCTTCCACATACCTTCGTACACGTCGCCGTTGTAGTAGTACATGGTGCCGTTGCCCTCCTTGTTGCCACGATACCAGAGGCCGGTATAGCGGTTGTTGTTGACAGCGTAGAACGTGCCGCGGCCGTTGCGCTCATCTTTGGTCCAGTTGCCTTCGTAGCGCGAACCGTCGGCTGCGGTGAAAGTGCCCTCGCCGTGGCGCATGCCCTTGACAAACTCGCCCTCGTAGGTGTCGCCGTTAGGATAAACCACGCGGCCCTTGCCACCGGGCTTGCCGGCTATGAGTTCACCGGTGTAGACGCCGCCACCCTTCACGGTGCAGGAGCCCACCACCATTTTTTGTGCGCCAGCCACGAGGGGCATGCTGGCCAGGATAAGGTATATGAATGCTTTGCGAATCATGCTTGTTAGTGTGTTGTGGAATATGGAATGCGAGCAGGAGGCTTCAAATGGGAAGGTCATCTACAGATAAGGAACGGAGGCGGTGCACCGCGGGTTGCTTTCCTATATATATAATAAGGTGTCTTTCCTATATAGATATGAAGGAGTGCTCATATTATAAGGGGTGCACCTGCTCCCATCATGTCAGCCCTGCTGTGTAGCCAGGAACTGCTCGGCGCGCTGCAGGTCGTCGGGGGTGTCGATGCCGATGGTTTCCTGGTCGGTGGTGCCCACCTTGATGCGCAGCCCTGCCTGCAACCAGCGCAACTGCTCGAGCGACTCGCTCACTTCGAGTGTGCCCTGCGGCATGGCGGTGATGCGAGCCAGCGCATCGGTGCGGTAGGCATAGAGGCCGATGTGCTTGAGGTAGGTGTGGTGCTGCGACCACGTTTCGAAGTCCTTGCCACGCAGATAAGGGATGACGCTGCGCGAGAAGTAGAGAGCATAGCCGTTGGCATCGAGCACAACCTTGGGGGAGTTGGGGTTGCTGATGTGCTGCATGGGCTCGCCCAAGGCAAAGGGTTTCACCAAGGTGGCAATCTCCGTGTGGCTGTCGGCAAAGCAGCGCATGATGGTCTGCAACTGCTGGGGGGCTATGAAAGGCTCGTCGCCCTGCACGTTGATGACTACGTCGGCATCGGTGCCCAACTTCTGATAAGCCTCGAAGCAACGGTCGGTGCCGCTGCGATGCTGGTCGGACGTCATGACCACGCGTCCGCCGAAGCGCTGCACGGCCTGCTCGATGCGGGCATCGTCGGTGGCGACGCATACGTCGCTGACCACGCCAGCCACACGCTCATACACTCGCTGGATGATGGGGACGCCACCCAGCAACGCCAAGGGCTTGCCGGGAAAGCGGGTCGACGCATAACGCGCCGGTATGATGGCTACAAATTTGCTCATATCAAGTTGTCGTTAGTCAAAATAGCTGTCGGCATTCACGCCGCTCTTGGGTTTGCTTTTGGTGGCGGGTTGGCGGTCGAGGTCTTCCTGCGGCACATTGGCTTCATCGTCGTTGTCCTCGTCGCTGGGCAGGAAGTGCAACGGCGGCCCGCTCAGATGGTCGGGGTCGATGGCGGGACGGTCGAACTCGCGCATGGGGTCGTAGCCCAGCGCCTTGTCGGCATATACTTTTTTCATGTAGTTACCCCACACGGGGAGTGCCGAGGCCGAACCCTGGCCCAAGGCCATGCTGTTGAAGTGTATGTCGCGCTCGTCGCCGCCCACCCATACGGCTGTGACCAACTGGGGCACGCAGCCCACGAACCAGCCGTCGGAGTTGCTGTTGGTCGTACCCGTTTTGCCGGCTATCGGCCCTTCGAATTGGTACACATAACGCAGTCTGCGACCCGTGCCGTGGTCAATCACGGCGCGCATCATGTCGATCATGTCGTAGGCCGTCTGCGCCTTGTAGACTTCTTTGGTGCGCGGGGTGAACTCTGCCAACACATTGCCCTGCGCATCCTCAATGCGGCTTACGAGCAAGGGGGCGCGGCGTATGCCCTGCTCCACAAAGGCGGTGTAGGCCGAGGCCATCTCAGCCGTGGTGATGTCGCAGGTGCCCAAACAGAGCGACAGGGAGGGCTGCATGTTGTCGTTCGCCACACCTAGGGCATGGAGGTCGCGCACCAGGCCCTGCCCCGTGTGGTCGAGTTGGTACATGAGTTCGGCCGTTACCCAGTTGTTCGACTGGCTGAGACCCCACTTGAGCGTCACCGCCTCGCCATAGCGTGCACGGCTCGCGTTGCGCGGCATCCAGCCGCCATAGTCGCGCTGCACGTTGAGTATGGTGCTCTCGGGACTATAGCCGCCCTCCATAGCCATGGCATAGACAAAGGGCTTCATGGTAGAGCCTACCTGACGGCGGCCCACCATGGCCATGTCGTACTGGAAGTGTGCGTAATCCAAACCGCCCACGTAGGCTTTTACGTGGCCATTCTCTGGATTGATGGACACAAGGCCGGCGCGCAGGAATTTCTTGTAATAAAGAATGGAGTCGATAGGCGTCATCGTGGTGTCGACCTCGCCGTGCAGCGTAAACACCGACATTTTCACGGGGGTGTTGAAGGCACGTTCTATGTCCTCGTCGCTGGCGTGGTCGGCCTTCATGGCGCGATAGCGGTCGGTGTTGCGCATGGCGTGTTTGATGCGGTTGATCACTTCGGCACGGCTCAAGTCGGAACTGTACGGAAAGTTGGGCGACGTGCGCCTTTCTGCCTCAAACAGCGGCTGGAGTTTGCGGCCCACCTGTCGGAACACGGCGTCCTCGGCATAGCGCTGCATACGCGAATCGATGGTCGTGTAGATTTTCAGACCGTCGGTGTAGATGTCGTAATTGTTGCCGTCGCGCTTGAAGTTCTTCTTGCACCAACCATACAGAGGGTCGGTGGCCCACGCCAGGGAGTCGATGTAGTACTGCTGATGCTGCCACTCGCGATACTTTGCAGGGTCGGGCTTACTGGCCATCATGATGCGGCGCAGGTATTCGCGCATATAGGCTGCTATGCCTTCTTTATGGTCTACGCGATGAAAGTTCAGGCCGAGCGGCTCTTCCTGCAGCAGGCGGCACTCCTCCTCACTCAGTTTCCCTGCCTTCACCATCTGCGCCAGCACCACGTTGCGGCGTTGGCGGCAACGTTCCGGCTCACGCACGGGGTTGTAGTAGGAGGGGTTCTTGCACATGCCCACCAGCGTGGCGCACTCATTGATGGTAAGGTCCTTAGGAGCTTTACCAAAATAGACATTCGCGGCGGTTTTGATGCCCACCGCGTTGTGCAGAAAGTCAAAATAGTTCAGGTAAAGCGTGAGCACTTCCTCCTTGGTGTAATGCCTTTCGAGTTCTACGGCTATCACCCACTCAATGGGTTTTTGCAAAAGGCGCTGCACCGTACTTTCAGCCGTACTAGAGTAGAGCTGCTTGGCCAGCTGCTGCGTGATGGTGCTGCCGCCGCCAGCCTGTTTTTGCCCCAGCACGCCGCGTTTTACCACAGCACGCATCAGCGCCCTTGTGTCGATGCCGGAATGCTCGTAGAAACGTACATCCTCGGTGGCCACAAGAGCGTCGAACATGCGGGGGGAAATGCTGTCGTAGGCTACAAATACACGGTTTTCGTTACGCGACCACGTTCCCAGCAGACGGCCGTCGGCCGAGATGACCTGCGATGCGTATCTGCTGATGGGGCTCTGCAACTCACGTATGGGCGGCATATAACCAATCCACCCACGCTCTATGCACCACACACCAGCCACAATGGCCAGCAAGAGCACGAGGTAGGCTCCCCACACGAAGACCAAGAATTTCTTTCTCATATATGTTGTCGTCAGCAGGACGAGCTGTCAGCGGGTACATTGCCGCAGTGACATGCGCCACCAGTGTGGCACGATGCTGGGCCTGCCTGCATTTGAAAGGCATATAAAAATGGCTGTACCGTGATGTGATGAAACTCCGAGCGAAAAAGGATTTGAGGACCACTTGCTTTCTGTAATCCGGCCCTACGTATGTGCTACGCATACCGGCACGCCATACAGCAAGTTGGCTTATCTCGGTATTTCTGTAATTATTGATGAGTATCCCAATCTAACCGGTACAGCCTTTAGGTGTTGCAAATATAAGCACTTAATCATTAGTCCACAAGTTTGCTTCCTATTTTTTACTCAATTTTTATTTTTTGTGCAGATAGGCTGACACGGGCTACTTATTGCCAAACTTTTTTCTTTACCTTTACGCCCCAAGCGAACTGCCCTGACCACGGCTTACGGGGCTGAATAATGCCACGGCCCACGCCTGTTCAGTGGGCCGCATGGGGCGGTCTGTTTGCAATATATCCTTATTATATACCATGAAATCCCTTCGTTTTGAAATCTCCTACGTCACGGCTTGGGGCGAGCACCTCGCCGTTTTCTACGCCATCGACACTGCCGAGCCGCAAGTAGTTCTTATGCAGTCGGCCGACGGTGCAGCGTGGCATGTGCAGCTGGATGCGCCCGACGACGCGCAGGGCATACGCTATGCCTACCGCGTGGTCAACGAGGCCGGCCATACCGTACGCTACGAACTGAACAGCTGGCGGCATTTCCGCTTCAACCACCGCGGTGCCGTCACCTTTTGCGACAGTTGGACGGAGCACCAGTTGCCCGAACTCTACCACCGCGCGGCCTTTTCGCAGAGCATCATGCTGCCCCGCGGGTCCGACGAACTGCACATGGAGCACCTCTCCGCGCCCTGCCTGCTCCTGCTGCACGCCCTCAAGCCGCAGCCCGGCCACCACTGGGTGGCGGTGGGCAGCACCGAGGCATGGGGCGACTGGCACCCCGAGCGGGGCAAACGTCTGCAACGCACGGGCACTTACGAATGGGCCCTGCCACTCTCGCCCGACGACTTCATCCACGGCGTGGACTATAAATATGTACTCTTCGACGAGGAGCACCCCGAGCGTTCGGTGTGGGAGTCGGGCGACAACCGCCGCTTGCAGGCCTTGGCCGATACGCCTGCCGGCTGCTCCATGGTGCGCTTCGACGAACCGCCGCACATTGCGCTGCCCCTGTGGCGCGGTGCCGGCGTCGTGATGCCCGTGTTCTCGCTCCGCAGCCGCGGCAGTTGGGGCATAGGCGACTTCGGCGACCTGCGGCAGTTCATCCATTGGGCGGCCGACACCGGACTGCACGCCGTACAGCTACTGCCTATCAACGACACGACCACCGAGGGAGGCTGGGGCGACTCTTACCCCTACAACTCGCTGTCGGTCTACGCTCTGCACCCCGTTTACCTCGATCCCCGCGAGTGGTCCAAGTCAAAGGCCTTCGCGCAGTATGCTGACGAGGCAGCCCAACTCAACGAAGCACAGGAGTTGGAATACCCTGATGTGTTCAGGGTGAAAATGGCTTTTGCCCACGCGCTTTTCCAGGAGATAGGGGCACGCACGGCCCGCACCAAGGATTACAAGGCTTTTGTGGCCGACAACCTGGCGTGGCTCGAGCCCTACGCGGAGTTCTGCCACGGTCGTATGTGGCAAAAGGACCACAGCGTGCTCCCGCCTTTCCAGCCCGCAGCCTCGCAGCCCCACAAGGCTACCGACAAGGCTTTCGGCACGGCGCACCACGACGGCGGCACGGCGTTCTACTACTTTGTGCAATATCTGCTGCACCGCCAGATGCTGGCCGCCCACACCGAGGCGCAGCAGCGGGGCGTGCTGCTCAAGGGCGACATTCCTATCGGCATCAACCCCCGCAGCGTACCTGCCTGGGTCGACACGCCGCTCTTCCACTTCGACGGCCAAGCCGGCGCACCACCTGACGACTTTGCCGTGAAAGGCCAGAACTGGGGCTTCCCCACCTACCACTGGGAGCGTATGGCCGCCGACGGCTACCGCTGGTGGCGCGAACGTTTGGGGCACATGGCGCACTACTTCGACGCCTACCGCATCGACCACGTGCTGGGCTTCTTCCGCATTTGGGAAGTACCCACGCACCAGCACTGGGGCACCATGGGGCATTTCCGTCCCGCCCTGCCTCTCACCGAGTCCGAGGTGCGCGGCTACGGCTTCACCGCTCCCCTCGCCCACTGCCTGGCGCCCTTTGTCAGTGCCCAGCGCATGCAGGCCCTCTGTGCCGACTTTGGGCCTGCCTTTGCCACCCTCTATTTCGTGCCCGACGCCGACTTCGACGGCTTCCGCCTCCGTCCCGGCCTCACCACGCAGAGCGCCATTGCGGCCCAGGTGCCCGAGGAGGCAGTACGCGAGTGCCTGATGGATCTTGCCACCGAAGTGCTCTTTGTGTCCGACCCCTCTTGCCCCGACAAGGTGCATCCGCGTGTCGCAGCGCAGCTCACGCACCGCTTCGCCGAACTGCCGCAGCAAGAGCGCGACGCTTTCAACCGTTTGCACGACGATTTCTTCTACCGTCGCCACAACGACTTCTGGGCCGAGCAGGCCATGCGCCGCCTCCCCGTCATCACGCAGAGCGCCGACCTTCAGGCGCCCCGCCAGCGCCTCTGCCCCTTGCAGCACGACGGCATGCTGGCCTGTGCCGAGGACCTCGGCATGGTGCCCTCGTCGGTGCCACCCGTACTGGCAAGGCTGCAAATCCTCTCGCTCGAAATCCAACGCATGCCCAAGGCTTACGGCGTACGCTTTGGCCGTCCCGCCGACTATCCTTACCTCTCGGTGGCCACCATCGCCACGCACGACATGGCTCCGCTCCGCCTGTGGTGGCAGCAGGACGCCGAGCAAACGCAGGCTTTCTGGCGCGACGCCTTGCACCAAACGGGCACTGCGCCGGCCGAGGCCACGCCCGAGGTGTGCGAAATGGTAGTCAAGGAGCATCTCCTCTCGCCCTCCATGCTGTGCCTGCTGGCCTTGCAGGACCTGCTGGCCATCTCGCCCTCCCTGCGCAGCCGCCAGCCCGAACTGGAGCAAATCAACGACCCTGCCAACGCGCACCACCACTGGCGCTACCGCATGCACATCACACTCGAGGAACTCATCCAAGCCACAGCCTTCAACGAAAAGCTCCGCGGCCTCATCGCCCTCAGCGGACGGTAAAATGCCTGCGGGCAGCACACCGCCGCCTCCCACCTACGCAGGAAGCAGCCTCACAGCGCTGCCTCCTGCGTTTTTTTGTTTTCGTCCTACCTGCTATTCCTTATTATATATAAAGCATTTATCTCATGAACCACGGATTTTCACCGCATTGCGCCACCACTTGCGTTCTCTCATTCAGAGGCATCTATGGGGTAATAGCACGCAGGCGCCCCGTTATGTGCAGCGCCTCCGATGAAAGATGCTGTGTAGAAGGGATTTTTCAAGCATCGCCGGCAAACTTGCATGCCTCGCCAGAGAACTTTCAAGGCACGCCGGTGAACGTAGGAAGCACGCTGGTGAACGTAGGAAGCATGCCGGAGAACATAGAAAGCACGCCGGTCAACGTAGAAAGCACGCCGGAGAACGTAGGAAGCACGCCGGAGAACGTAGGAAGCACGCCGGCGGGCCGCCATTATTATCAAGAAATTTTTTGTCTTATACTGATATAGGTAGACACATTTAGTATCCATTAATAACCCAAACAACTTACTAAATGAGTCGTAAAAATCAGAAGTACAGCGAAGCATTCA
>SFEP01000068.1 GCA_004557185.1 Bacteroidales bacterium
AAGATAGCATGGGACACCCAAATTGGTAACACTTGCCCCCACAACCACCTGATTTTCATGATGGTTTGCTTTTTAGAATAGGAAGGCGCGGAAAACAGGCTCCGCCCGCGTGCTGCGCCATCCCCTCGAGCTCCAAGGTGTACGATTTGTCAAAATTATCGGTGTCCGGTAAACTTGTTTGAGCGTCCCCAAAAAATGCGGGTGTTCGGTCACGCACTGACGGGATGCCGTGGAAGAAAGTGTCCCCGCCGTGGGAGAAAGTGTCCACGGCGTGGAAGAAAGTTCCCACGGCGGCCTGTTTTTACGGCCCGCCGCCCCGCCGAAAATAGATGCTACGTAAAAAATTTTACGTACGACGTGATTTTTTTTACGTACGACGTGATATTTTTTACGTAGCATCTCCTTTTCCCGCCCCCCCGCCCCGCCGAAAACAGATGCCGTGAAGGCAGTATTGGATAAAGTGCGTTGCTTTTATGGAAAAGGCACAGAAACGGTAGGAGGATCTGGGGAAACTACAGGCGTAAAGGTGGGGTGGTGAGTGATGATTGCGTTAACGCACCAGCACCTTTTGTCCGTTCATGATGTAGATGCCTTGCGGCAGCGTGCCGTGCTTGGGCTGCACCTGGCGTCCGCCGAGGTCGTAGAGGGAGGGGGCGGCGGAGTGGGCTGCGGGACGGATGGGGGCAATGGCTGCAGGTACGTCCTCTTCGATGTCCGTAAAGATGAGGCCTGTTTGCTTCATGCTCTGCTGTTGTTCGGTGGTCAGTACAAGGTAGGCTTTGTTGGCCTCAATGTTGAATGCTGCACCGTTGTCAGCACCATAGTAGAAACCGACGCCCTCTTCTTCCATGGAGAGCTGGTAGTAGGTGGTGCCTGAGGCATCGTCGTTGCTCGCAGTGTTGCCGTCGCTCAAAGTGCCGCGTAGCAGGTTGCCAGCAGGAGCTTCCTCGGTGGTGCTTGTCAGGGGGAAGATGTACTTACCGGCATTGCCTTTCAACACTATGGGGGTGAGGGGAGGCACTAAGGAGCCGGGTGTGTAGTAGTAAGTGAGCACAAGACCACCGTTCTGTGGTCGTTCGGTCACGATGCCGCCCTTGACACCATCGGGCATGATGAAAGCCTTGTCGGTGTAGTAGGTAGCGTAACTTGCCTCCGTTATGGTGAAGTGGCCCGTAAGCTGCTTGTAAATCTGCACAGGGTCTTCGCTCGGGTTTTGGGTGTAGCAGTTGAACAGTTTGTCGAAACTATTGAAAGCCATGTAACAATGCCCGGCGTCTTTGGTGTTCGACAAGATGAGTGTCGCGTTCTTCTCAGCATCAATTACGACCGATGCGGCGTAGCCCTGGTCGGTTGAAAGCAATTGGTTGGATTCGGTTTTGCCGCACGCCAGATACATGTCCGACACCATATCCTTAATCAGGAATTTGCCCGTTCCATCAGAAATGAAGGTGAGCGGGTAGGGATTTGATGTGTCGGAGGTGGAGGACGCCAGCTTTTCTACGGAGAGCTGTCCGTCGGTTATGGTGGCCGCTACAGCTTGGCGGTTGTTGTCTTTCTGGAAACCAAGCACGTAGCCTTTGTTAGCACTGCCAATGAGGTAGGTATGGTCGGCTGTGAGTTCGCTGACCTTCGTTACGACCTGGAAAAGGGCGGGATGGTTTTCGGCTACTGGTTCGTAAGTATAGGTGGCTACGGCCACGTTGCTGGCGACATCGTTGAGCACTGCGATGGCCTTCACCGTGGTAGTGTTGGTCAGCACGATGGGCGAGCTGGGTGTGTAGAGCGTGCCATTGTTGGCGGCAGGTATGGAGCCGTCGGTGGTGTAGTAGATGCTGGCTCCCTCAGTGGCGCACGAGAGTGACACCTGGAAAGGCCGTTGTGTGAATGTGCAGGCAGCCGGTGAGAAGGTGGGCGCGGCCACTGAAGCTTCGGAGGAAGAGGGGCGGGTGTAAAGCACCTCCACCTTTTGGAGAAAGGTGTTTTCATCAGCTGTGAAGGTGATGGAGGAAACTTGTTTACTTGTATTCCAATAGTTGTCTCCCGAAATGGGGGAAAGCTTGAATTTGGAGCCACTGCGCGTAAAGTTAATCCTCTTAATGAAACAGTCCTCAGGAACGGAGAATGTGAGTTGTGCTCCTTTGTAGATGCGCAGTGTCAGTGCTCCATTGATGTCTTTGAAAATGCACGTTGGTGTACCATTGTTGTTATTACTGAATGACACGTTGCCGCCTATGCTGTAGGCTTGATTCTCTTCCAAATCGAGGCCCGTACTCTTATCCAGACTACTCACGTCAAACCCCATGGCTTTGAGGCCTGCGGAGGTGTTGAAAATGAACGTTTCGGTCACGGTTTCATCGGCGTAGACCGATACGGATGACAATAAGGCGGCTGTCAGGCAGAGGGCTGCGAGGCGTAGTGTGTGGAGAATGCGTGTCATAAAAATAGCGTGAAATAGGATAAAACAAAAAAACGACCATGTGTGGAGAATTTATTCTTCACCCCATGGGTCGTTGCTCCAAGGGCCTCTGCGATTGCTGAGCGGGCTCTTGGTGGCTTTCTTTTCGTTGAATAAGATGGTTTCTTGTGTCGGCGTGTCAGATGTTTGGAATAGATTCCTCACAGGCAGTTGCACGATATGCGCCGTGGGGCGTGCATAACGGAGTTTCATGATGGCTGTGTTGGGCGTGGACGTGAATAATTCAGGGTATGAGGAAATCAATCTCTTCGGGCAGGATGTCGAGGTCGGCCTTTACGACCTCGTGGTGTACGACGCGTCCGTCGAGGCTGAGTGGGGCGTGGCCTGTGTCATCGATGACGATGTGCCTTGTACGCCACACCTTGACGCCGCGATGGCTGAGAAAACGACCTGTAAAGAGCAACCACAAGCCATGCACCACCTGCGTCCATTGCGACGTGTTGACAAGCGTTACGTCGAGCATGCCGTTGTAGGGCACGGCGCTGGGGGTTTGACCGTAGCCGTGCGCCGAACCTATGCACATGGTCATGGCGGAGGCGGCATGCTGTTCGCCACTCATGCAGAAGTGCAGGTGAAAGTGCAGGCGCTGGAAGAGCAGAAGCAGTGCCGAAGTGAAATAGGATAGCGTGTTGCCGCCGAAGAAGGTGCGCGTTTTGCGCCGCAGGTTGGTAATGGCGCTGGCTACGCCAATGTTCACACAGTTCAGGAAGTAGAGTGTTTCCTGCTGCCCCTCCTTATAAGTAAGGTGCGCCCTACCCACATCCACGCGGCGTGTGCGGTGATGAATGAGCGCGTCGATAGTTTGCTTGTAGTCGTCGGAGTCGAAGCCCCAGTAGCGTGCAAAGTCGTTGCCAAAGCCGTTCGGTATCACGCCGAGGCAGGGCCGATGACTGGTGGGTGCCTCCGTCTTCATGATGCCGCACAGGGCGTGGTTGAGGGCCGAGTCGCCTCCCACTACGAGGATGGTGCGGTAGCCAGCGCGCGTCATCATGGCTGCCAGGCGTTCCACTGAGCCAGCGCCTTCGCTTTGCACGTAGTCGAAGGCGATGCCTTGCGCCAGCAGGTAGCGGCGTATCTTGTCCCAGCGTTTGTGGGTGCGCGTAGAACCTTCTTTGGGGCAGTAGATGACAGCCCATGATTTGCTTGGCATGATTTGCGACGTGTTTAGGTGAATGGGGAGGCTGGGGTGGGGGGACACCGTGCCCTTACAGAATGAAGCGGCAGAAGTCGTTGAACAAGGCAAAGGCCATGAGTGCCATGAGCAGCACCATGCCTATCATCTGGGCTCGCTCCATGAATTTGTCGGAGAGTTTGCGGCGCATCACGATTTCACACAAAAGGAAGAATGCGTGGCCGCCGTCGAGTGCGGGAATGGGAAGGATGTTGATGAAGGCCAGCATAAGGGAGATGAAGGCTGTGAGTTCCCAAAACATGCACCAGTCCCACGACTTGGGGAAGAGGTCGCCAATGGTGGCGAAGCTGCCAACGCTCTTGGCACCGTCGGCTGTGAAGAGGTACTTCAAGTCGTCCACGTAGCCTGTGAGCACATGCCAGCCGTGCGATACACCTGCGGGGATGCTGGCCAGCAGGCCATACTCCTCGTGAGCGGTGGCATATTCCTTGTTCATGGGGTTGTGCCACATGATGCCCATTTTGTAGTCCTTGCCCAGTGTCAGTTGTACGGTGTCGGCCACCGTGCGCCCTGGTTGCAGCACCACCACCGAGGCGTGTTGCAGTTTTGTGCTGTCGGCAGCTGATGCCGAGGCCAGCATGTCCTGCTGCGTACCGGCTATGATGGAGAACTCGTTGATGGTTTGCATCTGTTTGCCGTTGTAGGCCACGACGCGACTCCCTGCCTGCAAGCCAGCGTTGGCTGCTGGACTACCAGGCACTACGCTGTCGATGAGCGAGGGCATGAGCACCTCGACAAAGCGCGGTTGCTCCTTAATCATCGTCAGCATGTTGAGGTCGCCAGGCATGCTGATGGTCATTTCCTTACCTTGGCGGAGTACGCGTGCCGAATGCGCTTCGCTCAGGTCGCGGTAGATGCTGCTGTCGAATTTCTTATAGGTCTTGTGGTCGGTTCCCAGCAGGATGTCGCCATCGCGGAAACCTATCTTCTGTGCCTCTTCATTAAACTTAAAGCCGTGCGTCATGTTACGGATGGGTACGTAGGTTTCGCCCCAAGTGAAGAGTACGGCAGCATAGAGGAGGAACGCTACGACGAAGTTGACCAGCACGCCGCCCAGCATGACCAGCAGGCGCTGCCAAGCGGGTTTGGCGCGAAACTCCCAAGGCTGCACGGGCTGTTTCATTTGCTCCGTGTCCATCGACTCGTCAATCATGCCCGCAATCTTCACATAGCCTCCTAACGGTAGCCAGCCCAAGGCGTAAGTCGTGTCGCTGCGCTTGGGCTTGAACTTGAAGAGGGTGAACTTAGGGTCGAAGAAAAGGCAGAACTTTTCAACACGAATCTTGAAGAACTTGGCAAATAAGAAGTGTCCGCCCTCGTGAAGCACCACCAGCAACGAGAGGCTGAGAATGAGCTGAAGGGCTTTGATGAAGAATATTTCCATAAGAAAGCAGGGTGGCGGTTATGCGTGAACCGCACATTGGGGGAAAGTGTTGGCGTATGATGAAAACGCGAGGTTATGCTTACAGCAACGCTTCGGCCATGCGGCGGCATGCGGCGTCGGTGCTGAAAAGGTCGTCGAGCGAGGGCGTGGGCAAGAAAGAAGCCTGCTCCATGACCTGCTGTATGACTTGTGCCATGCGCGGAAAGGAGATGCGCCCTTGGCGGAAAGCGAGGTTGGTGACTTCGCCAGCGGCGTTGAGCATGCAGGGCACGTTGCCACCGCGCCCAATGGCCTCGTAAGCCAATGCCAAACAGGGGAAACGCTGCATGTCGGGGCGCTCAAAATGCAGTGTGCCGAGACGGAAGAGGTCGAGCGGCTCACTGGCGAGCGGCAGACGCTCAGGGTAACTGAAGGCATACTGGATGGGGAGGCGCATGTCGGGCGTGCCCAACTGAGCCATGACGGCAGTGTCGGCAAACTCCACGGCAGAATGGATGACGCTCTCGGGATGTATTACCACCTCGATATTTTCGGGTTTTACGCCGTAGAGCCAATGAGCCTCAATCATTTCAAACCCCTTGTTGAGCATCGTGGCTGAGTCGATGGTAATTTTGGCCCCCATCTTCCAGTTGGGGTGTTGCAGCGCCTGTGCTGGCGTGACATCGTTCAGTTGCTCAGCCGTGAAGTGGCGGAACGGACCGCCCGATGCCGTGAGCAAGATGCGGCGTATTTCGTTGCGTCCCTCGCCGTTGATGCACTGAAAGATGGCAGCGTGTTCACTGTCGACAGGCAGGAGCGGCACGCGGTGCTCAGCGCAGAGCTGGCAAATGAGGCTACCGGCCACTACCAAGGTTTCTTTGTTGGCCAGGGCTATGGCCTTGCCGGCGCGGATGGCGCTCACAGTGGGCCGTAAGCCCGCAAAGCCCACCATGGCCGTGAGTACGATGTCGATTTCGGCATTTGCCACCACCTGGCAGAGGGCTTCGCTGCCGCAGAACACTTTGATGGGTAGGTGGGCCAAGGCATCGCGCACAAAGTCGTATTGGCCTTCATCGGCTATTACCACCGTGTCGGGCTTGAACTGCAGAGCCTGTTGCACCAGCAGCTTAGCGTTGCTCCCTGCTGTGAGGGTGTGGGCTGCAAAGTGGTCGGGGTGTTGTGAAATCACATCGAGAGCCTGTGTTCCTATCGACCCTGTCGAACCGAGTATGGCTATCTGTTTCATTCGTCTGTGGGAGAGTTGATTTCGAGCAACCCTTGTGGCAGTTGCAGGGTGAGCGTGCGGTGACGCAAACTGTAAGCTACCAGAAAGTCGTCGTGAAAGGGGATATACACCTCATGGCCTTGCGGCGTGGTGAGGGTCAGCAGCGTGTTGGCCGATGAGGTATCTACGTGGTCCACACAGCCCGTAACCTGCCCGTGGGGGTCTAATACGGTGAAGCCGGTGAGTTGCTTGTAGGAGCGGAGCGTGTGATGTTCTTCCTCCACCTCGGCCAGATGGTTTTTGGGATAGAACACCCCATGTCCCACCAAACGGCGCGCTTGAGCCTCGTTGTCCACATCTTCCAGTTTCAGAATGGCCGTTTCGTCATTTTTGAAACGATATTCTTCCCAGAAAAAAGGAACAAGGATTCCGTCCATGTCGAGCACAAGATACTCCGAGGAGCCTGTGTCGAAACAGTCGTCGGTAAAACACAACTCCACCTCACCGCGCAGGCCGCGGTGCTTGCTGATGTAGCCAATCTTGAAGACGGAGTCGGGTGTAATCATGTGTTGAAAACGGAAAGAGCGGTAGGGCTATATATAAATAAGGAGTGCTGGCGGGGGGGCATACTGGCGGTGATATCCACCGTCTCGAGTGTGCCGTGGCCAGTGAAACGCCGTTAGGCCTGTCGTGTGATGCGAGCACCCAGCAAGTTGAGGCGGTGTTCAATGTTTTCGTAGCCCCGGTCAATCTGTTCTACGTTGTCGATGCGGCTTGTACCTTCGGCGCTGAGGGCAGCAATGAGCAAGGCGATGCCCGCACGGATGTCGGGCGACGACATGCGACGGGCACGTAGCCGCACATGGTGGTCGTGGCCTACTACTACGGCGCGGTGCGGGTCGCAGAGTATGACTTGAGCCCCCATGTCGATGAGTTTGTCGACAAAGAAAAGACGGCTCTCAAACATTTTCTGATGGAACAGCACCGAGCCGCGAGCCTGTGTAGCCACTACGAGCAGGATGCTCAGCAAGTCGGGCGTGAGACCTGGCCAAGGGGCGTCGGCCAGCGTCATGAACGAGCCATCGATGAACGAGTCAATCTCGTAATGCTCATGACGGGGAATGAAGAGGTCGTCGCCTTGCTCCTCAACCGTGATGCCCAAACGTCGGAACGACTCAGGTATGATGCCGAGGTGCTCCGTGCCAGCGTGGTGAATGGTCAGTCCGTCGCCCACCATAGCGCCCATGCCAATGAAGGAGCCAATCTCAATCATGTCGGGCAGAATGGTGTGCTCGGCGCCATGCAGGGCTTCAACGCCCTCAATGGTGAGCAGGTTCGACGCAATGCCCGAAATCTTGGCGCCCATGCGGCAAAGCATATGGCAGAGTTGCTGGATGTAAGGCTCGCAGGCAGCGTTGTAGATGGTGGTGGTGCCCTTGGCCAGCACGGCAGCCATGATGATGTTGGCTGTGCCTGTGATGGAGGCCTCGTCAAGTAGCATGTATGCGCCCTTCAACTGTTGAGCCTCGATGGTATAGACTCCGGCTTCGTCGTCAAGCGCGAAGGTGGCACCTAATTTCTGTAAACCGTAGAAGTGCGTGTCGAGGCGGCGCCGGCCTATCTTGTCGCCACCAGGCTTGGCCATGACGGCGTGCCCGAAGCGTGCTGTAAGCGGACCGAGCAGCAGCACCGAACCGCGCAGCATGGTGCAACGGTGCAGAAAGTCCTCACTCTGCAGATAATGCTCGTCTACATGTGCCGCACAAAACGTGCAGTCGCCCCCTTCGTGACGCGTCACCTCTACGCCCATAGCCTCAAGTGTCAGAATGAGGTTGTTCACATCCAGAATATCGGGAATGTGGCGCAGGCGCACAGGCTCAGTGGTCAGCAGCGTGGCGCAAATAACCTGCAAGGCCTCGTTTTTGGCGCCCTGCGGTGTGATGTCACCTTTAAGGCGGTGACCACCTTCAATCAGAAAAGAGGACATGGCGTGGCAAGTTGTGAGGGGAGGGAAGAGTGGGATAGGCTCGTGTCGTGGTGGTAAGCGTGGTTAGGCGTTTGCCTGATTGGCTCAAGGTGGGCATATCCATTCGCTTTATCAGATTTCGGAATGATTTTCGCGTTCAATTTACCTATTCAAGAGGGCGTGTAGCGGCCTGCGTGGCCGACTCTACCTGCCACTTAAATCGAAAAGAATCCAACGGGTGGCAGAACGTCAACTTGTAATAAATTATCCTTTTGGCGGCGGAATCTTTATCGAAGCCCACCTTAATGGTCGAATTGAGCCTTGTTCTTGCGTGTGCGGAAGCGGTTGTCCACCATTCTCATCAGCGGTTGGTCACTGAAGTCGGGGCAGATGCGTCCATCGGTATAAGTTTCCAGGTCCTGTGCCACTTTGGCGTCGTCCATACCATCGCCTTTCCAGTCGGCCAGGTTACGTTTCATGCGGTTGGCCACCACGCGTGTCAGCACATCGCGTTCAGGACCCTCGGGCTGTGCGGCCAGGATGTCGATGGCTGCTTCCGTGAGGTAGCCGTAATGACGCAACCCTATTTTGTGGTGTGGGTAGTCAAGATGCTGCGGACGTTGCGAAGTGTCGTAACGTTCGGGTTGACACGGGTAGTCAATGTCGAGCTTGTAGTCCGTCATATAGGCCAAATGGTCCCACAACTTCTGCTGGTAGTCGGGCACATCACGCATTTGCGGGCACAATCCTGCCATAACCGACACAATGGCCTCGGCATACGTCTGACGCTCGTCTTTGTTGTCAATGGTAAGCGCGTATTGTGCCATCTCCTGCACCATGCGTCCGTATTCGGGCAGGAGCAGTCGCGGTTCCTGGGCGTTGTATGTGGGTAACACGTGCTCCTCGGGGTGGGGCATCATGTAACTGAAATCTTTCATGTTGGTGTGTGGGAGTGTAAGATGCTTGTGAGGTGCCGTCAGCCCTTGCCTCAGTTCTTGAATAGACGAGAAATTAGTGAGCAGGCATGTGGAGCACATCTTTCTTGCTCACGGTGGCTACAAACTCCTTCAGGTAAAAAGGCTCAAAGTAGGCTACATCCGCCTCTTCTCCGCGGGCCAATGCCCTTTCAGCCAGAGGCATCATGTGGCGTGCCAGCGGCCTTATGTCAGTGGCCCAGCGTGCGGCGGGGTGCGTAATGATGTCGCGGCATTTGGCGCTTCCAGGACCAATGAAGTAGATGGGGCGCTCGTCAAGCCAGGCATCGAATGTGTGCGGTTCCACCACCATGGCACGCGTCAGCATCACCTCGCGCAGGGCACGGTCATAAAGTGTGCAATACACTTCCATGCGGCGGGCGTCAATCATGGGACACAGCAACGCGTCGTCCGGCATTTCCTCCGTCCCTAACAGCAGGGGCACCGTGAGGAGTTGCAACGTGGGTACAGGCACCAGTTTCGCTCCGCGTCCGTAGCAGATGCCTTTAGCCGTCGACACGCCAATGCGCAGACCCGTATAGGAACCTGGCCCCATGCTGACGGCCACGGCGTCAAGCGGAATAGCGTGACTCTCAGCAAACGACAATGCCTCCTCGGCGAAAGGTGCCAGCACGCGGGCATGGTTCGGCCCTTGTTCGTCAATCTGCTCAAACAGGCATACCCCGTCCTGCGTCAGCGCAACGGAGCATGTATTGGTAGCGGTCTCTATGTGGAGAATGCAACTCATGGGGGTCAAGGCTTGGTGTAGTTGTGCTTCAATAAAAAGCTGTGAATTTGTGAGCGCAGTACATCACTATGTGGCATCAATCCGCCCACAGGCAAGCACTACATAAGCAGGTTGCAAGTGCTGCATTCAGCCTTACATGCCTGGTTTGTGGCGCAAAATTAGTGCAAACTGTGGGAATGAACAAGAAAAAGCGGGCAGCGATGCATTTTTTGCGACCACCGAACTTACTCACTTCTTGTTTTTTGTCATACTGTCAATCGGGTGATGCCAACCTCTGCGTTTCATGTCGGTTAATTACATTTTAGGTCCGTGTAAACCTTAAACACTTGGGCGGCTATCTTGTCCCAATCATATTTGTCCATATCATAATGGATAGGGGCGGCGGGTCGGCTCAACACTTCCTCCAGTTTCAGTGAAAGAGCCTCCACATTGCCGCAGGTGAAGTAGTTCTCAGCCGATAGTCCCACTTCAAGGTTGGCGGGAATGTCGCTTACCACCACAGGCACCTGATAACTCATGGCCTCTAACAAAGCGATGGGCAAACCCTCGTACGAGGAGGGCAGGCAGTAGCAGCGACAGTGGGTCAAGAGCGAATGTAGTTTGCGCCCTTTGATAAATCCCGTCAGCACAACGCCGTTTGCCTTTGCGTCTTCTTTGAGCCTTAGGGAGTATGCGTCCTCAAAGCCTGTGTCGCCAGCCAATACCAGTTTGCACGCCGTAGCTGTGCGTTGCTTTAGCTTCGCAAAGGCCTGCACCAAATGATGCAGATTCTTTTCGGGCACAAACCGGCACATTCCGAGTATGTAGTTCCCTTTACTTATGCCCAATTCCTCAAAGTATTCAGGATAGTCGCATATCTCAGGTAATGGTACACCATTGTATATAAGATGTACATGCTCCGTACGTCCATACTTCCTTGCAATGAGATTCTTGATCACGTCCGAGATAACAATCACCTCGTTGGCAAACTTGCATCCCATCCTCTCTCCGAGCTTCAATATCATCTTCGCTGCCTTGCCCCACTTGTCGCGGTCATAGTCAGGCCCGTGATGCGTAAACACCACCTTCATGCCCAGCAAGCGGGCATAGGGCGTGAGTAGGGCAGGCCCGATGGCGTGGATGTGTAGCACATCTGCTTTCAGTTGCTTGGCCTTGTGCACAGCCTTGATAGTGTGTATGATAGCCTCAAATGATTTCATCTTAGGTGAAGCCACATCTACAAGGCGCACGCCGTTCCATGCTGTCAAGCCATCTTCTACGTAGGAGGCACGTCTGACGACCGTTACGTCTGCCCCCATGGCGCTGATGCGCGGATACAATTCCTCACAATGCGTCTCCACTCCCCCCATTACGTGGGGAATGCCGCGGGTTCCTGTTACTACTATCTTCATACGCGTCACATGTGTAGTAGGGGGGCTTCATTGGCTCTTATCCCACCTTTTCTCGCCATGGCATCGCTCAAATCCTATCGGCTTTGGGCGCTACTCATTTGGCTTCACGAAAAGGAGCCCATTCTGACAGGCTTAGGAGTACTGAAAAATAGATGCTACGTAAAAATTTTTACGTACGACGTGATGATTTTTACGTAGTCAAGCCTTAAAAACTTTATGCATGGGCACATGTACATGCATTGCATGTGTTAACTGGCCATTGCCGCTCTGCCATGAGCCTCTTGATGAACCATCTGAAAAGGCACAAAAGGAGCCTCATGGCTCTTTTGAGGTTATATGCAGCAGCAGCGAGCATGACATTTAT
>SFEP01000069.1 GCA_004557185.1 Bacteroidales bacterium
AACGTTGCCATGCCGCCGTAACAACGTTGCCATGCCGCCGTAACAACGTTGCCATGCCGGCATAACAACGTTGCCATGCCGGCATGGCAACGCACGAAGTCCCTTACAGGAATGGTTTCGCCTGTAAGAAAAACGAAAAGAAGGGGGATAAGAACGAGGTGACCGACCCAAAACAGCAAAAGCAACCGTGCCGCGAGGGAACGCTCCCTCACGGAACGGTTGCTTGTCAAAGTTGAGTAGTTTGGATGCGAAGCTTAGGCTTGCTGACCTTGCAGATAGGCATCGATGTCGGCAGCAGCCTTACGGCCGCCAGCAATGCATTTCACCACCAGACTGGCACCTGTGGCTGCATCGCCTGGGCGACCGCCCTCAGGGTTGGGTTTCCACTCCACTTCCTCCACTTCTACGCCACACACGTGGCCGTTCTTCGTACCGATGAACTTGTTCGAGGCTAACGACCAGCGGCGTTCGCATCCCTCCTCGTGGCTCGAACTCGTTTTGAGCACCATGGGCCACTGCGGCCAGGGCGTTTGCGGGTTGTGGCCTACGGGCGGCTTGGGCATGATTTCAATCTGCGTCACGCTCTTGGCACCCTGGCGGTTGCTGGTGCCAATGCAGTCGCTGCCCGTGTCGCCGCCGCCAATGACGAGCACACGCTTGCCTTTGGCATTCACCAAGTCCTTGTCCGCGAACTGCTGGCCGGCGAGCACGCGGTTCTGCTGAGCCAGCATTTCGAGGGCAAAGTGTATGCCTTTCAGTTCACGACCAGGAATGGCGAGGTCGCGTGCGGTGGGCGTACCCGTGCAGATGCAGTAGGCATCGAAGCCCTTGGGCAACTTCTGTACGTCGACGGGCGATGAAACCTTGAAGATTACGCCCTCGTCCTCCATCACCTTCACACGGCGGTCAATCACCGTTTTCTGCAGTTTGAAGTTCGGTATGCCGAAGCGGAGCAAGCCGCCCACGTATTCGTCTTTCTCGAACACCGTCACTTCGTAGCCGCGGTGGTTCAGCTGGTTGGCAGCGGCCAGGCCGGCAGGGCCAGAGCCGACGACGGCCACGCGCTTGCCGTTGCGTTCAATCTGAGCAGGCTGAATGTAACCCTCGCGGAAGGCGCGCTCGGCTATGGAGCACTCGTTCTCGCGTATGGTGACGGGCTCATCCATACTGAGTTTGAGCACGCAACTCTTTTCGCAGAGTGCGGGGCAAATGCGTCCCGTAAACTCAGGGAAGTCGTTGGTGGCATTGAGTATGCGCCACGCCTCGCGCCATTTGCTCTTGAAGAGCGCGTCCTGGAACTCGGGCGGACGGTTGCCCAACGGACAGGCCCAGTGGCAGAAGGGTACGCCACAGTCCATGCATCGTGAAGCCTGCAACTTGCGGTCGCTTGAGTTGAGCGTCTGCTCCACTTCACCAAAATCGGCTATGCGCTCATGAATTGGGCGATAACCAGCCTCGCGGCGGGGCACTGTAAGAAAAGCTTTGGGGTTTCCCATAGGATGTTTGTCTTGTTATCGAGCCTTGGGCACGTGCCCTCAGGCTTGGGTGTGGGCGGCACTCCTTATTATATATAGAGGGAGCGACGGCCTATGTTTGAGGAGAGCAGCACGGCCTTAGCATTGGCACGGCCGTGCTGCCGTTCCCGGTTAATAATCTCTCTGCACTTCGGCAATCTTCTGCTGGAGTTTGCGCATCTGCTCCTCAGCAAGCACACGTTTGTACTCAATGGGCGTAACCTGTATGAAGTCGTCCACGTAAGCAGTCCAGTTGTCGAGCATCTGGCGGGCCAGCTGCGACCCCGTGTAGAGGTAGTGCTGGCGGATGAGTTCGTGCAGTTCCTTGCGCGAAGCAGAGTCCTCGAGCAGGGAGAGTTCCACCATCTCCATGTTGCAGAAGTAGTCGAAGGTGTGGTTCTTGTCCCACACATAAGCCACACCGCCGCTCATGCCCGCGGCAAAGTTGCGGCCGGTTTCACCCAGCACCACCACGCGTCCGCCGGTCATGTATTCGCAGCAGTGGTCGCCCACGCCTTCCACCACGGCGATGGCACCCGAGTTGCGCACAGCAAAACGTTCGCCCACGATGCCGTTGATGTAGACTTCGCCGCTCGTAGCACCATAGAGCAAGGTGTTGCCCGCAATGGTGTTGTTCTCGGCAGCAAAGTTGGAGCGCACTGGCGGCATCACGGCAATGCGGCCGCCGCTGAGCCCCTTACCGAGGTAGTCGTTGGCCTCGCCCTCAAGCTTGAAGTTGATGCCATGCACGAGGAAGGCGCCGAAGCTCTGTCCCGCAGAGCCCTTGAACTTGATGTTGATGGTTTCGTCGGGCAAACCAGCCTGGCCGTACTTGGCAGCCACGGCGCCCGAAAGCATGGCGCCCACCGAGCGGTCGGTGTTGCCAATGGCATACTCAAGCGACACTTCCTTCTGGTTGTCGATGGCTTCGGCAGCGGCGAGCAGGATGCCCTGGTCCTTCACGCAATCGATGTCGTGACGCTGCTCGGTGACGTGGTGCAAGGCAGCATCGCCGGGCACGCGGTGCAGCATGGCACCGAAGTCGAGTAGTGCGGCCTTGCTGCCGGCTTCACGGTGGCGAAGCGTGATGAGTTCGGTGTGACCAATGATGTCGTCCAACTTGCGGAAGCCCATTTCGGCCAAATATTCGCGCACCTCCTGTGCCAGGAAGCGGAAGTAGTTCACCACATACTCGTAGTGACCGCGGAAGTGCTCGCGCAGTTCGGGGTTCTGCGTGGCTACACCCACAGGGCAGGTGTTGGCGTGGCACTTGCGCATCATCACGCAGCCCAGCACAATGAGCACCGTGGTGCCGAAGCCGAACTCCTCAGCACCGAGCAGAGCCATGGATATGATGTCGCGGCCTGTCTTGATCTGGCCGTCGGTTTGCAAGCGCACCTGGCCGCGCAGGCCGTTGAGCACGAGCGTCTGCTGTGTTTCGCTCAAACCTATTTCGGGCGAAATGCCGGCGTAACGCATGCTGCTGGCGGGCGAAGCACCCGTACCGCCCTCAGCACCGCTGATGACGATGAGGTCGGCCTTAGCCTTGGCCACACCTGCTGCAATAGTGCCTACGCCGCTTTCGGCCACCAGCTTCACGCTCACCTTGGCCTTGGGGTTCACATTCTTGAGGTCGAAGATGAGCTGAGCCAAGTCTTCAATAGAATAGATGTCGTGGTGAGGCGGGGGCGAAATGAGCGAGATGCCTGGGATGGAGTGGCGCGTGCGGGCAATGATTTCGTTGACCTTATAGCCGGGCAACTGGCCGCCCTCGCCGGGCTTGGCACCCTGAGCCACCTTAATCTGTATTTCCTCAGCATTCACCAGATACTCCGTGGTCACGCCGAAGCGGCCCGAAGCAATCTGCTTGGTTTTGCTGCAAAGCGAAATGCCGTCGAAGGTGTCATGGAAGCGTTCGCTGTCCTCGCCGCCCTCGCCCGTGTTGCTGCGCGTGCCGAGCTTGTTCATGGCCAGAGCCAAAGCCTCGTGGGCTTCCTTGCTAATGGCGCCGAACGACATGGCACCCGTCACGAAGTGCTTCACGAGGTCGTCAACCGACTCCACTTCGTCAATGGGTATGGGATTTTTACGGAATTCAAAGAAGTCGCGCAAGAAGATGGGGTGCGCCTTGTCGTCGACGAGGTGCGAAAATTCCTTGAACTTCTTGTAACTGCCCAACCTCGTGGCCAGTTGCAGCGCGGCAATGGTTTCGGGGTTCCAGGCGTGCTGCTCGCCATCCTTGCGGTAGGAGAAAAGGCCAGCGTAGGGAAGCATGCCATTGAGCAAGCCGTCCTCGTAGGTGGGGGCAAAGCCTTCGTCGTGCAGCAGGGTGTAGTCGCGGGCAATCTCGTCGAGACGTACGCCACCAATGCTGCTCGTCTTGGTGCCGAAGTAGCGGCTCAGGAGTTCTTCGCTCAAACCCACAGCCTCGAATATTTTGGCGCCGCGGTAGGAGCGGATGGTGCTGATGCCCATTTTCGACATCACCTTATAGAGCCCCTTGCAGATGGCCTTAATGTAGTTCTTCTCGGCCGTGTCATAGTTCATCTGCACTTCGCCGCGCTTCACCAGGTCGTCGAGTATGGCAAAGGCCATGTAGGGATTGATGGCGCTGGCGCCGTAGCCCAGCAGCAGGGCAGCGTGCATCACTTCGCGTATTTCGCCGCTCTCGACAATGAGCGCCGTCTCCACACGCTTCTGCACCGAGATGAGGTGATGGTGCACGGCACTCACCGCCAGCAAGGAGGGTATGACGGCATGCTCGGCATCCACGCCGCGGTCGCTCAGCACAATGTAGTTCACACCATCGAGCACGCTCTGCTCAGCCTGGCGGCAGAGTTCACGCAAGGCTTCCTGCAGACCGGCACGGCCTTTCTTCACCTCGAAGAGCATGGGCAGCTTCACCGTTTTGAAACCCTTATAGCGGATGTTGCAAAGCAAGTCGAGCTGGCGGTTGTTGAGCACGGGATGCGGCAGGCGCACCATTTTGCAATGGCTCTCATTGGGCACAAGAATGTTCATGCCCACGGCGCCAATGTATTCGGTCAACGACATGACCAGCTCCTCGCGGATGGGGTCGATGGCGGGGTTGGTGACCTGGGCAAACTGCTGGCGGAAGTAGTTGAAGAGCAGTTGCGGACGCTGCGAAAGCACGGCAAGCGGCGTGTCGTTACCCATCGAGGCCACGGGTTCGCTGCCGTTGTTGCACATGGGCACAATGGTACGTTCGATGTCCTCGCGGGTAAAGCCGAATACGCGGAGTTTGCAGGCAAAGTCGTCGACGGCATTTTCCACCTTACGGCCGCTCTTGAGGGCGTCGAGCTCAATGCGGTTGGTAGAGAGCCACTGGCGATAAGGCTTGGCAGCGGCCAACTGCTCCTTGAGTTCGCCATCGTAATAGATGCGGCCTTCTTGCGTATCGACCAAAAGGATTTTGCCCGGTTGCAGACGGCCTTTCTCCTTGATGTCGCCTGCCTCGAAATTGATGACGCCTGCCTCGGAGGCTACCACCATCATGTCGTTCTGCGTGATGAGGTAACGGGCGGGGCGCAAACCGTTGCGGTCGAGCATACCGCCCGCATAACGTCCGTCGCTGAAGAGTAGGGCGGCAGGACCGTCCCACGGCTCCATCAGGATAGAGTGATATTCGTAGAAAGCCTTGAGATCCTCGCTGATGGGGTTCTTGTCGTTGAAGCTCTCAGGCACCAGCATGGCCATGGCGTGCGGCAGACTCAAGCCCGACATCACCATGAACTCAAGCACGTTGTCGAGTGAGGCAGAGTCGCTCATGCCAGGCTGTATGATGGGGCGTATTTCCTTGACGTCGCCGAGCACTTCGGTGCTGAGCACGGAGGCGCGGGCCTCCATCCAGCCGCGGTTGCCGCGAATGGTGTTGATTTCGCCATTATGAGCAAGCAAGCGGAAAGGCTGAGCCAGCCCCCACGTGGGGAAGGTGTTGGTGGAGAAACGCGAATGCACCACAGCCAAGCCGCTGGTGAAGTAAGGCTGTGTCAGGTCGGGGAAATACTCACGCACCTGCATCGACGAGAGCATACCTTTATATACTATATTACGCGAGGAGAGCGAACAGATGTAGAAGTCCTTGTGCTGCACGCGGTTTTCCACCTTCTTACGCACACGGTAAAGTTTGCGCTCAAGCGTTTGGGCATCGGCACCCGTAATGAAAATCTGCTTGATGTCGGGCTCTGTGGCGAGGGCATCTTTACCTAGAATGTCAGAGTTGACGGGCACGCTGCGCAAATGCATGAGCTGCAAACCCTCGCGCTCCACTTCCTCAAGCATGATGCTGAGAATCTTGCCCTGTTCTGCCTCATCCTTGGGCAGGAACATAAGTCCGGTGCCGTATCGGCCTTTTTCAGGCACGGGTATGCCTTGAAGCAAAATAAATTCATGGGGTATTTGCAGCATGATGCCTGCTCCGTCGCCTGTTTTGTTGTCGGCGCCTTCTGCACCACGGTGCTTCATGTTTTCTAGCACCTTCAAGGCGGCATCCACCAGTTCGTGACTCTTGCTGCCATGGATGTTAACAATCATACCCACGCCACAAGCGTCGTGCTCATACTCCGAACTGTAAAGTCCTTGGTTTAGCCATTCAGTTTGTTGCATCTTGTTCGGTTTTTTCGGCATCACTGCGCTTCGTTCTTTTACCCCGAAGCCCTTAGCCTTCTTGTTCTACTGCGTCACCCCTTACAATCTCACCCTGCATGGGGAGATGTGTCGATACCTGACGCCGGCACACTTCCATGCTGTGGCGCCCGCCTTACGGTTGGCACACAGAACCAATGCAGTAAATAAAACTTGGGTAACGCTTTGTTTGTTAAATCTGAGCGCAAAAATAATAATTTATCTTTCAGATTATCGTTTTTACACGTAGATATTTTTCAAAATGCAAGTATGTTGGCACATCAAACAAGCATTTGAGCAAGAAAAAAGCAGAGCAACGCCCCATTGAGGCAACCTATTCTGTGCGGCCCAGCAACTACTAAGACTTAAAAGGACTCACGACTTTGATAAGTGACGAAAACTGAAAAAGCACGAGCTTCATGAACATTTGTTTCATGTTTCACTTAACTTTGCAAGCATTATGAAAGGTTCTCACCCCCTCCTCCTGCTTTGTATGTGGCTGCTGGCCGCTTCGGCGCTGGCGCAACCCTTGACACAGTCGCGCGCAGCACTGGCTTTCACTTCGTCGTACAAGAAATTCAACATCCTGCCCACCTTGGAGCCTGGCAACCGTCTGGACTTGATGGACCTATATATATATGGGAAGGAAGCCAGCACCGAAAACGCCCTCGGCGGCATCACGCGCCTGGAACGCTTCACGCCAGACTACATACGCCTACGCTCTTCAGAAGTGGGCGAATGGCAAATCATGTGCCTCGACAGTCTGCTCACACCCGGCAAACGATGCACGCTCTTCGTACGCACCCTGCTCACTGACAACGGCGGCTCCCGTTTCGCCCTCTTCGACGACAGCATTACGCACGCCCTGCCCGTGCAGTTGGTGTACGACGAGCACGACTTCTGCCGAAACTCGCTGCCGGAGCACACCGATACGACGGTCCTTTACAAAGTAACCCAAACCATGCCCATACGCATGGTCTGCAACGACTCTACGGGGCAACTCACCCTGTCGCTCAACCTCCACTCGCTGCCCCTTGAAGACCAACAGCACCTGCGCCACCTGCTGCGCGACATCGTGCTCGTCCCCGCCCGCAATCAGCCTGCCGACCAGCCCGTACGTTTTGTCAATATGGCCAGCGACGCACGTCTGGGCAGACCTCACGAGGGCATGCAGTTCTGACAGTCCCCCCACCCTACTCCCTATTATCGGTGGGGCTACACAATAAGCACAACCTAAACAGATGAAGCAACGATGAAGATTCATCAAATCATATTCAGCCCCACAGGAGGAACTCGGCGAGTGTGCGAATTTCTATGTAAGGGCATGGGCAAAGAAAGTATGGTGACAGACCTGTGCGTCAAGGCCGCTGACATCCAGTTGCCCCCTATTCATGAGGATGACTTGGCTGTCATTGCCATGCCTGTCTTTGCAGGACGTGTGCCAGCTTTGGCGGTGGAACGTTTGCGGATGGTAAATCCCCGTGGAGCGAAATGTGTTGTGGTCGCCGTCTTTGGTAACCGTGCCTACGATGATGCGCTGATAGAGATGCAGGACGTGGCCACAGAGATGGGATTCCGTGTGATTGCTGCAGTGGGGGCAGTAGCCGAACACAGTATCATTCGGAAATATGGCAAAGGCCGACCCGATACCGATGATGCACAGGTGCTCCTACATTTCGGTGCTGACATCATGCGCAAGGCTGAAAGTGCAGACTGCACGATGCCAAAGGTACCAGGCAATCGCCCCTACAAGCAAGGTGGGAAAGTACCCCACCCCAAAGGAGGACGCGGATGCAATCGTTGTGGCATTTGCGCCAATATGTGTCCAGCCGATGCCATCCCACTCTCAAACCCTAAAACGGTGGATACAGCCAAGTGTATATCCTGCATGAAATGCGTGTCTGCTTGCCCCACAGGGGTGAGAAGTATTGGAATGATTATGAACTTTCTGGCAACACTGGGCCTGAAAAAAGTCTGTGCTACCAGGAAAGAAAACGAGTTGTATATCTAACCCGACTTCAACGCCAAAAACCTTTTCGCAAAAAAGTCGCCTCCCCAATCAGCCCTTCTTCTTTGCAACAAATGAGTATCAATAACTGCACGCGATGGCTTTCAGAAACGAGTATGACGGGCACACGATAGACAGGGCTTGACTAATTATTATTTAGACCACACCGAAATACTTCTCAAAGAATACCTTCAACTTCTCTATCACGGTCTTCTTTTTCTCCTGCCTGTTGCCACCACCGAAGCGGGACATTGCTGGGAGTATCTTGTCAATGTCTGTGCCTGTTGTGCGTATTGCTCCATCACGAAAAGCATTCTCCACGAACTTGGAGGTCTCGTCTGCTTTCAGGTTCTCGCTTGCGATAATCTCATTCAAGTCATCCTGCTTACGCTGCTTCACATACGCCTCCCACGCCTCATCCACATCGGTATCGGCATTGACACTCGCCACGAAGTCCTCAATGAGTTCTTTCTTGCTTCTCAAATGCATACTTGCACTTACTGCCTTGCTGATATTAACGAGTATCTCCTTGTTCTTACAGTTGCTTTCGTGGTAATTCTTCACCAGTAGCAATATGTAGTCAATGTTTATCTCTACCTGTCTTATGAGTTCAGTTTCAAATATGATGTCATCATTGACCACCTCCTTCTCGCCCTTGTTTCTCTTTCTCCATTTATCTTTCAGGTCAAGGTAGTTGCTCTGATAATCCTGCATCTGTCCGTCTGTGAGCAATTGCTGCCCCTCAAACTGGTCAAATGACTGCAATACATTTATAGACTTCAACAAACTACCAAAGAGGGTGATGAAGCGCCTCTCCTCCTCTTCGCCCATAGGTATGTATCCATCTGGGTATTGCTGTTGGAGTTCTTCTACCAGTTCTTTGTATCCATAACAATGCTTGCCGTTCTCGGCATCGTATCCTTCGTAGTATGACTTGAAATCTTTCAGTAGGACTATGCTCGCTGCATCCTTATCACCGAACAGAGCAATCGCATCATCGGTCTCTTGTTGGAGGTTGCGAAAACATACGATATTGCCGTAGGTCTTCACCGAGTTGAGTATGCGGTTGGTTCTGCTGTATGTCTGTATCAGTCCGTGCTGTTTAAGGTTCTTATCTACGAACAGGGTGTTGAGCGTGGTAGCATCAAATCCAGTCAAGAACATATTGACCACAATCAGCAAATCCACCTGACGGTTCTTCATACGCAGCGACAGGTCTTTGTAGTAGTTCTGGAACTTGTCGCTTGAAGTGTCGTAATTGGTAGAGAACATCTGGTTGTAATCCTTGATAGCACCCTCCAAAAAGTCTCTGCTCGGTTGGTCAAGATTGGTGGTGCTCTCTGGGTTCTCCTCCACGAGTATGCCGTCTATCTCCTCCTCATTCGCTCCGTATGAGTAGATGGTGGCAATCTTCAATCGCTGTGCTTCTGGCAGATGTGCCTGCTGTGCCTTGAACTCGTTGTAGTATGCCTTCGCCATCTCTATGGAGGCAACAGCGAACATCGCGTTGAAACCCGCCAGTTTCTGCGTCATCTTGCTCTCCTTGACCTCGCCCTTCTTCGCCTTTGCCATCTGCTCTATATTCTGGGCAACGCGATAGGAGTAGTATGATGACCTCTTGGTCTTTTGGTCAAAGTGCTCCAAAATATACTTCACCACAGCACTCACTCTTTCAGGGGCAGACATAATACGCTCTCGGTCAATAGCAGAAATCTGCTTGTCCAGTATATCCTCTTTCGTTTTAAGCGTATTCACATAGTCTATACGAAACGGTAGGACATTCTCGTCGTTGATAGCATCCACGATGGTGTAGGTGTGGAGTTTATCGCCGAATGCCTGCTGCGTGGTCTTCAATTTCAAATCTCCACCGCTGCTTGTGTTCTGGGCGAAGATAGGTGTGCCTGTGAAACCGAATATATGGTATTTCTTGAAGTTCTTGGTGATGGCGCTGTGCATCTCACCGAAATTGCTTCGGTGGCACTCATCAAAGATAATCACCACCCTCTTCTGAAAGATAGGATGGTTCTTGTTCTTCTGAATGAAGATGGAGAGTTTCTGTATGGTGGTGATGATAATACGGTAGTCGTGATAGCCGCCTTTCTTATCCTTGTTTTCCAGTTGTCGTTGAAGGACGGAAGTAGAGGTGTTGCTGTCCGCTGCACCCTCCTCAAATCGGTTATACTCCTTCATCGTCTGGTAGTCAAGGTCTTTTCTATCCACCACGAAGAGCACCTTGTCTATGTAGTCAAGGCGTGAAGCGAGTTGAGCGGTCTTGAACGAGGTAAGGGTCTTGCCCGAACCTGTCGTATGCCATATATAACCGCCGCCTTCTGTCTTGCCGTAATGCTTGTAGTTGTTGGCAACCTCTATGCGGTTGATAATACGCTCCGTTGCTGCAATCTGGTATGGACGCATCACGAGAAGCATCCTCTCGCTCGTAAATACGCAATACTTGGTGAGGACATTTATTAGCGTATGCTTGGCGAAGAAGGTGTGGGTGAAGTCAATCAGGTCATTGATGGTCTTGTTGTTGCTGTCTGTCCAGAATGACGAGAACTCAAACGAGTTGCTTGTCTTCTTGCCCTTTGTCCTGTTTCGCTCCTGCTCCTTGATATGGTTGAAGCGGGTGGAGTTGGAGTAATACTTGGTGTTGGTGCCGTTCGAGATAACGAAAATCTGCACATATTCATACAGTCCGCAGCCTGCCCAGAAACTATCCCTCTGATAGCGGTCAATCTGGTTGAACGCCTCTTTTAGTTGAACGCCTCTTCGCTTCAATTCTATATGCACAAGCGGCAGTCCATTGACGAGTATGGACACATCGTAGCGGGTATCGTGATTTCCCTGCTCCTCTTCGTATTGGTTGATTACTTGGAGGTAGTTGTTATGGATGTTCTTCTTGTCAATCAGGTAGATGTTCTTGCTCTCGCCAGTGTCTCTTTTGAGGACTTGGATATGGTCTTCCTGTATCTTGGTGGTCTTCGCTTCAATGCCTTCGTTCTGGTTGGCGATGACATCATTGAAAAAACGCTTCCACTCGCTGTCGGTGAAGGTGTAGTCGTTAAGTCGCTGCAACTGCACACGGAGGTTATCCACGAGGTCTTGTTCCTTGTGGATAGGCAGATATTCGTATCCCTGCTCGGTGAGGGTCTTAATCAACTCCTTTTCTAATTGTGCTTCCGACTGGTATTTATCGCTCTTGCGGTAAATCGCCTGATAGTCGCTAACAATCGTGTAGTCCTCGTTCTCTGCAATAATGTTATATGCCATAATCTTATGATGCCTTTTGCTTGAAGGTCAATAACTGGTCTCGGTAGTATTCGTATTGCTTGCGTCTTGCTTCTATCTCTGCTGGGAGACCTGCGGTGATGTCGGTGGTCAAGGCGTAGAACTTATCAAGTATGGATGCAATCTTCTCTTGTTCTTCAAGAGATGGTATGGGTATCAGAGCATTCGCCAAACCAGAAGAAGGGAGAGATGAAATCTTACCATTCTTGACATATTTCTTCATTTGAAGATGGTAGTTGTGTGTTCTCAAAAAGTGTGATATATATCT
This sequence comes from Bacteroidales bacterium, assembly GCA_004557185.1. Taxonomy (GTDB): domain Bacteria; phylum Bacteroidota; class Bacteroidia; order Bacteroidales; family Bacteroidaceae; genus Alloprevotella. The sequence goes on from SFEP01000069.1 coordinate 11,723, forward strand.
TGGATTTTGGTTGTGATGGAGTATGCAACAAGCATCGTGCACCACTGCTGGCTCATTACCCAACCAAGCAACACCCACACCAATATCCATATCATTTTCACCTGCACAGACCACAACCA
>SFEP01000070.1 GCA_004557185.1 Bacteroidales bacterium
ACCGCCGTATGCGGAACCGCATGTACGGTGGTGTGAGAGGTCGGTAAACGCAAAAGTAGGAGATAAACGCCTACGATTAGCGTTTACCTCCTACTCGATCTCCCACGGCATCCCGTCGGAGGCAAGGCCTTCAATGCGTTTACCGAGCACCCGTCTTTTTTGGGGGCGCTCATACAAGTTTAACGGACACCCATAACACAAAGCAGGCAGGCCGACCGCGTGGTCTGCCTGCCTGCTTTGTGTTTGCGAGGAGGGAATTTAAGCCTCGGTGGGGCGCTCGATGTAGGCCACCACGTCGCCCTTGTTCACGTGGCTTCCCTGCTTGGCGTTGATTTCAACCAGTTTGCCGCCCAGCGCTGCGGGCACTTCCACAATCTGGCCGTAGTTGTTTTCAATGTAGCAGAAGAAGTCGCCTTCCTTGTATTCCTTGCCAATGTAGGGCTCGATGCTCTTCACGCATTCGCCGTCGCCGCCAATCTCCCAGAGCACGGTGCCGGCCTCGGGTGCTACCAGAGCGTCGGCCTTGGCGTGCTTGAGTGCTGCAGCCTCTTCGGGCGAAATGCCGGCAGCGTTGGCCTTGTCCTTGGCAGCCTGCAGGTCGGCCAGGAAGCGCTTCTTGGCGGCACCGCTCTTGTAGTCGCGATACTGCGTTTCGTGCATGGCAAACTCAAAGAGTTCCTCGTCGTCCTCGCCACGCTCCCAGCCGTTCTCCTCCATCTCCTTGATGAAGCGGGGCAGTTCGTCGGGATAGTAGCTCTGCGGGTCGGCGGTGGTAAACTCGAAGCCTTTCTCCTTGGCCAGGGCAATGATTTCGGGGTCAACGGGGCCAGGCAGCTGACCGCTCTTGCCCAATATCATGCCCCAGATGGAGTTGTCCATCATGCTGTAGCGGGGCTTGCCCATCGACTCCGTGAGGAGGTTCATCAGCGCGATGTTCTTCACATACTGCGAGAAGGGCGTTACGAGAGGGGGATAGCCCACACGCGGCCACACATAGGCCACCTCGTCGAAGAGGCGTACCAGCAGTTCGTCCTCCGAGAGTTCGGGCTCGCCCTTGGCGGCGCGGTTGTTGTTGATGGCGCCCATCACACCTGTGAGGTCGGCCATCATCGAACCCATCATGCCGCCCGGCAGTCCGCAGCCCAGCAGCAGCGAACTCATTAGTCTGTTGGCGGGATTCATGAAGTAGCCCAAGAAGTCGTCGATGAACTCCTGCGTCAGCTTGCGTGCTTCCATGTAAGCCTCCATGTTGATTTCGGGCACGTCGAAGCCTGCATGTTTCAGCATGCTCTGCACCGAAATCACGTCGGGGTGCACCTTACCCCACGACAGCGGTTCGATGGCGGTGTCGATGACGTCGGCGCCATTGCGGCACACCTCCAGGATGCTGGCCATCGACAGGCCCGGACCCGAGTGGCCGTGGTACTCAATGATGACCTCGGGGTGCTTGTCCTTAATCATCTTCGTGAGTTTGCCCAGCATGGCGGGCTGACCGATGCCGGCCATATCCTTCAGGCAGATTTCGGGTGCGCCGGCCTCAATCAGCTGGTCGGCAATGTGGGCATAATACTCAGCCGTGTGTATGGGTGAGTTGGTGATGCACAGCGTGGCCTGCGGCGTCATGCCAGCCTCAAGGGCGTATTTGATGGAGGGAATGATGTTGCGCACATCGTTCAGTCCGCAGAAGATGCGGGTGATGTCTACGCCCTGAGCGTGCTTCACCTTATACATCAGTCGGCGCACGTCGGCGGGCACGGGGAACATGCGCAGTGCGTTCAGGCCGCGGTCGAGCATGTGCGTCTTGATGCCAGCCTCGTTAAAGGGTTTCGTAAAGGTACGTACGGCCTGGTTGGGGTTCTCGCCGTAGAGCAGGTTGACTTGCTCGAAGGCGCCGCCGTTCGTTTCGACGCGGGCAAAGCAACCCATTTTTATAATCACAGGGGCAATGCGTTCCAACTGGTCCTTGCGCGGCTGGAACTTGCCGCTGCTCTGGAACATGTCGCGGTAGAGCAGGCTGAACTGGATTTTACGTTTCGTCATGTATGCTTCGTATTATATATATGAATTTGTTCGTCGGCTGTGTGCTGGTTGTCCCGCTGCCAAGCGGCCCTGTGGCCAGTCCTTGCTGTGGCCACGTGCGGCAAGCACATCATTGCTCACTTTCGCCTGTTTTGAGCAATGCGCTGCAAAGGTACTGCAAACCTGCGTGTGTGCAAAACGAAAGGCTGAAAAAGTGTACACTCCGCTCCCCGCCGCGCCTTCTTCGCTCCCCGCCGCGCCTTCTGTTGTCCCCGCCGCTCGCGGCCAGCCCCGCCGCCAAGCGTCAGGCAGAAGCATGTCGGCTGAAGACTACGACAAGAAAAAGGCAAAAAAATCTTACGGTTTGTTTGCGGGTTAGGGTGAAAGTGTTACTTTTGCTGCCGTAAACAATTCAACTGTGATACAAATGATGGCTTGTGCATCCTTCTTTTTTGGCTTTTATTTTTACTTTGCCAGACAAGCAGAGCGGGATGTCGCATACCTTCAAGCATAACAAGTTTTGAAACAAGGCAATCCCGCTTCCTGGTTAGGAGGCGGGATTTCTTTTCACCCAAGCGGCGCGGGTCAGGGCTCTGAAGCGGCCGGCGCACCCACAGCAACATGAAGCAAATAGCAATACAGGGCATTCGAGGCTCCTTTCACGACATAGCCGCCCATCAGTACTTTCAGGGCGAGGACATACAGCTGGTGTGCTGCGACACCTTTGAGCAGATATTCCGCGAGATGCGCGACGACTACGCCCGCCTCGGCCTCATGGCCATCGAGAACACCATAGCGGGCAGCCTGCTGCACAACTACGACCTGCTGCGTGAGAGCGGCATGACGGTGATAGGCGAGCACAAGTTGCACATCGAGCACAGCATCATGTGTTTGCCTGAGGACGATTGGGACACCCTCACCGAGGTCAACTCGCACCCTGTGGCGCTGGCGCAGTGCCGCGGCTTTCTCGACCAGCACCCCGCCATGAAGGTGGTTGAGGTGGCCGACACCGCGGGCGCCGCCGAAATGATAAGCCGCAAGCATCTGCGCGGACACGCCGCCATTTGCCACGCGGGGGCCGCGCCCCTCTACGGCATGAAGGTGCTCGAGCAGGGCATTGAGGACAACAAGCACAACTACACCCGCTTCCTTGTGCTGTGCGACCCCTGGGCGGCCGACAAGTTGCGCGACGTGCACCGCAGCGACAAGAGCAGCATGGTGTTTGCCCTGCCGCACGAAGAGGGCTCCCTCTCGCAGGTGCTGAGCATCTTTTCTTTCTATAAAATCAATCTGACTAAAATACAGTCGTTGCCCATCATCGGCCGTGAGTGGGAATACCTCTTCTACGTCGATGTGAAGTATGACGACTACGTGCGCTACCGGCAGAGCATCGACGCGGTGCGGCCGTTGCTGCGCGAACTCAAAATCTTAGGCGAATATGCAGGAAAATAACTACCACATACAGCCCGCCGAACGCTTGCAGAGCGTGAGCGAATACTACTTCTCACGCAAGGGCAAGGAGGTGGCGCAGATGAATGCTGCGGGCCTCGACGTCATCTCGCTGGCCATTGGCAGCCCCGACCTTCCGCCCTCGCCGCAGACGGTTGAAACCCTCTGCCGCGAGGCTCAGCGCCCCGATGCCCACGGCTATCAGCCCACGGCGGGCATCATGCCCCTGCGGCAGGCCATGGCGCGCTTCTACCAGCGTTGGTTTGGCGTCACGCTCGACGCCGCCACCGAGCTGCAGCCCCTCATCGGTTCGAAGGAGGGCATTCTGCACACCACGCTGGCCTTTGTCAACCCCGGCGAAAAGGTGCTCGTGCCCAACCCTGGCTATCCCACCTACACCTCACTCACCCGGCTGCTGGGCTGCGAAGTGGTGTACTACAACCTGCGGCCCGAAAACGGCTGGCAGCCCGACTTTGCCGAACTCGAGGCCATGGACCTCAGCGGCGTGCGCTTGATGTGGAGCAACTATCCGCACATGCCCACCGGAGCCCCGGCGCAGCGCAGCACCTACGAGCGCCTAGTGCAGTTTGCGCGCAGCCACAACCTCGTGGTGGTGAATGACAATCCCTACGCCTTCATCTTAGGCCGCGAGCACCTCAGCATTCTGCAGGTGCCGGGCGCCAAGGAGTGCTGCATCGAGTTCAACTCCATGAGCAAGAGCCACAACATGCCCGGCTGGCGTGTGGGCATGCTGGCCACCAACGCCGAATTTGTGAGTTGGATATTGAAGGTGAAAAGCAACATCGACTCTGGCACCTTCCGCCCCCTGCAGCTTGCGGCCGCCACGGCCTACGACAACTCCGACGCCTGGCACGCCGAGGCCAACGTGCAGGTGTATGCCCGCCGCCGCCAGTTGGCGGGCGCCATCATGGACGCGCTCGGCTGCCAGTGGGACCCCCAGCAGGTGGGCATGTTCCTCTGGGGACGCATCCCCGACCACTACGCCACCTGCGAGGAACTCACCGAACGGGTGCTCCACGAGGCCCGCGTCTTCATCACCCCGGGCTTCATCTTCGGCTCCAACGGAGCGCGCTATGTGCGCATCTCGCTCTGTGCCAACGAGCAGAAACTCGCCGAAGCCCTGCAGCGCGTGCAGCAACTCGCTTGACCCGCACCACTCCTTTATTATATATAGCACGTAATACAAACCTTAGGGCAGGTTTCCCTGAAAACAGCGGGCACGCCTTCCCCTCATACCATAAAACGACTATGGACTTACAACTCTCTCCCCTCAACCTCCTGGGCACAGCCAGCGCGCAGCGTCCCACCGTGATTGCCGGTCCCTGCTCGGCCGAGACCGAAGAACAAGTGATGAACACCGCCGCCCAGCTGGCAGGCAAGGGCGTCAAGATATTCCGCGCCGGCATCTGGAAGCCCCGCACCAAGCCCGGGGGCTTCGAGGGCATCGGCAAGGATGGCCTGCCCTGGCTCAACCGCGTGCAGCAGGAACTCGGCATGAAGGTAGCCACCGAGGTAGCCACCAAGAGCCACGTTGAGGCTGCGCTCGAGGCTGGCATCGACGTGCTCTGGATTGGCGCACGCACGGCAGCCAACCCCTTTGCCATGCAGGAAATAGCCGATGCCCTGGCAGGTCACGACGTGCCTGTGCTCGTGAAAAATCCCGTCAACCCCGACCTCGAACTCTGGATTGGCGGCCTTGAACGCATCAACCAGGCCGGCATCACGCGCCTCGGCGTCATTCACCGCGGCTTCTCAACCTACGAGAAGAAGCTCTACCGCAACCTCCCCATGTGGCACATCCCCATCGAGCTGCACCGCCGCCTGCCCGGGCTGCCCATCTTCTGCGACCCCAGCCACATTGGCGGCGCCCGCGAACTGGTGGCCCCGCTCTGCCAGCAGGCCATGGACCTCGGCTTCGACGGACTCATTGTGGAGTGCCACTGCAACCCCGACGCCGCCTGGAGCGATGCCAAGCAGCAAGTGCGCCCCGACGTGCTCGACTTCATTCTCGACCGTCTCGTTATTCGCAACACTGCCGCCAGCACCGAGAGCCTCGACGTGCTTCGTCACCAGATTGACGAAATCGACAACAGCCTCATCGAAATGCTGGCCAAGCGCATGCGCATCAGCCGTGAGATAGGGCAGTACAAGCGCGAACACGACATGACTGTGGTGCAGACCACCCGCTACAACGAAATCCTCGACAAGCGCGGCGCACAGGGTGTGCTCTGCGGCATGTCGGCCGACTTCATCAAGGCCGTCTTCGAGGCCGTGCACGAAGAGAGCGTGCGCCAGCAAATCGAAATCATGAACAAAAACTAACTCCCCCACGGCGCACCCTTGGTGCAGCAGGCAGCAGGCATCACGTCAGCCCCCGCTGCCCCGCGGTGCGCCGGCATTGACCACCTGAAGCATGCGTATCCTCATACTCGGAGCCGGCAAAATGGGCTCTTTCTTTGTTGACCTGCTGAGCTTCGACCACGAAACGGCCGTGTTCGACGTTGACCCGAAGCGTCTGCGCTTCATGTATAACACCCAGCGTTTCACCTCGCTCGACGAAATCGACGCCTTCAGTCCCGAACTCGTCATCAACGCCGTCACCCTTAAGTACACGCTCGACGTCTTCCGTGACGTGCTGCCCCACCTGCCTGCCGACTGCATACTGAGCGACATCGCCTCCGTCAAGACGGGCATGAAGGAGTTCTACGAGCAAACAGGCCGCCGCTACGTGTCCACGCACCCCATGTTCGGCCCCACCTTTGCCAACCTCGGCGCGCTGAGCAACGAAAACGCCATCGTCATCACCGAGGGCGATTACATGGGCCGCATCTTCTTCCGCGACCTCTACTCACGCCTCGGGCTGCACGTGTGCGAGTACACCTTCGACGAGCACGACGAAACGGTGGCCTACTCGCTGAGCATCCCCTTCGTCAGCACGTTCGTCTTCGCCGCCGTCATGAAGCATCAGGACGCCCCCGGCACCACCTTCAAGCGCCACATGCAGATAGCCAAAGGCGTGCTGGGCGAGGACGACTGCCTGCTGCGCGAAATACTCTTCAACCCACGCACGGGCGGCCAGGTGGCCAACATTCGCGACGAACTCAAAACGCTGCTCGTAATCATCGACCGCAAGGACGAGCCCGCGCTCAATGCCTACCTCAAGCGCATACGCAGCCACATCAAGTAAGTACGCGCCACCACGGCCGTGCCCTCTCTCTATAAAGGCTGTCCCGTAGAGTCACCCACTGCCTCCGCCTGCTGCAGGCGTTGCCAGTGGCGCACTCTACGGGACAGCCTTTTTTCTGCACCCGCGCCACCCCGCCGCTTGCCGCTTGCCGCCCGCCACGGGTGCTCACGTGGGGTAGGAGGCTGAAGGCCGGGGTATGGGCTGCGGGCTAATCGAGGGCGTCGAGCAGCACAAAGGCGGCCCAGAAGCGCGGGTGGTTGAAGCGTCCGCCGCCGTAGGTGCGCAGTTGCCGCTGTGCCTCGTTGAGCGAGGCGCGCTTGCTTAGGTGGCGGCGGTAGTGGGCGTCGTAGAAGGCCTGCATGAGGCGCTGCGTGGCCTCGTCGTCGACGCTCCATAGCGACATGAGGAGCGACTGTGCGCCGGCCTTCTTGAAGCCGCGCTGCAAGCCGAACACACCTTCGCCCTGCACTTCGCCGAGCCCCGTTTCGCAGGCCGAGAGCACCACCATGTCGAGCGAGGTGAGGTCGAGGTGGGCTATTTCGCGGGCGGTGAGCACGCCGTCGTCGAGCGAGGCGGGAATGTCGTCGCCGAAGAAGGTGGCGGCCGCCCCTGTCATGAAGAGTCCGCTGCGGCTCAGTGCGCGGTCCTCAGGCGTGTCGTGGTTGCGGGCAAAGGTTACGGCCTGGGCGTCGTCGCTCTCCTCCTGGCTCTGCACAAAGCCGTGCGTGGCCACATGCAGCAGTGTGACGCCTGTGCCGCTCAGCAGCTTGAGGTCGTCCTCGGTGGCCTCGAGCCCCGTGCAGGTGCGGTGTGCTATGCCGCAGGTGTCGAGCAGCGCGTCGATGCGTTGCACCTCCTGCTCAGTGCCCGGCAGCGGTTCCAGGTAGAAGCCCACCTGGGCGCGGCTCAGGTGGGGCACGTCGCGCATGGCCGTGGTGTGCTGGCTGGCAGCGGCGCGGGTAGCCCTTTCGTGCCAGGTGTCGCTGTCGAGCTCGTAGGTCATGCCGCCATAGAGTTGCGCCTTGGCTGCGGCGGGCTCCTGGTTGGCCAGCGCCTTGCGGCCTATGAGTTCGCGTGTGCTCGAGAGGCGGTACATTTCATACTTCTCGCACATCAGCGTGTCGGCCTGAGGGTTGGCGGGCATGTACTCGATGGGCAACTGGTGCAGGGCACCCGAGGGGGCGAAGTAGACGCGCCGCACGCCCTGCCACACGTCGGGCCGCTTGCCGTCGAAGTCAGTTTGGCGCGTCCATACGTCGGGGTAATATAGGTAGCGTGTGCAGAGCGTGTCACCAAGTGCCCGCAGTTGCTCCCCCACCCAGTAGAGCCTATGCACCACGGGGCGGTCGTAGCCCTTGCGTAGCAGGAGGGCGTAGGTGCCGTACAAGTCCTCGTTGAAGAATTCAATGGCCAGTTCGTCGTCCTCAAGCGCGGCCTGCACCTCGTGCCACGAGGCGGCCAGGCGGCGCGTGTAGTCGTCGAACTTCTGGTTTTTGTAGGCTAACGTTTGCCACAGTTCCTCCGCCTCCTTCTGCAAGGCTGCCGCGGTGTCGGCAGGTAGTGTCGCGTTGTCGAGCCGCTGCTTCAGTTGCAGGTAGTGGCGGCACTGCTGCTCCACGGTGCGGTTGCCTGACTGCAGCAGTACCTTGAGCATTTGCTGCTCGGAGCGCAGCAAATAGCCTTTGGTGAGGAGAGCGAGGTCGTAGACAGCCTCCGCCAGCGAGTCGGCCTTATGCAGCATGGCTTTCCCCATTTTCTCAGTCATGTCCTTGAGGCGCTTGCTCAGTTCCTCGTTGCCAATCATGTTTTTGGCCTGTGCGCGGCGCAGCGCCTCGGCCTCCTGTGCAAAGTAGGTGGCGTTGTAGCGTGCGTCGAGGCCCTGCTGGCATGCCAGGTAGGCAGCCTCAATATATGTGTCAAGCGACTGGCCTGGTTGCGGGTAGTAGTCGGCGTAAACCTGCAGATCGCCTATGGCCGAGACGACCAAGGGAACGTCCACATAGTCGGCAAGGAGCCCCAGTACGTCGTGGTCGTCCTTCGTTTTCTGACGGTCGAACACGTATTGCCGGAGCTGCTTGTGCACTTGGTCGGCGCGCACCACCTGCGCATAGTCCTTTCGCTCGTAGGCCATTTCGCAGAGGTGCAGCGGGAAGTCGCACATGTTCTCGTAGACGCAAATGCGCGGCCTCTGCGCCAGGACTTCCGTCAACTGCACAAAGTGGCGGTACACCGTGTCCATCATTTCCTTGGGCAGGGAGAGGCGCTCAGCATTGCGCTTGCACCACAGGGCCTGCCGCATGTGCAGGAAGGTTCGCATGTCTTGCGCTACCTGCTCTTTGGGCTGCCATTGGTTGAGCAGGGAGTCGGCCATCTGCACCAGCGTTTGTGCCGCGCGCGGGCTTTTCAGCGCGGCAGGCCATTCCCTATATTTGTCGAGCATCTGGTAGATGCCTTCCACCTGAAACGAGGTGGTGTGTGGTGCATAGTGCTTGCTGCCTTTCAGCAGCGCCACCAACTCCTTCCACTCCTGCTGCCAGCCCATCAGTGCGGCCGTGCCGAGCAGCACCGCCACTTCGTCTTCGGTGTCAACCTTAGCCATGGCGTCAGCGTTGCCGAGGGGCAGCCACTGCTTCATTTGCGTCAGCACAAGGTTGCGATGGCCCGCAGCATCGGCGCAGTAGGCCCAGAGGATGTGGCCCTCGTGGTCGACCCTTGTCCGCTTGTGCTCCCTGTCAAACGTGATGCGTGCGGCAAAGGCTTGCATGGCCTCTTCGTAGGTCACGTCATGGGGCACGCTGTCGATACTGGGCACCTCGGGGCGCTCCGTCTGCTTACGTGCAGGCAACCATGTGGGCTTGGGTTGCCCGTGTGCATGCCAGGCCTCGGCGGCGGCAAAGTAATGCTCGGGCGGCCACTGCTGCTTGATAAACGCATCATGCCAGTACAGGCTGTCTTTCTCAAAACGCAGGTAGGTGTCCATGCGCTGCAACCAGCGGCACACAGGCGCATCCTTACCCAAGGCTGTTTCGCATTTCGGCAGAAACTCCATGCGCAGAGCGTTGAGGTAGGTGGGGTCGGCCGTTTCTTTGGTGGCGAGCACGGCCAGTTCGCGCAAGGTATAAAGGAAAGAGGGTGTGCCCAGACTGTCGGCGTGTTCGAGCAGGCGCAACTTGGCCTCGAGCAAATCCTGCTGCAGCAGGCCGAGCGCGTAGGTGGTGGTGTCGGGAGCAAAGAGGTTGCTCTGCCGCAGGTTGTTCACATACTTCAAGGACTGCTCGATGTTCCGCCGGTTCTGGTCGATGTAGTCGGCCACGTACTTTTTTCCCAGAGTCTCATTCAGCGAGAGCAACCAGCGGTGGCCGGCCTGACGTGCCTTTACGAAAGCATTGTTATCCAGAAAGGTGTACATCAACATCATCGGCACAAGGGCGTTGGAGGGTTCGTGTTGCCAAATGTCGTTGGCTATGCGTAGCGCGTCCTCCTTTCGGCCTTGGGTATGATAGGCTGCTTGAAGCATACTCATCACCCCGATGACGCTGTCGTCGTGAGGCGCGGCAAGGGCTAACTGGCGACACATGGCTTCGGCCTCGGCCAGCAGTTCATCATCCATTTTACCCCGCGTGGCCTGCAAGGTCAGTCTGGTTGAAATAAGTAAGGCTATCAGTTCCTTGCCATATGGCATGGCGGGGTTGAGCATACGGCTGGCCTGGCGCAACGTTTTCTCAGCCTTCGCTGCGTTACCTTGATGAAAGAGCAACATGCCCTCATGCGCCTTGACGCAACCTTGCATGTGCCGACGCAGACTGTCGGGCAAGGCTTCCGTTTCGGGATAAACGCTTTGCACCAGCGCCTGAGCCACATCCAGCCTTTGCTGTTCCAAGGCAAGTTGAATATGTTTAATCCGTTGATTGAAGTAGGCGACCGATGTTGTGCCGTAAAAGGTGCGCTTGGCTTGGAGCAAGCGCTCCATGCCGCGGTCGAAGCGGTCGTACTGGCCCAGCGCCTTGTAGATGTCGCAGGTAGTGCCGAGCAACTGGATGCTGAAGGTGTCGGCCTCGGTGCGCATGGCGTCGTAGTTATGCCACACGCGTTGGCACACCTCATCCATCAGACGCGTGTCGGAGGTGCAGCAACTTTGCTGCATGCAGATGTTCAGCACATACTGCTTGCCGTAAGGGTCGGCGGCGTAGATCGTGTCGGCCTGGGGCAGTATGGCTCTGATGCAAGAGCTAATGGCCTCCTCATGCTTGAGGCTGATGTAGACGTCGCACTGCTGTAGGCTGCAGCTGACTGACCACAGGGACACGCCTCCTAATTCGCGCCTAACCTCCTTCTCAGCCTGCTGCATGAGGGGGAGCGCTGCCTGGTAGTGCTTCTGCTCCTGCAAGAGTTTGGCCGCTTGCATCAGCGAGTCGGAACGCACGGTGAGCCGTCGGTCGATGGGCTTCAGAGCGTAGTAGGGTCCAGCCAACCGGCGCGCCTCGGCCGTGCGGCCCAGGCGGTGCAGGCACGAAGCCTGCCAAAACTTACCGTAGCCATGGCGCTGGTGTGCCTCGCCCAGTGTGAGAGCATCCAGACTGTCGACAGCTACAAAGAGTGGGATGGCCTCGGCGTAGCGACCCTCTTCGTAGAGGCTGACGCCGCGGGCAAAGAGGGCGTTGCTCTCGGCACTCTGTCCGAAAAGCGCGGGGCTCGCACTGAACGAAAGCGCGAGGAGCAGCAGGTAAATCAATCGTTTCATAGAAATTATTGGTGTCCGGTAAACTTGTATGAGCGCCCCTATAAAAGACGGGTGCTCGGTGAACGCATTGAAGGCGTTGCCTCCGACGGGATGCCGTGGAAGAAAAATCCCCCGCCGTGGAAGAAAGTTCCCACGGCGTGGAAGAAAGTTCCCACGGCGG
>SFEP01000071.1 GCA_004557185.1 Bacteroidales bacterium
AGTATGCTCTGCCGTTTCAAGGCCACCTATCCAGCAGAGCGCATCGATAGTGTGCGCAGTCTTTTAGAGGATAAGGAACGACAGATGTTCCAGATAGTCTGCCTTGGGGAGCATCTCCTTGTCAACGAGATTGACGGATAGTTTCTTGGACTCTATGATGCCCTGGTTAGTATAGTGCTTGTCGCTCATGCTGACGAGAATGCGGTCATGCCCGATAATACCGACATGCGCCACAATTTCAGATGTTTCATGATAGGAAAAAAATGAGGCGTGATGATTTGTTGTACCTCGCCCTTGCCTCCCCACTCCGCATAACCTCCATCGCAGAGGTCGCAATGACTGATGTGCCCAAGTTGTGGGTTAGTTTACGATGGCAAAAATGCAAACAAGCAGGCAAACGGGCGATACCTAAGTCGTGGAATTTACTACCATTTTTTGCTGCTTGGCGAAAGTCAGGCAAACTTGTTTGAGAGAGCCCCCCAAAACGGGTGTTCGGCAAACGCATTGACAGGGGATGCCGTGGGAAAAAGTTACCCCGCCGTGGAAGAAACCTCCCCTGCCGTGGAAGAAAGTTCCCACGGCGGCCTGTTCCGACGGCCCGCCGCCCCGCCAAAAATAGATGCTACGTAAAAAAGTTTACGAACGACGTGATATTTTTTATTTTTTACGTAGCATCCCGTTGATCCCGTTCCCAGCGCAAGCGTCATCACGTCTTTATCGGCTGTCGCAAGGAGAATTAGCTCATGGGTAGGGCTGTGATTGGCCTTCATAAACGGCTGGCCGCTAAAGATACAGGGTGTAAAAGAAAGAGAGAGGGGGCTTACTTTTTGAAAAACAAGCGCGAAGTGCGTTTTTACATGGGTTGGGCAGCATGATTTTGCTATTTTGAGTTTGAGCGGACATCAATAAAAATTGTACATTTGCAACATCCATGCATTTGTGCAGGAGCCTCAAAATGTTTCCTACCATGAAAAAAGCACTATACGCACTCTTCGTCTTGGCCTTTGTGTGTGCGAGTTGCGGACACGCCACCTTGGGAAAACTTGTGGGCAGCGACCGCGACGAACACGGTTGCATAGGCTCAGCCGGTTACACCTGGAGCGATGCACGACACGACTGCATACGATTGTGGGAGGCGGGACAATACCTTGACAACGGGCCGCAAAAGATATACCTTGTGTATAGCACCGATTCCACGTATGCTGAAATCTTTACCGCCGACGGCAAGCGTGTGCTCTGTAAGCGCGTCAAGCGACAGCGCGTGTGGAATAACAAGAGCGGCGAGGGCGAAGTGTCGATCAACAACGGCGTGCTGCAGGTGTACGTGAACCATTACACTTACACACGCAAGCTCTGAGCACCCGCCTCGCCAAGCGGCAAAAGACGCCAACAGGCAGTACAAGCATGCCACCCCCGGGGGTAGCAGCGTTGTACTGCCTGTTGTTGTGTTTGCCACAGCGGTGCGGCATGGCTGCGGAGCGGCAGAGGCTTATGCCAGTACGGGGTAGAGGTATTTGGCCAATGCGTATCCACCAGCCAGAAGCCAGACAAAGAGCACAAGTGCCAGGAGGAATGGTTTGGGACCAGCCTTTTTGAACTTCTCGATGCTCGTTTCGGCCCCCAGCGCCGTCATGGCCATGGTGAGCATGAAAGTGTCGAGCGTGTTGATGCCGTTGACCACGGTCTGGGGCAGAAGATTGAAACTGTTGAAGGCAATGACCACGAGGAAGAGTATGGCAAACCAGGGAATCTGGATTTTGCCGCGCTGCATCGGGTCGGCCTCGGGGTTGCGGCGTGCTGCGCGTGCCACATCCCACGTAATGACAAGGAGCACGGGCACGAGCATCATCACCCTGATCATCTTGACAATGATGGCGGAGTCGCTCACCTCAGAGCCCATAGCGTTGCCGGCGCCCACAACGTGTGCCACCTCGTGCACGGTGCTACCCGTGTAGATGCCCATTTGAGCAGGCGTGAGGTCGACGATTCCGTTGCGGTAGAGCACGGGATAGAGGAACATGGCGGTGGTGCCGAAGATGACGACCGTGGCCACAGCGACGGCTGTTTTGTAAGGCTTCACCTTGATGGCCGACTCTGTGCCGAGCACGGCAGCAGCACCGCAGATGGCGCTACCCACTGCTGTGAGGAGGGTGATGCCTCGGTCCATTTTGAGCAAACGCCCCACGAGCAAGCCCAAGGCAATGGTGCCGCACACGATGATGGCATCGATGCAGACGGCTGCGACACCCACGTCGGCAATATTCTGAAAGGTGAGTTTGAAGCCATAGAGCACGATGCCTGCCCGCAGTATGCGCTTGGAGCAGAAGGCAATGCCCGGCGTCCAGGTTTCGGGCAGGTTGTTGCGCAGACTGTTGGCATAGAGCATGCCGAGAATGATGCCCACTATCATGGGCGAGAAGGAGAGGGCTTTGACAAAGTCCATGTCGCCTATGTAGAAGGCGGCACAGGCGAAGAGCGCCATGAGCAGCACGCCATGCAGCATGCTGCTCCGTTGTTCGGTGAGTTTCATATCAGTCGGATTATTTAGATTTTACACAAATCATGCTCCCTCCGTCGGCCGGGTGGTGAGGGCCAGACGGGCGTATGCTGCTGTAAAAGCGAAAAGGAGCAACAAGCGCGTGCTTGCTGCTCCTTTTGGGTTGGGGTACCCGGACTCGAACCAGGAAAGACAGGACCAGAATCTGTAGTGTTGCCAATTACACCATACCCCAAGCGGCGTCCGTCCACACGGAACTGCTCAAGTGCCTCACGGCGGAGGCTTGGAAAAAGAAGTTGGGGTACCCGGACTCGAACCAGGAAAGACAGGACCAGAATCTGTAGTGTTGCCAATTACACCATACCCCAAACTGTCTGCAATCGGGATGCCCTCCCGAATACGGCTGCAAATTTACGCGTTTGCCATTAACAGACCAAACGTTTTGGTTCTTTTTTTACATAGCTTTCATAAAAACTCCCTCTATCGGGGGTGCAGCCGCTTCAGGAACGGGGCTCGGTGGAGCGGCTTGAAGGCGCGTGCGGGGAGCGTGTGGTGTAGCCTTGCTGCACCAGTGACTCGGCGGCCTGCAACATGGTGAAGACGTAGTGGCGCAAACGGGTAAAGGCTGCGTCGCGGGGGTTGCGGGCCGGCGTACACTGGTTGTGGTGGAGGTCGTAGCACCATGTGCGGTTGTGCTCAACGCTGTAGACGAAGAGGGCGGAGTCGTTGCGTGCGGCGATGGTTTTGTCGGCCGAATAGAAGATGGCGGGACGTTGCTCGCGCAGTGCGTCGATGCCGAAGTCGTGCTGCACGTAAGGCAGGCGCAGCAGACCGAGCACGGTGGGCGCAATGTCAATTTGCCCCACAAAGTCGGTGCGCTCTTGCGGTGTGATGCCTCGACCGAAGAAGAGGAGCGGCACGTGGTTGTACGACTCGGGCAGTTCGCCCTCGGGTTTTCCCACGAGTTTGCCGTGGTCGCCCACCAGCACAAACAGTGTGTTGCGCCCCCAAGGCTCGCGCAGGGCGGCGGTGATGAACTCGCGCAAGCAGTCGTCGGCGTAGGCCACTATCTGCTCTTCGGGGGTGGCGGCGCGACGGGCGAAAGCCTCGGGCACGACGTAGGGAGGATGGTTGCTGATGGTGAGCAGCGTGGCGAAGAAGGGCTTGCCCGAGGCCGCCTTGCGGCGCAGCACGGGCAGGGCGTAGGAGAAGAGGAAACCGTCGCTCACGCCGAAATTGTTGACTCTGGCGCTGCGCGGATAGTCCTCCTGGGCATAAACCTCGTCGTAGCCGTTGGTACGGAAAAAGGCGTTCATGTTGTCGTACTGGCTCTCGTGCGTCATGAAGAAGAGGGTGCGGTAACCCGCCTGCTGCAAGGCCGTGGGCAGCCCGTCGTAACGCGGAATGTTGCTGCCCTTCATGGCATTGCGGAACATGATGCTGGGAAAAGCGTAGAGCGAGGCGTAGAGGCCGTGGTTGGTGTGGTTGCCCGACGAGTAGCAGTTGCTGAAAGCGAGCGACTGGGTGTAAAGCGAGTCAAGGAAGGGGGTGAGACGCCCCGTGTGGCCAAAGCGCGCCATGAGTTTGGCCGACATCGACTCCATGAGAATCATCACTACATTCTGCCCCGTAGGTTGGCCCTCGGGCTTGACCTCGCGTGCCAGGGGCGAAAGGCCGGGCATGCCCTGCCGCCCGAGGAGTTGCTGCGCTCCACGCACGGCCTGCTGTGAGGGCAGGAGGTGCAGGGTGCGGTTTTCGGGGCGCAGGTCGTCGAAGGTGCTGGAGAGGAGGCAGAACATGGGATTGACCCCCAAATTGTTGAGCAACGTGCTCTGGCAGAAGTAGGCCGCGCTCACCTTGATGGGATTGTAGCCCATGCGGCCACGCACGCCAAAGAGGCAGAGACCGCCGAGCGCCAGACTGACGCCCGCCATGGCCAGGCGCTGCTGCACGCTGAGGCCACGCTGCCGCACCCACGCCGCATGGTGGCGCACATAGCTGCGGTGCAGCCACCACGCCATGAGGGCTGTGGCGAGGGCAAAGAGGCCCATATATATATAATAGGAGGCTTCGCCAAAGAGCATGCCGAGGGTGGTGGTGCCATATTCGGCCCAGTTCCAGATGGAGGCGTTAAGGATTTTGGTGAAATAGAGGAAATAGGGAATGTTGGCGGCCGAGGCGGCGAAGATGAGGGCATAGGTGATGCCGAGCCACAGGTGCAGGCCACGCAGCGTGCGCCGGTGCCACCAGCCGCTCACAGCCGACACGCCCACCACAAGGACGGCGGGGAGCATGACGGCGCAGCACACCACATTGTCGAACCACAGGCCACGCAGCAGGGCCATGGCATAGAGGTCGTAGCGCCCCGACGCATCGGGCGTGAGGTCGGGGGCGATGGCCGTGAGCAACACCAGACGGAAAGCCGTGAGGAGTGCCAAGGCCAGCAGGTGCGTGCGCAGCAGATGGAGCAGGGTCTTGATGAAAGGCGACATAGACTGATGGTTGGGAGGGAGAAAAATGCTTGCGGCGCGCGGCAGGCTACAGGCCGCCACGGGCATGCATGGAGCGGGCGCTGAAGGCCCATTTGCGCTGCAAAGGTAGTGCTTTTGCCCTATCCAACCCGCCCCACTTGATTTGTTTCCCTAAAAAACCTATATAAGCGTTGCGCACAGTGCCTAATGGCCGTTTATGTCAGATATTTGCCGTAAATTTGCAGCCGTCTGCCCTGTAGGCAGCACGATAGCACACCATTTACAACACATGAACGATACACAGCAATTAGTCAACACCATCATCGACGGCATACAGGAAAAGAAGGGCCGCGAGGTGGTCACCGTCAACCTGGAACACATTCTTACCGCACCGTGCGCCTTCTTTGTGATATGCACTTGCGGCTCGCCGCAGCAGGTGGACGCCGTCACCGACTCTGTGGAGGAATTTGCCCGCAAACAACTGGGCGAGAAGCCCGCCGCCATAGCCGGCCGCGAAAACGCGGAGTGGGTGGCCATGGACTACGGCACGGTGATGGTGCACATCTTTGTGCGCGAAGCCCGCGAACACTACGACCTGGAGCACCTGTGGGATGACGCCGAACTGACACAGGTAGCTGATTTAGACTAAACAAGTACGCCGCTTGCCGAGCTTCGCCCACAAGTAAGCAGGCACGGCAAGCACGAACCACCCTTGCAGCATAAGCACATGGAGAACAACAAACAACAGAATAACAAGAATAAAATGCCCGGCTTCAACCTGTCGTGGCTCTACCTGGCCATCATTGTGGGTCTGGGCATCATGCTCTATCAGGGCAACCTGACAGGTTCGGGCGGTACGAACAAGGAAGTGGACTACACCGCCTGGCGCAACTACGTGAAACAGGGCGTAGCACGCGAGGTGGTGGTGAACAAGGGCGACGGCAACGTGCGCCTGGTGGTGAAGCCCGAACACATACGCGCCATCTTCAAGACCGGAAGTGACCAGACGGGCACCGCACCCACGGTGTCGGCCAAGTATCCCTCGGTGGAGAGCGTCAACGCCTTTCTCGACACGAACTATAGCGGCGCCGTGCGCTACGAAGAGAGCGACCGCTTCTTCATGAACCTGCTCACCAGCCTGCTGCCCATTGTGCTGCTGGTGTTCCTGTGGTTCTTTGTGATGCGCCGCATGGGCGGCGGTCCGGGCGGCGGCGTGTTCAGCGTGGGCAAGAGCAAGGCGCGGCTGTTTGAGAAAGACGGCAAGAACACCGTGCACGTAACCTTTAAGGACGTGGCCGGACAAGAGGGCGCTAAGCAGGAGGTGCGCGAAATTGTGGACTTCCTGAAAAACCCGCAGAAGTACACCGAACTGGGCGGCAAAATACCCAAGGGCGCACTGCTCGTAGGGCCTCCGGGCACGGGCAAGACGTTGCTGGCCAAAGCTGTGGCCGGCGAGGCCGACGTGCCTTTCTTCTCGATGGCGGGCAGCGACTTTGTGGAAATGTTTGTGGGCGTGGGAGCCAGCCGTGTGCGCGACCTCTTTCAGCAAGCCAAGGAGAAAGCACCGTGCATCATCTTTATCGACGAGGTGGATGCCATTGGCCGCGCCCGCGGCAAGAACCCCTCGCTCGGCGGCAACGATGAACGCGAAAACACGCTCAACCAGCTGCTCACCGAGATGGACGGCTTCGGCACCAACTCAGGCGTCATCGTGCTGGCGGCCACCAACCGCGTGGAAATACTCGACCCCGCACTGCTGCGCGCCGGACGCTTTGACCGCCAGATACATGTCGACCTGCCCGAACTCTCGGAGCGCGTGGCCATATTCAATGTGCACCTCAAACCGCTGAAACTCGACAAGGACCTCGACATCGAACTCCTGGCTCGCCAGACGCCGGGCTTCTCGGGCGCCGACATTGCCAACGTGTGCAACGAGGCCGCCCTCATCGCCGCACGCCACAACCGCAAGGAGGTGGGCAAGCAGGACTTCCTCGACGCCGTGGACCGCATCATCGGCGGTTTGGAGAAGACCACCAAGGTGATGACACAGGAGGAAAAACGCAGCATCGCCATACACGAGGCGGGACACGCCTCGGTGTCGTGGCTCCTGCAATACGCCAACCCGCTGGTGAAGGTCACCATCGTGCCCCGCGGCCAGGCACTCGGCGCAGCATGGTATCTGCCCGAGGAGCGCAGCATCACCACCCGCGAACAGATGCTCGACGAGATATGTTCCACGCTGGCAGGACGTGCCGCCGAGGAACTCTTCACGGGCCACATTTCGAGCGGTGCGCTCAACGACCTGGAACGCGTCACCAAGCGCGCCTACGGCATGGTGGCCTACCTCGGCATGAGTCCGTCGCTCGCCAACCTGTGCTACTACAACACACAGGGCGAGTACAACTTCACCAAGCCGTATTCTGAAAAGACTTCGGAGAAAATCGACGCCGAGGTGTCGCGCCTCATCGACGAGCAATATGCCCGCGCCAAGCAACTGCTGAGCGAACACGCTGCCCAGCACGCCGAACTGGCACAGCTGCTGGTTGACCGCGAGGTCATCTTCACCGAAGACGTGGAGCACATTTTCGGACCGCGTCCCTGGCGCAGCCGTGCCGACGTGCTGATGGAGGAGGAAGCCCTCAAACTGGCCGACGAACGCGCCAAGCGTCTGGCTAAGGAAAAGGACGAACAGGGAGAAAACGGCACCGACCAAGCCGAAGCCCCCGCCGCGCATACTGAAAGCGAGGACAGCGCACAGGCTCCCGCCGCACCGACCACCAAAAACCAAGAAGCGTAATCCATTATTATATCTATAGGACACACCCCGATGAAGAACCTCGTACTCCGCACCCTTACGGGCGTCATCTTCGTAGCCGTGCTCACAGGCAGCATCCTGTGGTCGGCCCTCTCGTTCACCGTACTCTTTGCCCTCGTCACGGCGCTCGCAGCCTGGGAGTTTGCCACACTTGTCAACGCCCACGCCGGTGCACAGGTCAACCGCCTCATCAACACCGTGGCCACCGTCTACCTGTTTCTGGCCACCGCAGGCGTCTGCTCGGGCCTGGTCACCTCTGATGCCTTCATACCCTATCTGCTCACACTCATCTATCTGCCCGTGAGCGAGCTTTACCTGCAAAAGCCCGACCCGCTGAAAAACTGGGCCTACGCCTTTGCCATCCAGCTGTACGTAGGCATCGGTTTCAGCATGCTTGCGGTGCTGGCCTTCCGCTACGACGCCCTTGCGGGCCAGGTGGTGTATGAAAGCGCTTTTCCCCTCTCCATTTTCCTGTTCCTCTGGACGTCTGACACGGGAGCCTACGTGTGTGGCAGCCTGCTTCACAAGCGCTTTCCGGCCCGCCTTTTCGAACGCATTTCGCCCAAGAAGTCGTGGGTGGGGAGCATTGGCGGCGGCGTGCTCTGCCTTGTCATGGCGTGGTTGCTGCACATGGCGTGGCCCGACCTGCTCAAGCTCTGGCAGTGGATGGCTCTGGGCATCGTGGTCTGCGTGTTCGGCACGTGGGGCGACCTCGTGGAGAGCCTGCTGAAGCGGCAGTTGGGCATCAAGGACAGCGGCCACATCCTGCCCGGCCACGGCGGCATGCTCGACCGCTTCGACTCTGCGCTGCTGGCCATCCCCGCCGCGGTGCTCTTCCACTACACCCTCATGCACTTCTGACCCCCTGTGGCGCATAGCCCCCGCGCTGTGTGCCTGCCCTGTCATTTCTATGAAACGGACCTTCCTTTTTATCATGGTGTGCGCGCTGCTGATGCTGGCATCGGCGGCGCTGACCTATGTAGTGGTGAAGCGTCCGTTTCACAACGACTTTGAAATTACCGACGCCTTGGGTGGCAACCTCTTTCCCTCGGCCATCCTCTCGGTAGCCACCACCGACGGCGAAATTGTGGAGCCCATCGACACGCCCTACGTGGGCAACCCCAAGTCGGGCATCGGCATCAAGCTGCGCGCCCCGCGCCACAATGCCCGTGTGGAGGTGGAACTCGACGAGACTCCCTACTACGCACGCTCCGTGTCGTCGTTCGTACTGCCGCACAAAGGAGTAGAATACACCATTTACCCCGACATCCTGTGGCGCTACGAAGCCCTGCGCAACAACGAGCAGGCAGCGCCCATCAGCGTGGCGGCCGAGGTGCGCATCGACGGACATGAAGGTATGCGGCACGTACGCACCTTCTCAGTGCGCAGCATCAACGAGTGCCTCATCGGCTACATGCAGTCGCTGGCAGGCGGCAAGCAGC
Organism: Bacteroidales bacterium; assembly: GCA_004557185.1. Classification (GTDB taxonomy): domain Bacteria; phylum Bacteroidota; class Bacteroidia; order Bacteroidales; family Bacteroidaceae; genus Alloprevotella. The sequence continues at coordinate 9,226 of SFEP01000071.1, forward strand.
GCTTCGTCAGCACGCGCCTGCTCTTCGCCGCTTACGTCAACGAGGAAAATCCGCTCATCGACCAACTGCTGCGCGAGGCCCTCAACACGCGCATCGTGCGCCGCTTCACGGGTTACCAAACGGGCGGTGCCGAGCAGGTCGACCGCCAGGTGTACGCCCTGTGGTACGTCTTGCAGAAGCGCAAGTTCCAATACAGTTCGGTGTCCTACTCCAGCCTTTCCAGCAACATGGTCTACTCGCAGCGTGTGCGCACCTTCGACGACGCGCTGAGCACCTCGCAAATCAACTGCGTCGACGGCAGCGTACTCTTCGCCTCGCTCCTGCGGGCCATCAACATCACGCCCGTACTGGTGCAGGTGCCGGGTCACATGTTCGTGGGCTACTACACCGACGCCCGCCAGCGTAACCTTGCCTTTCTCGAAACCACCATGATTGGCGACGTCGACCTGGCCGACTATTTCCCCGACGAACAGATTGATAGCACCGCCAGCACCAAGAGCCAGAGCGAAATGTCGCGACTCACCTTCGAAAAGAGCAAGGAATACGCGCTCGGCAAGTTCAGGCAGAACGAAAGCCACGTGCGAAACAACGAAAAGGGCTACCTCTTTGTCGAAATCTCGAAGGCCGTGCGCCGCAAGGTGCAGAGCATCGGCCGATGAGTGCTGACCAACTAAGGCGAAATAATCATAGCATTCGTGTACTTTTTTGTACAATATAAACAACTCTGGGCCGTTAATACAGATAACAATTCAGCATCGGGATAGCCCCACACCCTTTGCGACGTGCCCAGCCGCCCCAGCACAGGCGGTCTACAAGCATGACACATGAAGATATCCGTCATCACCACCACATACAATAGCGCCCTGACGCTGCGCGACACCATAGAGAGCATCCTCTCGCAGCGCTTCCACCACATCGAATACATTGTGGTGGACGGTGGTTCGACCGACGGCACCCTCGACATCATACGCCATTACGAACCCCGCTTTGCTGGCCGCCTTCGCTGGGTGAGCGAGGCCGACAACGGCCTCTACGACGCCATGAACAAGGGGTTCGCCCTCGCCACGGGCGACGTCATCGGCATTCTCAACAGCGACGACGTGCTCTACGACTCACAGGTACTCAGCAGCGTGGCACAGGCTTTCCACGACCACACCGTCGACTGCGTCTTCGGCGACCTCCTCTATGTGCACCCCGCCGACCTCAACAAAGTGGTGCGCGAGTGGAAGAGCAGCCCCTACCAGCCCGGCGGTTTTGTGAAAGGCTGGCATCCCGCCCACCCCACCTTCTACGTGCGCCGCAAGTTCTTCGAGCAATACGGTGGCTTCGACCTCACGCTCGACATCTCGGCCGACTTCGAAATGATGCTGCGCTACCTCGCCATACACAAGCTGCGCAGCCGCTACATTCCGCGCTACATGGTGAAAATGCGCATGGGCGGCGTGAGCAACGGCTCGCTCACCAACATCATCAAGGGCAACCGCAACATCGTGCGAGCCTTCCGAAAAAACGGCATACAGGTCAGCCCCTTCTACATACCGCGCCGCCTCACGGGCAAAGTGTTCACCATGATCAAGTCAAAGTTCAAGCACTACGCATTGCAGCGCAAGTAGTATCGCTACCTCTCCTCGCAAATCATGACAAAACCCAACTATATCTCCATCAAGGACGGCATGAGCGTAGGCGAACGTTTCATCACCCGCCTGCTCGACATCCTCGTTTCGGCCATCTGCCTCGTGGTCTTCTCGCCGCTCTTCCTCTACTGCTACATAGCCATTCGCCGCTGCGACGGCGGCACGGCTCTCTTCCGCCAGGAGCGCATCGGGCGCGGCGGACGGCCGTTCTTCATCTATAAATTCCGCACCATGAACCCCAACGCCGAAGCCGAGGGCCCGCAGCTCTTTGCCGGCGACGACTGCGACGCGCGTCTCACCCCCATTGGCCGCACACTGCGCAAGCACCACCTCGACGAACTGCCGCAGCTCTGGAACGTGTTCGTGGGCGACATGGCCTTCGTCGGACCGCGCCCCGAGCGCAAGTTCTACATCGACCAAATCATGGAGCACAACCCCCACTACGCCGACCTCTATCAGGTGCGTCCAGGCGTCACCTCCTACGCCACGCTCTACAACGGCTACACCGACACCATGGAGAAGATGCTGCGCCGCCTCGAGCTCGACCTCTACTACCTGGAGCACCGTTCCATCTGGCTCAACATGAAAATACTTTGGATTACCTTCTACCGCATCATCTCGGGTAGCGTCTTCTGACGCTCCGAGCCCCCGCAACCAGGCGGGCGGTCTGTGTGTCAACCACGCAGGCCGCCCGCCTGAGGTGTATTGGGGACGGTGGCAGGAAATTCCTCGGCGAGCCAAGCCGCAGGCTTTGACAAGGTGTAGATAATGCACAGACGCCACAGAGGACTGCGGTTTGAATCGCTGAGGGGCCGAATATTTAGTATATTGCTGTCCGGTAAAACTTTCGTTGCCATCCGCCGCAAAGAGGCAGGACTAAGATTTTCCCTGCCTTGGTGAAAATACTGACTGAGCGTGAGTTGTTCGTAAAAGAAATTATCTTTATCGGCCAGCCATTTATGAAGGCCAATTACAGCCCTACCCATGAGCTAATTCTCCTTGCACCAGCCGGTAAAGACATGATGACGTTTGCGCTCAGGCCCACCCCTTACATGGATAGGCCCCTTTTAGCAGACAGCCGATGAAGCCTGCGGAAAAAGGCAGGCAGGGTGAAAGTACTCCACGCTTACCCCACACCCCTATCACAGCATCTGTTTCCAGCGGGGCGGCATTCGTCTTCACGGCATCTATCTCCGGCGGGGCTGGGAACGGGATAAACGGGATGCTACGTATCACGTCGTACGTAAAAAATATCACGTCGTACGTAAACTTTTTTACGTAGCATCTATTTTCGGCGGGGCGGCGAGCCGTCCGTCACAGGCCGCCGTGGGAACTTTCTTCCACGGCGGGGGAAGTTTCTTCCACGGCGGGGGATTTTCTTCCCACGGCACCAGGAAGTTCGCGCAGCGTATGCTTGAAATGAAACGGGGCAACCATACACCGTATGAAGATATGGAGGAGGATGCTCCAATAGAAGAAACCCGTGATACCTTTTTCATAAAGGCTATTCCCGATGCCGCTTATGACAAGCTGGTGGAAGAAACGGTTCACCGTCTTGCGAAATTACTCCTGATACAACACATAAAAAGCGTTTACCAGACACCCATATTATAAATAGGAGTCCACACCTTCTGCGCCCAGCCTTTGCAACTTGGTTGCGGGCAAGCATCCGTACCTTTGCCGTGGTTAAAAAAATCTTCTTCCGCTATGCACGAAGTTCTCTATCTTCTTCACAGCATGTCGCCCTACCTGCTTCTGGGCTTCCTGCTGGCCGGCATCATGCACGCCTTCATTCCCGGACGCCTCTACAGCCGTCACCTCTCGCAACCGCGCTTCTCGTCGGTCGTCAAGGCCGCCCTCTTCGGCATCCCCCTGCCCCTATGCTCGTGCGGCGTCATACCAACCGCCATGTCGCTGCGTCGCGAGGGAGCCTCGCGCGGCGCCGTTACCTCGTTTCTCATTGCCACGCCGCAAACGGGCGTCGACTCCATCATAGCCACTTACAGCCTGATGGGCTGGCCCTTCGCCCTCGTCCGTCCCATCGCCGCGCTCGTCACAGCCCTGTGGGGCGGCGCGCTGGTCAATGCGGCCGACAGGCACGAAGCCCACACCGCCTCTCCTGCAGCCGCCGCACAGCCGTCGGCCCCCCTGCCGCAAGGTTTTAGGGCGAAATGCCTCGAGGCCCTGCACTACGCCTTTGTGGAGATGATGCAGGACATTGGCAAATGGCTGGCCATTGGCATCGTCGTGGCGGGCCTCATCACGGTGTTCGTGCCCGAGAGCGCCTTCGCCCTTTTCCGCGGCAACACCCTGGCCTCGCTCCTGCTGGTACTCGTCATTGCCATGCCCATGTACCTCTGCGCCACGGGTTCCATACCCATCGCCGTGGCACTCATGCTCAAGGGCCTCACCCCCGGCGCGGGTCTCGTGCTGCTCATGGCCGGACCGGCCTGCAACGCTGCCTCCATGCTGGTGGTACGCAAGGTGCTGGGCACGCGCACGCTGCTGCTCTACCTGCTGAGCATCATCACAGGCTCTGTGGCCTTTGGCTACGGCATCGACTACCTGCAGTTCCACGGTTACGTGCCCTTCCTCTCGGGCCTCACGGCGGGCTCCGCCTGCTGCCACGACGAGGTGGGCCTCTTCGCCATGCTCTGCACGGCGCTCCTCTGCCTGCTGCTGCTCTATGCCCTCGCCATCCGCCCCTACATGCACAACCATCGCACTTGCTCGTGTGGCGATGCGTGCCACACGGCCCAGAGCGTCTACCGCGTGAGCGGCATGAGTTGCAACCACTGCCGTAGTCACGTGGAGCAGGCCGCTCGCTCGCTGCCCGGCGTTGAGGCCGCAGAGGCCGACCTTGCCACAGGACTGCTCCGCGTGGAGGGCACGCCCGTCGAGGCCGACCTCCTGCAAGCCGTCAGAGCCTTGGGCTTCGACATCGAACGGGTGGCGTGAAACCTATCACCCACCCCACCCTCACCCTCTTTCATCTTAGAAAAGGTGCATGGGGGTGGAAGTAAAGGGCCACACGGCCCGCTACCGCCTCAACACGGGGCTGCTCAGCGCACAGCGAAATGACCGCGCAGCGGCCAAAAACACCTCAGGGGGCTTCGGAACACCATCCGAAGCCCCCTGACTGCATGTAGCCCTGCACGCAGCGTGCTGACCCTGCCCCACGCCCCCGCATTTCGGCATGCCGCTGTCCTATTTTGACAAGGCTTGAAGCCGATAGATACATTCTGCGACAATGACTGCGTGGACGATTTGCTAAGTAGCATAGGGAAGTATCGCTCAACGGCTGTAAGTTACAAACATCGACATGGAACAGCCATTTAATTCCAGTACGGCATTTCACGAGAGCATGATACCTGCATACATCACACAGGGCGCACGATGTCCACACGAAGGCCGAGTGCACCCATGATACGAAGGAACAGGCCGGCGCCGGGCTCAACAAGACCTTTCTCAATACGAGAGATATAAGACTTGTTTGTGCCAACCAGCTCAGCAAGCGCTTCCTGCGTGACGTGCTCCTGCTTACGGGCATCCTTTATCATCTCACCAACGCAATAGGCGTAGGCTTCCTTATGGAAGTCCTCACGCTGCTTGCTGCCTATCTTGCCATACTTAGCATCGAGTATTTCGTCGAAACTGCCTATCTTACTCATGCCGCAAAAATAGAAGGAAGTTTACATATAAAGCAACTTTTCATGATAAAATCATCAACAATGGAAGTAAAAATCAAACTAATCAACCCCAAATGTATGCCAGTGCGCATGAGCACGCAGGCTGCTGGCTACGACGTGTTCGCCTCCAAACGAAAGTACATGCGAAAGGGGCCGGTTGGTGGTTTTGTTAGCACTGCAGATGTTGGCTGCGCAATGCCTACAATAGGATGATTGTTCTTTTTTGCCCGAATTACTTCACCATCACTTTACGCGAGGTGCCATTCGTGTAGCGCACAATGGCGGGGCCGAAGTTGGGTTTGCCTGTGAGCGGCTTTCCGCTCAAGTCGTAGTAGCCTGCAATGCTGGGGGCGTTAGTTCCTACTACTGCGTTGTCAATACCGGTAGGCAACACCACAATGTCATACGCTGACCACGGCTCGACTCCCTGATAGATATTCTTGGCATCTTCGCTCACCACATAGACAGTCTGCAAGGGAGTATCACCGAAAAGATTGTTACCGGTTGAGGGAGGCTCTGCTGACAGCATGGTGATGGTGGTCAACTTATCGCAAACAGAGAAGCAGGCATCTCCCAAACTCGTTACGGAGCTGGGAAGGGTGATAGAGGTCAGGCTCTTGCAACTTCTGAAGCAAAGTTCACCCAAACTCGTAACGGAATTGGGAATGCTGACGGAGGTCAGGCTTTCGCATCCACAGAAGCAGTTCTCTCCTATACTCGTAACGGAATTGGGAATGGTGATGGAGGTCAGGGGGCAAAGGTAAAAGCAAAATTTCTCCAAAGACGTGAGGTTATTGGAGAGGGTGATGGAGGTCAAGCCGCTAAATCCGAAGCAGTAATATCCCACACTGGTCACCGACTCGGGCAGGGTGATGGAGGACAGACTCTTGCAATAAGCAGAATTTGCAAGTTGTTTAATATCAATAGTTTGTGCGATAAAAGGTAGAAAAGTGTTGGGGTGAATTCTGTGAAGGACAAAGATTTAACGTATTTAACTTCTTTAAATGGATAAAATTCAAGAAATGCCAACTGTAGATGGCAAAAATTAGTTATATCAAACTCGACAAAAAAGCCATAGCGATTTTCGCCATGGCACATCTTTACTTTACCACAACCTGCCCCTGTGGTATTAGGGCTCTTCTCTAAACGGAGAGAATGCTGAGGAACTTATCCCCTTGGAGGGAATGGATCGTTTCCATAGGATTCTCTTTCTCGAATTTGACCATTGCTACCATGAATGAACAGCTCGGAATGCTGATTCTTGGAAATTTGGCGAGCAGCGGCAATTGCGTCAGACTGCCTATCGAAGGTGGAAGTTAATCTCGAATTGCCTTCGCCTTTGATTCCCCACTTATCTCCTACTGGAACTACATGTTGATTCTTACCCATCTATTACACCTCCTTTCTGCGCTCAGTTTTGACATATATGCCATAGCACACTTTTGTTCTTGCAAAATTTATCCCAAAGTCAAATATATGACAATTAACAATATCATTCTCATGTCCCTTCTCAAATCGCCTAGAAGGATCATCTCTGGTGCTCTGAAATCAGATGACTTCGATGGAAATAGCGAGAAATGGCATAGGGGATGGATTGATCTATTTCTACACACTGTATCACGATGGTTTCAAATTTGGAGCTG
>SFEP01000072.1 GCA_004557185.1 Bacteroidales bacterium
CTTGTTTGTTGTTTCCTTGTCTTTCGGCTAACCCCATTCTTAAATTTCTACTTTCGTAGATGCCTGTCGAAGTCAATATAAATATCCGTTAGGCTAACCCCATTCTTAAATTTCTACTTTCGTAGATCACAAGAACAAAAACCAAAGCCCTCGCGGCTAACCCCATTCTTAAATTTCTACTTTCGTAGATATGTCGTATCGGTCGCGCGTGTAGCTGCTGGCTAACCCCATTCTTAAATTTCTACTTTCGTAGATATTGAGGGCGATTTGTGCGGCGCGCAGGGGCTAACCCCATTCTTAAATTTCTACTTTCGTAGATTTCCGCGGAAACTACATCAAAAACGGGGGGCTAACCCCATTCTTAAATTTCTACTTTCGTAGATCATTGTCTTTTCGTATCGGGCTGTCGAAGGCTAACCCCATTCTTAAATTTCTACTTTCGTAGATCATTGTACACTTCTGTACATGCACATGGGCTAACCCCATTCTTAAATTTCTACTTTCGTAGATTTTGAAGAAGGAAAGCAAGTTTTCTTGAGGCTAACCCCATTCTTAAATTTCTACTTTCGTAGATTGATGCAGTTGTGAGTGATGAGAGGGAGGCTAACCCCATTCTTAAATTTCTACTTTCGTAGATGTGGAGGAGCGCGGGTGTTACTATGGCGGCTAACCCCATTCTTAAATTTCTACTTTCGTAGATAAACGCCTAAACGGATAGCAAGTTATAATGGCTAACCCCATTCTTAAATTTCTACCTTCGTAGAAAAACCTGCGGTAGAGGTCTTTCCTAATTTTACGTAGCATCTATTTTCGGCGGGGTGGCGCGCCGTAAAAACAGGCCGCCGTGGGAACTTTCTTCCACGGCGGGGGATTTTTCTTCCACGGGATCCCGTCGGAGGCAACGCCTTCAATGCGTTTACCGAGCACCCGTCTTTTCTGGGGGCGCTCATACAAGTTTACCGGACACCAATATTTCCTAATCGGCTCTTTAGCATTAAGGGGTGTCCGATATACAGCCTTCCTGTCTTCTTTGTAGTAAGCGTCACCTTCAGTTATTTTTTTACACTTCCTTGCGATGGAAAGCACCGCTGCGCTTCGCGAGATAGGCGCTGCATCGACCCAATGCTTTGTCAGCAAAATTCCATGCCTTGAAAAATTTTGACAAATCGCGCTTTCTGAGCCTGCGATTTGCAATTCTTTGATGTCCAGCTATCTGTCCCAAAAAACAGTCGCATGCTTCCGTTTTTTCATCGCGCCCTCGCATTGCAAAAACGGGGTTTGACCGTTGCCGTCAATTGACGGCAATGTTACCGCCAACTGACGGCAATGTTGCCGCCAATTAACGGCAACGACTAACCCCCGTTTCTGAAACGGTTTCCTCGCTTGCCGAAACGGCAAGGTGCGGCGTGAAATCGGACAACGGAAACACACCCACAAACGCGGCGAAGCGGTAGGCCGCACGAAAGGATAACGGGCTGTGTAGCGCAGAGGAGCACAGAGGTTGGAGCCAGCTATTCGGATGGTTACGACACGACGGATGCTTTCGGATGGTAACGCTCCTTTTTGCGTTGTGCTTGTCGTACCTGAGGGCTGAGGCTGGCACTTGGAGGGTTGTAAGCCCTACGTCCCAGCGTTTTGTTTGTACAATCACGCAGTTTGCCTTAACTTTGCAAACTCCTACGCCCCGCCGTGCGCCCTATATATAATAAGGAGTGTGTCAGGGCGGGGTGGCTCCCTTATTTCCCACATCCCACGCATTCTACATGACCAATCGTTCACGCCTCATACTGAAAATTGTGAGCATCGCGGTGGCTACGCCCATCGTGCTGTTCCTGGTGCTCGCCACCTTGCTCTATGTGCCGCCCGTGCAGCAGTTTGCCGTCGACCGCGTAGCCTCGTCGCTGTCGGCCTCGACGGGTACCACCTGCCGTGTGGGGCGCGTCAGGCTTGGCTTTCCCTTGCGTCTGGCTCTGCACGAGGTGCTGGCCAAGGAGCAGGCCGACACGCTGCTCTATGCCCGCAGTGCCCTGCTCGACGTGAGGTTGTGGCCGCTCTTCAGCGGGGTGGTCGACGTGGATGCCGTGGCGCTCTACGGTGTGCAGGTCGACACGAAGCAGTATATTCCCGACACTTACATACGTGGCCGTGTGGGCGAACTCACGGCGGCCTCGCACGGGGTGGACCTCAAGCAGGAACTGGTGCGGCTCGACCACGCCACGCTGCGGCGCGCCGACCTCTTCATTGCGCTGAGCGACACGGCGCAGCAGGACACCGCCTCCACGCCCATGAACTGGCGCATTCTCGTGCAGCGCGCCGATATTGAGAAGAGCCGCATACGTCTGCACATGCCGGGCGACTCTATGCGCATCGGGGCCGACATTCCGCTGGTTGCCCTGCGCGGCGGCGACTTCGACTTGGGCCGCGGGCGCTACGCTTTCAGGCGGCTCGAGCTGCGTCGGTGTGCCTTGCAATACGACGTGCCGCAGGCGCCGCGTGCCGAGGGGGTGGACGTGAACCACTTGGCCGTGAGCCAATTCTCGGCCATCGTCGACACCCTCACGTACACCGCCGACGGCACCCTGCGTGCTGGGCTGCGCAAGGCCACGCTGCACGAACGCTGCGGCCTTGCTGTGACGGGGGTGAGCGGCGCCGTCTACATGGACAGCACCCAGTTGCAAGTGCCAGCGCTCAACCTGCGCACACCCCACTCGCGGCTCGATGTAGGCTTGGCCTTCGACTACCGCGCCATGCAGGCGGGTCGCGACGGCCGTTGCCGCGCGCTCATCGACGCCTCGGTGGGGCGCGCCGACCTCCTGGCGCTGACCAAGGGCATGGTGGACGATGCGCTGCTCAAGGCGCTGCCCCAGCAACCCCTTGCCCTCAAGGCCGAGGTGCAGGGCAATGTGGACCACCTCACGCTGCACCACCTCTCGGCAGCGTGGCCCGGCGTGCTCAGCCTCACCGCCAAGGGTGAGGCCGACGCCCTCATGCAGCCCTCGCGTCGCGGCCGTGTGCACTTCGGGCTCACCTGCGGCCGTCTGGGAGCCTTGCGCACCCTGCTGCCTGCCGACGTGCGCAGCACCATCGACGTGCCCGACGGTTTGCGGGCCTCGGGCGAAGCCTCGTTTAGCGGCGACGACTACCGCACGCAGTGCACCGTGGGCAGCGGTCGCGGCACGTTGGCGGCCAAGGCACACGTCAACCTGCATAGCGAGCAATACAGCCTCACGGCGCAGGCCAAGGCATTTCCGCTGCAGCATTTCGTCAAGGGCATGGGGCTGGGGGCTTTCACGGGCAGCCTGTCGGCCAGCGGCCGCAGTTTCGATGTGCTGTCGGGCCGCGCCTCATTGGCAGCCAAAGCCCACATCGCCTCGTTGGCCTACGACACCTTGCAGCTGGGCGGCCTCCAGCTCGACGCCACGTTGCGCCACCGCCGAGTGCAGGCCGCTTTCACAGCCCACAATCCCCTCGTGACGGCGCGCGGCAAGCTGCAGGCCACCTTGGGCACGGCGCGCTACGACGCGGCACTCGAGGCCGATGTGGACAGCATCCACCTGCAACGCCTCGGCGTGACGCAGCAACCGCTCATCGTGTCGACCCACGTGCAGCTGCAGGGGCGCACCGACGTCCGCTTCACCGACTACAGCGTGCAGGCGGCCTTGCGGCGCAACATCTTCACCACGCCCGCCAAGAGCATGATGGCCAAGGACCTCGAGCTCCAGGTGGCTGCTGCCCGTGAGCACATGGAGGCCCGCATGGAGGCCGGCGACCTGCACCTGCAGGCCGAGGCGCAGCACGACGTGGCGCAACTGGGCACACACCTCTCGCAGGTAGCGGCCGAGATGGTGCGCCAGGGCGAACAAAAGGCTTTCGACCAGGCCGCGCTGCGACGCATGCTGCCCAGCATGACGCTCCACGTCGAGGCGGGGCATGCCAATCCGCTCTACAACATGCTGCGCTTCATGGGCTACTCCTACTCCTCGTTCCAGATGGCCCTCAGCACCTCGCCCCACGAGGGTGTGCTGGGCGATGCCCGTGTGGGCAAGCTCAACCTCGGCACCCTGACGCTCGACACCCTGCACACGCACCTGCTGCAGGACACCACGGGCATCAGGATGGAGGCCCGCGTGCAGAATTTCAAGAAGAAAAATCCCTATCCCCTCGACATGAGGCTGAATGCCTACATGCTCACACGCAGTGCGGGACTTGAACTTGCCTACTACGATGCCGATGGCGAGAAGGGCGTGGAACTGGGAGCCAAGGCCGAGCTGGCCGACGGCGCACTGCGGTTGAGCCTTTACCCCGAGCACCCCGTGCTGGCCTATCGTAAGTTCAAAATCAACAAAGACAACTTCATACAGTTGGGCCGTGACAAGTCGATACGCGCCGACGTGGCCCTGCTGGCCGACGACGGCACGGCCCTGCACCTGTATGGCGAGCCGGCCGACTCTGCCAACGACCTCACGCTGAGCATGGCGCACGTCAACCTGGGCGAGATTGTGGCCTTCATGCCCTTCCTGCCCGAAATGCACGGCATGCTCAGCGGCGACGTGCACGTCACCGACGACTGGGCGCAGCGCAAACTCACGGCCATGGCCGCCATCACGGCCGACGACCTGCAGGTGGCGAGCACACCGCTGGGCCAGGTGGGCGTAGAGGCCATCTATCTGCCCGAGGGCGAGGGTGTGCACCGCGCTTCGGCCTTTGTGAGCAGCAACGGCAACGAGGTGCTCAGCCTCGACGGCGTCTACCACGAGGCCGACGGCGGCTCCTACGAGGGCGACGCACTGCTGCACGACTTTCCGCTCGAAATGCTCAACGGTTTCCTTGCGGGCACCGACATGGGCGTCAAGGGCATAGCCAAGGGCACTATCCACCTGGCGGGCCAGACCGAACGCCCCGTAATGAACGGCCAGCTCGACCTCGACTCCGCCCACATCTACTCCGACGTCTACGGCTTCGACTTACGAGCCGACGAGCAGGAGGTCATGATGCGCGACAGCCGTCTGACCTTCGACAACTACAACCTCTACAGCACGGGCAAGCAGCCGCTGGTGATGAACGGCATCTTCGACATGCGCGATTTCAGTCGCATGCTGCTCGACCTCACCTTCAAGGCCAACGACTTCGAACTCATCAACACGAAGAAAAAAGCCCAGTCGATGGTTTACGGCCGCGTGTTCTCGAACATCGACGCCTCGGTGCGCGGCAGCCTTGACAACCTCATGATACGAGGCCAACTGCAGGTGCTCGACCGCACCAACATGACCTACGTGCTCAAAGACTCCCCCCTCAGCGTAGACGACCGCCTGAACGACCTCGTGAAGTTCGTCAGCTTCGAAGACAGCACCCAGGTGGCAGCCGAGCCGCCCGCACCCGAGAGCACCTTCGACCTCACCCTGGGCATCGACATCAGCGATGCCGCACAGTTCCATTGCTCGCTGAGCGACGACGGCGAGAGTTACGTAGACCTCGAAGGCGGCGGCCTGCTCACCCTGCGCATGACGCAGCAGGGCGACATGCGAATGACGGGCCGCTTCACCACGCACAGCGGCGAAATGAAATATGCCCTGCCCGTCATCCCACTCAAAACATTCACCCTCGCCGAAGGCAGCTACGTGGAGTTTACGGGCGACGTGATGAACCCCACGCTCCAGATCACCGCCAAGGAACGCACCAAGGCCGTGGTGACGGAAAACGGCAAATCGCGCTCCGTGGCCTTCAACGTGGGCGTGGCCCTCACCAAGCCGCTTAACGACATGGGGCTGGAGTTCCTCATCGAGGCCCCCGAAGACCTCAACGTGCAGAACCAACTGGCTACCATGACGCCCGAGCAACGCAGCAAAACGGCCGTGAGCATGATGGCCACGGGCATGTACGTCACCGACGAAGGCCTGATGTCGGAAGGCGGCTTCAAGGCCAACAACGCACTCAACGCCTTCCTGCAAAACGAAATTCAGCACATTGCCGGCTCCGCCCTCAAAACCATCGACATCAACTTGGGCGTCGAGAGCGGCACCTCGGCCACGGGCACCAGCACCACCGACTATTCCTTCCAGTTTGCCAAGCGATTCTGGGGTAACCGCGTCAGCGTCATCATTGGCGGCAAGGTGAGCACAGGCGCCGACGCCACAAACTCCGCCGAGAGCTTCATCAACAACGTGTCGGTGGAGTACAGGCTCGACAAGAGTGCCACGCGCTACGTCACCGTGTTCTACGACCGCAACATCAACGACCCCCTCGAGGGCCAGCTCACCAAAACGGGCGCAGGCCTCATGCTGCGCCGCAAAACCGACCGACTGGGCGAACTCTTCCTCTTCCGAAACAAAAAGAAGAGCACACAGCCCAAGGCTCCTGCCCAGCCCTGACCCCCTCAGCACGCCTATATATATATTGACAAGCCCACCCTCCCTACACCCTAAGCGAAAGGCCCAGAGCCACCCACCTCCTTACGCATGAAACGTCCCCACTACCTCATACTCCTCCCCCTGCTCTCCCTGCTGGCGGCAGCGTGCTCCACCACATCGGCCCTGCCCGACGACGAGCAACTCTACACCGGCATCAAGAAGATAACCTATGCCGACGACCCCGCCCTGCGCCGCACCCGCAAGGGGCGCGACTCGGTGGGCGTCATCACCGCCGTGGGCAACGCCGTCGAGGCCGTGAGCCAGGCACTGCAGGGCAAGGGCGGCTCGCTCACCGACGCCTTGCAGCCCACGCAGCCCCTCACCAAGGAGGAAATCAAAGAGGCCAAACGCCAGCAGGCCGCCGACGAGGCCGACTTTGCCACCGCCAAGGCTGAGGTGGATGCTGTGCTGGCCTATCCGCCCAACAACGCACTCTTCGGCTCGTCGTACTACCACTCCCCCTTGCAAGTGGGCCTGTGGCTGCACAACGGGCTGGCCGATGCCAAGGGCAAACTGGGGCAATGGATTTTCCGCCACTTCGCCACCGACCCCGTGCTGCTCAGCCAAGTAAACCCGCAGATGCGGGCCAAGGTGGCCACCAACACCCTGCACAACTACGGCTACTTCAAAGGCCGCGTGAACTACGAAGTGCTGACCGCCAAAAATCCGCGCAAGGCCAAGGTGCGCTACGATGTGCGCGCCGGCGAACTTTACCGTCTCGACAGCGTGGCCTACGTGGGCTTCCTGCCAGCCATCGACAGTTTGCTGCGCCAGCACAGCCACGAAGCCCTGCTGCACCGAGGCGACGCCTTCAGCGTGGTCAACCTGGCCGCCGAGCAAACGCGCATTGCCCAACTGCTGCGCAACAACGGCTACTACTATTTCAACCCCAACTACACCACATTCCGCGCCGACACCGTGATGCGCCGAGGCCACGTGCAGCTGCAAGTGGTGCCCGCCGACAACCGTTCGCCACGCGCCGACCGTCCGTGGTACATAGGCCGCACCTACGTCAGCCTGCGGGCCCACGAGGGCGACGTCATCGAGCACACCCTGCGGCGCCGCAACTACACCTATTATTATTCGGGTGAGAAAATGCCCCTGCGAGCCAACTTGTGGCGCCACGCCATTGCCCACCGCAAGGGCGAGCGTTACCGCCAGACTGACGAGAGCACCACCCTCGAAAAGCTGGGCGCCATGGGCGTGCTCTCCCACATCGACCTCAGCTACACACCGCGCGACACCACCGACCGCTGCGACACGCTCGACGTGCTCGTGACCGCCGTGATGGACAAACTCTACGACAGCACCTTCGAGATGAACGCCACCCTCAAGAGCAACCAGCAGGTGGGGCCGGGCGTGGCCTACGAACTGGCCAAGCGCAACGCCTTTAGGGGCGGCGAGAAAGTGTCGTTCCGCATTTTCGGCTCCTACGAGTGGCAAACGGGAGCCGGCGCACGTGGCGGCAACTCCCTGCTCAACTCCTACGAACTCGGCACCCAGCTTTCGCTCAAGTTCCCCCGTTTCCTCTTTCCCGGCGTGAGCCGCAAGCGCATGCGCTTCTACAACCAGACGGAGATTGCCGTCGACGCCGATTGGAAAAACCGTTCCAACTTCTACAACATGGTGAGCATGGGCCTCGGCATCACCTACTCCTGGCACCGCCGCGCCCGTTCGCAGCACGAACTCACCCTGTTCAACCTCAGCTACGACAAACTGCTGCACACCACCCACGGCTTCGACAGCATCATGACGGCCAACCCCGCCCTCTACATCTCCATGCGCGACCAGTTCGTGCCCTCCATGTCCTACACCTTCACCTACCAGTCGAGCCGCCAGAGCCGACGCCCATGGTGGCTGCAGGTCACGGCCAAGGAGGCGGGCAATGTCACTTCGGCCATCTACGCCCTCTGCGGCGAGTCGCTCCACAAGCGCGGCAAGCAGCTCTTCGGCAACCCCTTTGCCCAGTACCTCAAGGTCACCGCCGAGGCACACAAATCGTTTGTCTTCAACTCCAACCTCAAGCTGGCCACACGCCTCTTCGGTGGCGTCATCTACAGCTACGGCAACAGCCACTCGGCGCCCTACTCCGACCTCTTCTACGTAGGCGGAGCCAACAGTGTGCGCGCCTTCACCGTGCGCTCACTCGGTCCCGGCTCCTTCCGTGCCGCCAACACGCGCTATGCCTACATGGACCAGACGGGCGACGTGAAGCTCGAGGCCAATGCCGAACTCCGAGCACGCCTCTTCGGCGACCTCCACGGTGCCGTCTTTCTCGATGCCGGCAACGTGTGGCTGCTGCGCGACGATGCCAACCGTCCCGGAGGCCGCCTCACGGCCGAAACGCTCCGCCGCATCGCCCTCGGCACAGGCGCAGGCCTGCGCTACGACCTCGACTTCATCGTCATACGCTTCGACGTGGGCATCGCCCTGCACGCACCCTACGACACACGCAAGCGTGGCTTCTATAATATTGAAAAATTCAAGGACGGGCTCGCCTTCCACTTTGCCATAGGCTATCCTTTCTGACAAGTAGCATCGGCCCCGCCCTTACTCCATTTATTCATTATCCAACCCCAAACACATGTTCAAAAAACTAACCTGCCTCTTCGCCACCCTCTTCCTGGGGCTGGCGCAAGCCCATGCCGACGAGGGCATGTGGTTCCTCATGCTCATGCAGCAGCAACACCTGGCCGACTCCCTGCGAAAGGCCGGTTTGCAGCTGCCCCCCGAGTCGCTCTACAGCGAAACGGGCTCCTCGCTTCGCGAATGCGTCGGCATCTTCGGCGGAGGCTGCACGGGCGAGGTTGTCAGTCCCGACGGCCTGGTGCTCACCAACCACCACTGCGGCTTCAGCTACGTACACGAAATGAGCAGCCTCGAACACGACTACATGAAGGAGGGCTACTTTGCCCACAGCCGTGCCGAGGAACTGCCCACGCCCAGCTGCCTCACCTTCACCTTCATCCTCAGCGTCACCGACGTCACCGACGCCGTGAATGCCGCCGCCAGCAAGCAGAAGGTGTCAGCCTACGTGGCCCAAACGCAAACCTTCCTCGAACCCCTGGCGCAGAAAATGCTCAAAAAGCACGCCTTGGGCAAGAAGAAAGGCGTGTCCGCCGAAATCATACCCTTCTTCAGCGGCAACCAGTATTACCTCTTCATCAAGCAAACCTATCAGGACGTGCGCCTCGTGGCTAACCCGCCCTACAAAGTGGGTCAGTTTGGCGGCAACACTGACAACTGGATGTGGCCGCGCCACAACGCCGACTTCGCCATGTTCCGCATCTACGCCGATGCCAACGGCGACCCCGCCCCTTACAGCCCCGACAACGTGCCCCTGCGCTGCAAGCGTTTCCTGCCCATTTCGTTGCAGGGCGTAAACAAGGGCGACTACACCATGATTCTCGGTTTCCCCGGCAGCACGTCGCGCTTCCTCACCGCCTCCGAGGTGGTGCTGCGCACACAGAGCTACAACGCCGGCGTGGTGGAGCCCGTCATGCCCCTGCTCGACTACTACAAACGCCAGATGGACAGCAGCGACGCCCTGCGACTCAAGTATGAAGACACCTACGCCAGCCTGGGCAATGCCGCCAAAAACTTCCAGGGCATGAACGAGGCCGTGCAGAAAATCGGTCTCGTGGCCCAGAAAAAGCAGGAAGAGGCCGCATTCCGCACCTTCGCTGCCCAGAGCGGCAAGCAGGAGTACGCCCGCATCATCGAACGCATCGACTCGCTCTGCGCCGCCGTGCAGGACACCTTGCACGACGCCACCCTCTTCAGCCTGAGCGTGGGCCAGTTGCCCATTGGCTTCCACATCGAGGTGGTCGACGACTGGGCACAGCTGGCCAAGGAGGGCAAGGCTAAGGACTTGGAAGAGAGCACCCGCACCTTGCGCCAAATGGCCGCCATGGCGCGCCAGGAGTATGACGCCGACCTCACACGCGACCTCTACCGCCTGCTCCTGCCCATCTTCAGGCAGAAGGCCCGCCTCGAACTCCGTCCCGCATTCATGACCGACGAGGCCACACAGAACGCACTCCTCGAGTCCATCATCAGCAGCTCCGTGCTCCTCGACAGCGTGAAGCTTGAGCAGGCCATTGCCGCCCGCAATGGTCAGGCACTCCTGGCCGACCCCCTCTACGCCTTTGTCAGTCAGTGCAACGACTACGCCGACGCTCTCAACACCACCCTGTCCCGCTACACCACCCTGCGACGCGAACTCGACAAAGTGTATGTGCGCGGCCTCTGCGAAATGTATAACTGGACCAAGGCACCCGATGCCAACTTCACCATGCGCATGACCTACGGACACGTAGACGACCTCAAGCCCCGCGACGCCGTGCACTACGACTGGCGCACCGTGCTCGACGGCATGTTTGAAAAGGAGAGCACCACCGAAACCGACTACTTCATCAACGAACGTCTGCGCCAACTCTTCCTGGCTGCCGACTACGGACGCTATGCACGCGAAGACGGAAAACTCCCCACATGCTTCCTCTCGAACAACGACATCACGGGCGGCAACTCGGGCTCGGGCGTGCTCAACGCCAAGGGCGAACTCATCGGTTTGGCCTTCGACGGTAACATCGAGTCGCTCTCCAGCGACCTCAAGTACAACGCCCAACTCCAGCGCTGCATCAACGTCGACATACGCTACGTGCTCTTCATCATCGACAAGTTCGGTGGCAGCACCTACGTGCTCGACGAACTCGACCTGCGCTGACGCTCCCGCACCGGCCCTCTGCAGGCCTTCGCCCACAGCACGGTCGGCCGGCAGCGTGTAGCCCCACGCCCCCACAGGCAACCCCTCTCCACGAGGCTGTGTCGTAAATATCCGTTTACGGCGCAGCCTCTTTTCGTACGTGCTCCCACCGGTGATAGATGCCGTGAAGAAAAACTCGCATGGCATGGCGTTTTTTCTTCACGTAGTGCGATTTCTTCTTCACAGCATCTGTTGTCAACGGGTTGAGGGACGGGAAAAAGGAGATGCTACGTAAAAAATGTCACGTCCTGTTTTCCGCGCCTTCCTATTCTAAAAAGCAAACCATCATGAAAATCAGGTGGTTGTGGGGGCAAGTGTTACCAATTTGGGTGTCCCATGCTATCTT
>SFEP01000073.1 GCA_004557185.1 Bacteroidales bacterium
GAGACATCTGTCAATGATACTTTCTCTGAATGCACCGTTTTTTACGTTTGCCATTATTCTAAAGGACGTACTAGTTCGTTTACATTTACTTCAAGTACTTTTGCAATTTGCAGTAACATCTCCAAATTTGGCTGCGTCGTATTCGTCACCCACTTGGAAATGGTTGCTTGATCTTTACCTAACTGCTCAGCCAGCCACTTGTTAGTCTTTTCTTTCTCCGCTAATGCAACTTTAATACGGTTGAGATGCTTACTATCCATAATATAATTAATATGTATTCTGGGGTACAAAGTTACAAGTTCTTTTCAAATATATTCTTCAGGCTGATAAAAATGGGTTGAATACGCAAAATATTTGAAGAAAACGCTAATTATTTCTATTACAAGGGTTTGTCCCATAGGTCAAAAAATATTCCACGGCATGAAAAAATTAACGGTTGAAAAACTTTTTTCAAAGCTCGAAAAAAATTCAAGCACAGCCTTGATATTTGAAAAAATAAACTTGGAATCTTCAACGTGTTACATGCGTTCCACATTTCGCCTAATTTTTCGGTTTACGCTTCGAAAAGGAGGGACTCCCCGCTACATTCATTACCGCACTTGCTTGGTATATCGGACTTGTCTATCTTAAAAAAACGCTGCAAGTAGCATTCTCGTCGGTTTGCCGCACACCTGTTGAACTCAAATGCCGCTTGGGATATGGGCGATAAATAGTGTCCACCTTTCCATTACGATTGTTGTTATTGTGCTCTGCTATTCTCTTTCTCCATGCCACCTCCTCTTTTCAAGAAGCAGAGTTCTTCGTTGCACACACCCACGGACAACGTTGCACACGCCCACGGGTAACGTTGCCCTCGGGCGTGGACAACGTTGCCCACGCCCGAGGACAACGAACAGGAACGGTTTTCGTATCGGCGACGCCGCGCCCTGTGCCATCGCATCGTATGCGCAAGGGCTGTTAGGCCGAACAAACCCAAGCACCCATACGTTGCTGCAACTCTTTAAGGCAATGAAATTTAATGGAAAGAGGAAAAGTACTTGCGAAATGCTAAATAATGAGTGTAAAAGTTGTCATTGTGGTTGGAATGCACCTATCTTTGCAAAACAAAAGCCATTGTAGTGCCATTTTTAACAACGCTCAACATGTTAAGAAGACATCTGGTTACTTTTTTTGACAAGCAACACAAACAAACTATGAATCAGATGGGCGCTTGAAGGCGTTCATCGCAAAAACTAAACAATTATGAAGAAATTCAAGAGAAAGTGGCTTGTTTTCATGCTACTCACCACGGTGCTTTGCCTGGCTGGCGCTGTGATGCCTGATGATGCCGAAACGTGGATGCCCGATGCGGCTGTCGACAGTGCCGATGTGGCGTGGATGATTACCGCCACCATTTTTGTGCTCATGATGACGCCGGGACTTTCCTTCTTCTACGGCGGCATGGTGGGTAAGAAGAATGTGATCTCCACCATATTGCAAAGCTTCATCGCCATGGGCGTGGTGAGCGTGGTGTGGGTCGTGGTCGGCTTCAGCCTGAGTTTTGGCAGCGACATAGGCGGCGTCATTGGTAACCCCTTCGACTTCTTCATGTTCAAGGGCGTAGGAGCCAAAACTGATGCAGCCTTGGCACCCACCATACCGCTGGCACTGTTTGCCCTGTTTCAAATGAAGTTTGCCATCATTACGCCGTCGCTCATTACGGGCTCCTTTGCCGAGAGGGTGAAGTTCTCCGCCTATCTCGTGTTCATGATTCTGTTTTGCCTGTTCATCTATTGCCCCCTGGCGCACTGTACTTGGCATCCCGAGGGACTATTCCGTCAATGGGGCGTGGTGGACTTTGCGGGCGGCATTGTGGTGCATGCCTCGTCGGGTGTGGCAGCACTGGCAGGCGCACTTTTTCTGGGGCGGCGCGTGCAACGCGAACACAGCGATGCGCCAGCCAACATTCCCTATGTGGTGCTTGGCGCTGCTATGCTCTGGTTGGGATGGTTTGGCTTCAATGCCGGCAGTTCGCTGCATGCCGACGCGGTGGCTGTGAAGGCATTTCTCAATACCAACACGGCCTGTGCCACGGCCATGCTCACCTGGCTCTTTTTCGATGCCCTCATGGGACGCAAGGCCTCGGCCATGGGCGCTGCCGTTGGTGCTGTAGTCGGTTTGGTGGCCATCACGCCCTCAGCGGGCTATGTCAGCGTAGGGCAGAGTTTCTTCATAGCCTTTTTAACCGCTCTCATTTGTAACTGCGCCTGCCACTGGAGCGACAACAGCCGCCGGCTTGACGATGCGCTCGACGTGTTTCCTACACACGGCACAGGTGGCATTGTGGGCACGGTGCTGACGGGTGTTTTCATCAGCGAGGGACTGCTCTCGGGCACTTGGGAGGGTTTCATTGTATTCCTCATGCACTTGCTTGCGCTGGGTCTTGTGGTAGGTTACACGTTCGTTATGAGCATGCTCCTCTATTGGGTGGTCAACAAGATGATACCCATGCGTGTCAGTGCGCACAGCGAATTGGTGGGCCTCGACGTGAGCCAGCATGGCGAAAGCTACAACTTTGCCGATGCCGAAGACCCCGACGACCAGGGCGAAATGGACTATTAAGGCGTCGACAGGAAGCGGTCATTCATCTGCCCTCACAAATAGGGCGGCCACAGCATAGAGCATTGCATGCCTGTGGCCGCCCTTCGCATGTTCAGCCGAAAGGTGCATACAGGCCGCACAAGGGTAGGGGGCGACACATCTTGCGGCGGGTGGCTCGCTGGCTACCGAAAGACCGCGTGCGCGGCAAGTGAAACGGTCATACAGCACGGCAAACGGCAGGTAAAAAAGCATTGGGCGCATGTAAATGTTGTAAAAAAGTTCGTATCTTTGCCCGAAACGTACACGCAAGGCCTTGGCTTTGCGTGAAAT
Source organism: Bacteroidales bacterium (assembly GCA_004557185.1). Classification (GTDB taxonomy): domain Bacteria; phylum Bacteroidota; class Bacteroidia; order Bacteroidales; family Bacteroidaceae; genus Alloprevotella. The sequence goes on from SFEP01000073.1 coordinate 2,911, forward strand.
TTTGAAGAAAGTGCAACAAGGATGGAACAGTTAAAGCATGAATGCGGCGTAGCCATGGTGCGTCTGCTCAAGCCTTTGTCGTATTATGAAGCCAAGTATGGCACATGGATGTACGGCCTGAACAAACTCTATCTGCTCATGGAAAAGCAACACAACCGCGGGCAGGAAGGCGCAGGCTTGGCGTGCGTCAAGATGGAGGCCGCACCGGGTGAGGAGTTTATATTCCGTGAGCGTGGACTTGGCGGCGGAGCCATTCAGGAGATATTCGGCAACGTGCAGAAGAACTTTGCCAATTACAATGCAGATGATTTACATGATGCGGACTTTGCAGCCCGCTATGTCCCCTTTGCGGGTGAGATTTATATGGGCCACCTCCGGTATTCAACCACCGGCAAGCGTGGCCTTTCCTATGTCCATCCGTTTCTGCGGCGCAACAACTGGCGTGCCAAGAACCTCTGCCTTTGCGCCAACTTCAACATGACGAATGTGCCCGAGATATTCCAGGAGATAGCCTCGAAGGGACAGCATCCGCGCATGGTGTCGGATACGTATATCCTGCTCGAACAGCTGGGGCACCGCCTGGATCGCGAAAGCGAGCGTTGCTTTGTGGAGGCACAGCAGCGGGGGCTTGAGAATACCGATATCACTGAATACATAGAGGAACACATCGATCTGGCCAACGTGCTGCGCCTTTCGTCACCCGTGTGGGATGGCGGCTATGTGGTGTGCGGCATCAGCGGCTCGGGCGAACTCTTCAGCATGCGCGACCCCTGGGGCATACGTCCTGCCTTCTGGTATAAGGACGATGAAATTATGGTGATTGCCTCGGAGCGCCCCGTCATACAGACCACCCTCGACGTAGAGGCCGACGAGGTGCACGAACTCCTGCCGGGTCAGGCCATTCTCATGAATCGCCACGGCTGCATGCGTACCGAACAGATATTGCCCGCCCGCAAGTTTGCCGCCTGCTCCTTTGAGCGCGTCTACTTCAGCCGCGGCTCCGACAAGGACATTTACCGCGAACGCAAGGAATTGGGCCGCACATTGCTTGCGCCCATTATGCGGGCTATCAACTCTGAGGTGGACAATACCGTTTTCTCCTACATACCCAACACGGCCGAAGCAGCGTACTACGGCATGCTGCAAGGCTTCAATGAGTATCTGAACGATGCCAAGGCCCGCGAGATTGCAGCCCTGGGCAGCAATGTGAACAGCGAGAGCCTGCACCGCATCCTGTCGCGCCGCATACGCTCTGAGAAGGTGGCGTGGAAAGATATCAAGATGCGCACTTTCATAGCCGAAGGTAATTCGCGCAACGACCTTGCCGCGCACGTCTACGACATTACCTACGGTTCGCTGCGTCCCGGCGTGGACAACCTCGTGGTCATCGACGACAGCATTGTGCGCGGCACCACGCTGCGCGAGAGCATCATCCGCATCATGGACCGCCTGCATCCTCGCCGCATCGTGGTGGTAAGTTCGTCGCCGCAGGTGCGTTACCCCGACTACTACGGCATCGACATGGCGCAGATGGACGAGTTCATTGCCTTCCGCGCTGCCATAGCCTTGCACCACGACCGCGGCCTTTCGCAACGCCTGCACGACATCTACCTCAAGTGTAAGGAGCAGGAGGCATTGCCCAAGGAGCAGGTGCAGAACTATATTCGCGAGATTTACGAACCTTTCAGCAGCGACGAGATTTCAGAGAAAATGGCCGAAATGCTGCGCCCTGACGGCGTAACGACTGAGATACACCTCGTCTTCCAGTCGCTTGAAGGTCTCCACAAAGCCTGCCCCCACAGTCCCGGCGACTGGTACTTCAGCGGCCACTATCCCACACCCGGCGGCGTGATGCGCGTCAACCAAGCCTACATCGACTGGTACGAAGCCGAGCATCCCGAAGTCAAGGTCTCGCAGGCATAATCCAGCATTCCTATTCCTTATATATATATAGTATAGCAAATCCTTCAACCTTATATCCATGCGTAACGTAACCCTTATATTAGATGACGGCACCCGTTTCCATGGCCAGTCGTTTGGCTATGAGTCACCCGTAGCGGGCGAAGTCGTGTTCAATACGGCTATGATGGGCTACCCTGAAAGTTTGACAGACCCTTCGTATGCCGGACAACTTATGACCCTCACTTATCCGCTTGTGGGCAACTACGGCGTACCTCCCTTCAGCATGCGTGCCGATGGCCTTGCCGACTTCATGGAGAGCGACCGTATCTATGCCTCTGCCATCATTGTGTGCGATTACAGCGAGGAATATTCCCACTGGAACGCCGTGGAGAGTCTTGCCGAATGGTTGAAGCGTGAAAAGGTGCCCGGCATCACAGGCATCGACACCCGCCAGCTCACCAAGGTGCTGCGCGAGCACGGCGTGATGATGGGCAAAATCGTGTTCGACGACGAGCCCGACAACATACCCACGGCGCAGTATGAGGGCGTGAACTACGTGGCCCGTGTGTCGTGCAAGGAAGTGGTGCACTACCAGCAGGGCGAAGGCCGCAAAAAGGTGGTGCTCGTGGACTGCGGTGTGAAGCACAACATCATACGCTGCCTGCTCAAGCGCGGTGTTGAAGTGATACGTGTGCCTTGGAACTACGACTTCAATCAGCTTGAATTCGACGGTCTCTTCCTGGCTAACGGTCCTGGCAATCCCGACACCTGCCAGGAGGCAGTTGACCACATACGCCAATTCCTCGACAACCCCAAGGTGCGTCCCTGCATGGGCATCTGCATGGGCAACCAGCTGCTGGCCAAGGCTGCCGGCGCCAGCATCTACAAGTTGAAGTACGGTCACCGTAGCCACAACCAACCCGTGCGCATGGTGGGCACGGAGCGCTGCTTTGTCACCTCGCAGAACCACGGATATGCTGTAGACAACCGCACACTGCCTGCCGAGTGGAAGCCCTACTTCGTGAACATGAACGACGGATCGAACGAGGGCATACGTCACGAGTCCAAGCCTTGGTTCTCGGCCCAGTTCCACCCCGAGGCTTGCTCCGGCCCTGTCGACACGGAATTCCTCTTCGATGAGTTTGTCAAATTACTGTAAGCAGCCATTGTCTTATACAGTACCTTATCTCCACTACTGAATACATTTTCTGACATGAAAGATATCAAGAAAGTCCTCCTTCTGGGTTCCGGCGCGCTCAAGATAGGTGAAGCCGGCGAGTTCGACTATTCCGGTTCGCAGGCCCTGAAGGCTTTGAAAGAGGAAGGCATCGAAACCATTCTCATCAATCCCAATATTGCCACGGTGCAGACCTCCGAAGGCGTGGCCGACCGCATCTACTTCCTGCCCGTCACACCCTACTTTGTGGAGCGTGTCATACAGCGTGAGCAGCCCGATGGCATCATGCTGGCCTTTGGCGGACAGACTGCGCTGAACTGCGGCGTGGAGCTCTACCGTGCCGGCATTCTCGAGAAGTATAACCTCCGTGTGCTCGGCACTCCCGTGCAGGCCATTATGGACACCGAGGACCGCGAGCTCTTTGTTGAGAAGCTCAACGAAATCAACGTTAAGACCATCAGCAGCGAGGCTTGCGAGGACATAGCACAGGCTCGTGCCGCCGCCGCCCGCCTGGGTTACCCCGTCATTCTGCGTGCCGCCTACGCACTCGGCGGTCTGGGCTCGGGCTTCTGCGACAACGAGGAAGAACTCAACCGCCTCGCCGAAAAAGCATTCAGTTTCTCACCGCAAGTACTTGTGGAGAAGAGCCTCAAGGGTTGGAAGGAAGTGGAGTATGAAGTGGTGCGCGACCGTTTTGACAACTGCATAACGGTCTGCAACATGGAAAACTTCGACCCGCTGGGCATCCACACAGGCGAGAGCATCGTCATTGCGCCCTCGCAGACGCTCACCAACGCCGAATACCACAAGTTGCGCGAACTCTCCATCCGCATTGTGCGCCACGTTGGCATTGTGGGTGAGTGCAACGTGCAGTATGCCTTCGACCCCCACAGCGAGGACTACCGCGTCATCGAGGTCAATGCCCGACTGTCGCGCTCCTCGGCCCTCGCCAGCAAGGCCACGGGTTATCCTCTGGCTTTCGTTGCTGCTAAGTTAGGTCTGGGCTATGGCCTCTTCGACCTCAAGAACTCGGTGACCAAGACCACCAGCGCCTTCTTTGAACCAGCGCTCGACTACGTAGTCTGCAAAATTCCCCGTTGGGACCTCGGCAAGTTCCGTGGCGTAGACCGCGAACTCGGTAGCAGCATGAAGTCGGTGGGCGAGGTGATGGCCATAGGCCGCACCTTCGAGGAAGTCATTCAGAAAGGCTTGCGCATGATAGGCCAGGGCATGCACGGCTTCGTAGATAACAAGGAACTCAAGATTGACGACGTTGATGCTGCCCTGCGTGAGCCCACCGACAAGCGCATCTTTGTTATCGAGAAAGCCTTTGCCGCGGGTTATACCATCGACCAGATACACGACCTCACCAAGATTGACCGCTGGTTCCTGCAGAAGCTCTACAAAATTCACCTCACCGACCAGGAGCTCCACCAGTGCACCTCCATCAACGTGCTTGACAACGACTTGCTGCGCCGTGCCAAGGTGCAAGGCTTTACCGATTTCCAGATAGCACGCGCCTTGGGCATGGAGCACGAAATGGACATCGAAAAGGCCAGCATGGTGGTGCGCGCCCGCCGCAAGCAGGCCGGCATATTGCCTGTGGTCAAGCAAATCGATACGTTGGCTGCCGAATATCCCGCACAGACCAACTACCTCTACGTTACCTACAGCGGCGTGGCGCACGACATCCCCTTCGAGGCCGACAAACGTTCGGTGGTGGTGCTCGGCTCAGGCGCCTACCGCATCGGTTCGTCGGTTGAGTTCGACTGGTGCGGCGTGCAGGCGCTCAACACCATTCGCAAGGAGGGCTACCGCTCGGTGATGATTAACTACAACCCTGAGACCGTGTCCACCGACTACGACATGTGCGACCGCCTCTACTTCGACGAGCTCACTTTTGAGCGTGTGCTCGACATCCTCGACCTCGAATGCCCCTATGGCGTGGTGGTGAGCACGGGCGGACAGATACCGAACAACCTGGCCATGCGTCTTGATGCCGAAAACGTCAATCTGCTCGGCACGCAGGCCAAGTACATCGACAACGCGGAGGACCGCGAGAAGTTCTCGGCCATGCTCAACCGCATTGGCGTGGACCAGCCCGAATGGAGCGCCCTCACGTCGATGGAGGACATTCAAGAGTTCATCGAGCGCGTCGGCTTCCCCGTACTTGTGCGTCCGTCGTATGTGCTTTCGGGTGCTGCCATGAACGTGTGCTCCAACCAGGAAGAGCTCGAGCGCTTCCTGCGTCTCGCGGCCAACGTCAGCAAGAAGCACCCCGTCGTGGTGAGCCGCTTCATGCAGCACGCCAAGGAGGTGGAAATGGATGCTGTGGCCAAGGACGGCGAAATCATTGCCTATGCCATCAGCGAGCACATCGAGTTTGCCGGCGTGCACTCCGGCGATGCCACAATCCAGTTCCCGCCACAGAAGTTGTATGTCGAAACGGCCCGCCGCATCAAGAAGATTTCGAAGCAAATTGCCAAGGAACTTCACATCTCCGGCCCCTTCAACATCCAGTATCTGGCTCGTGAAAACGACATCAAGGTCATTGAGTGCAACCTGCGCGCCTCGCGTTCCTTCCCCTTCGTGAGCAAGGTGCTCAAGATAAACCTCATCGAACTGGCCACACGCATCATGCTCGGTCTGCCCGTCGAGAAGCCCGCCAAGAGCCTCTTCGACCTCGACTATGTGGGCATCAAGGCCTCGCAGTTCTCCTTCAACCGCTTGCAGAAGGCCGACCCTGTGCTCGGTGTCGACATGGCCTCTACGGGCGAGGTGGGCTGCTTGGGCGAGGACTCGCGCACCGCGCTCCTCAAGGCCATGCTGTCGGTAGGTCACCGCATTCCCGGCAAGAACATCCTGCTCTCCACGGGCGACGGCAAGCAGAAAGCCGAAATGCTCACCGCCAGCATGATGCTCGTGAAGCACGGTTACCGCATTTTTGCCACGCCTGGCACCAGCCGTTATCTCACCAGCAACGGTGTGGAGAACACCATGGTCTACTGGCCCAGCGAAGCTCCGCAACAGCCCCAGGCACTCGACATGCTGCACAACAAAGAAATTGACATGGTGGTCAACGTGCCCAAGAACCTCTCAACGGGCGAGCTGACCAACGGTTACAAAATACGCCGCGCAGCTATCGACCTGAACGTGCCGCTCATCACGAACGCACGTTTGGCCTCCGCCTTCATCTATGCCTTCTGCACGGTGAAGATGGATGAACTTGAAATCAAGTCGTGGCAAGAATACTAATTTCTCATGGACTCTTTTTAGAGCCACAAGAGCGGGTCGTCGTGATGACGCTCCGCTCTTTTTAATTTGTCCTAAAACAGATGCCTTTACGATCATGACCCACCGTCCTGTTCCTACCATTCTCCTGCTTCTTTCCTTTATCTATCTTGTAGTGCCCGCTCCCATGCTCACCTCCTGCGCCAGTCATCACACTGCGTCGCAGAACCATACACTTATGCGTGCCGAAGCCGACAGTTTCCTGCGCAGCATGCAGCCCGGCTTGCAACGCCGCCAGACGCACGCCGTGCGGCAGGCTATGGCGGGCGATGTGGCTCCCTTGCAGGCCGTGCGGAGTGCGCGCAACGCGACGGCTACACTTCCTGAAAACGTGACGGCCTGCATGCTCACTCCTACGCTCCGCCTTTACCAGCCCGCTCGTGCCACTACGAAGCCTCTGCCCTTGCTCGTCTATCTTCATGGAGGCGGCTGGACCTTCGGCAGTATCAATAGTTGTGCCCGCTTTTGCAGCGCCATGGCGGCCACGGGCGGTATGAAGGTGCTGGCCGTGGACTATCGGTTAGCACCCGAGCACCCTTATCCCGAAGGCCTCGACGACTGCATCGAAGCGGTGCAATATGCGCTGACGCATGCCGACAGTCTGGGCATCGACCCCGCTCGCATCGTGGTGGGCGGCGACAGTTCGGGCGGCAACCTGGCCGTTGCTACGGCCCTTTCACCCCGTTGCAGCGGCAGGCTCCACGGCCTCCTGCTGTTCTATCCCGTTACGCTGGCCTACGCCGATGGCTCGCCCTCCTGGCGCCGCTATGCCGATGGCTACGGGCTGGATGCCGACTTGATGAATGCCTTCAACGAAGCCTACACCGTCAGGGCCTATGCCCGCCACTCCGCCATCAGCGTGGGGCTTGCCAGCGCAGCCCAGTTGCAAGCCCTGCCCCGCACGCTGCTCATTGCCGCGGGCCGCGACATTCTGCGCGACCAAGGGCTCGCGTTCGCCGAAAGGGTAGGGGCACGCCTTACACGCATCGAATACCCTGAGGCCGTCCACCTTTTCATCACCGTGCCAGGCCAGCCTACTGCCTTTCGTACCGCTGTGCGCCAAGCAGCTGCTTTCATTACAGGAGCCACTGCCCCTCTCAATCCCTGAACGCCAGCCGTGCATGCCAGGCCAAAAGCATGTCCCTATCTCCACACACACGGGGGATGACGCTTACCGCGCCATGCTCCGTGTGTGTGGTTTTTGAGAGGTAGATAATAGGGTGGAAAATCGTACACACAAGGTACAAGAAAAGGGTGGATGCAGCGAAAAACGAAGCAGTTTCATTTTTCGAGGTAAAAATTATTGACAAAATCGGCACTTTTTTTCTATTACGTGCTATCTTATTTGTACTCAGGGCGATACAACCATTCTGACGTGGCATTTCTCCGTCACGTAATGCCTTCTGAATGTTCGTATATGGCATCTGAATGTTTGCCACGCCGGCACGGCAAACGTGCCACGCCGGCGCGGCAGACGTGCCATGCCGGCGTGGCAGGGAAAACGCACGAAATATTTATTGGGTTCAGCCTTCCGTTTTTCCGAAATGCGAGATGAACAGATGAATGATTTTTTCGAGGAATTTCGGGTTC
>SFEP01000008.1 GCA_004557185.1 Bacteroidales bacterium
TGCTACGTAAAAAAACGCACGTAGTACGTAAAAAAACTCACGTCGTTCGTAAATTTTTTTACGTAGCATCTATTTTCGGCGGGGTGGCGCGCCGTAGAACAGGCCGCCGTGGGAACTTTCTTCCACGGCGGGGGATTTTTCTTCCACGGCATCCCGTCGGAGGCAACGCCTTCAATGCGTTTACCGAGCACCCGTCTTTTATAGGGGCGCCCATACAAGTTTACCGGACACCAATATTTTTTAGATGTTGAACTGTTTTCCCTCCTGCCCGTCGGCGAAGCCTTTGGCGTAACCCTCGCGGTAGCCGTCGACGTAGAGGCGGCTTTCACGCGGGTTGCGGAAGTTGTTGGTCTCGTCGTAGGTGGCGCGTTCCTGGTGGGTGGCTCCGTCGTCGCAGCCTGCGGCGTAGCCATCCTCGTAGCCTGCCTCGAAGGGGCTGCGTTTATCCTTTCCCAAGAGGGTGTCGGCAGGCATAGCCGTCACGGAGTCAACCTCGGGTGCGAGGCGCAGTGTGGGGTCGACGGTGGTGTCGGGTATGGCTATATGGGCAGCGGCCGAGTCGGTGTAGGCAGCCGTGGCGTCGGCCTTGCGGCTGTCGGTGGCATACTTCATGTAGATGATACCTGCCAAGGCGATCAGTGCCAGCGCTACAAAGAGGATGGTGCGCGTGGACCGCTGTGGCTTGGGATTGTTGTAGTTCATAAGATTCTATTTGGTACAATTTCTTACCAGACTATCTTTGGCTTTTTTGTTTTTTCAAATCGCTTAGTTTCGTTTGCGTCCGGCATCAATGCGCAGGAAAATGAAAAGCGTGAGCGTAAAGCCCCATAGCGAGGAGCCCCCGTAGCTGAAGAAGGGGAGCGGGATGCCGATGACGGGCGTGAGGCCCATGACCATGCCCACGTTGATGAACACGTGGAAGAGCAGGATGCTCATGATGGAATAGCCATAGACACGCCCGAAGACCGAGGTTTGGCGTTCGGCCAGAAAGATGAGTCGCAGAATGAGCGAGAGGAAGAGCAGCAGCACTGCGGCCGAGCCCACGAAGCCTTGCTCCTCGCCCACGGTGCAGAAGATGAAGTCGGTGTCCTGCTCGGGCACATATTTCAGTTTGGTCTGCGTGCCGTTCATAAAGCCTTTACCCTCAAGCCCGCCCGACCCGATGGCGATTTTGCTCTGGTTGACGTTGTAGCCAGCGTCGCGCTTGTCATCGTTCATGCCCAGGAGCACCTGAATGCGGGTGCGCTGATGTGGTTCGAGCACGTCGTTGAGCACGTAGTCGGAGGCGTAGAGAAAGGCCGTGCTGCCCAGGGCGAAGACGGCGATGAGGAGGTAACTGTTGAGGCGTTCGCTGAGCGACTGCCACGCCAAGTAGCCCACCATGTAGACCATCAGGCCGATGAGGGCCCAGGAGATGTCGACGGGCACGATGCACAGGCTCAGTAGGAGCGAGGCGGTGAGCACCCCGGCACCCACAGCCAGCAAGTGCAGGGCGTGGCGTGAGCGTGGACAGTAGATGCGCAACATGCCCAACGTGAAGAGCCATATCATGAGGAGCACGCTGAACTCGCCCACGGTGGCCTGCGTGCCGGGTAGGAGCACCTCGCCGAAGCGTATGCCCACCACAAAGTAGGCCACGGCCGCCACGGCGCAGAAGAGGATGCAGCCCGGCATGCCCTCGCGGTAGAACATGAGGAAAAAGGCTAAGTAGACAAGGGCTGAGCCTGTTTCCTTTTGCAGCACGATGAGCACCATGGGCAGCAGGATGAGGCCCGCGGCCTTGGCAAAGTTGCGCATCTCGCTCAGCGTGAAGCCATACTGGTTGATGAGTTTGGCCACAGCCAGCGCGGTGGCGCATTTGGCAAACTCCGCCGGCTGGATGTTGCATATGCCCAGACTTATCCACGACCGCGAGCCCTTGATGTCCTTGGCAATGAAGGGCGTGATGAAGAGCACCGCCACCATGAGCCAGTAGAAGAGGCCCGAGAGCGTGTCGAGGTAGCGGTCGTCGAGCAGCAGCAGCACAAAGGCCAGCATGAGCGCCAGCCCAATCCACACCAGCTGCTTGCCGGTGCGTGTGGTCCAGTCGAAGAAGTTCGTGTCGCCCAGTTCGTGCGTGGCTCCGCAAATGCTGAACCAGCCGCACACGAGCAGGATGAGGTAGATGGCCACGACAACCCAGTCGACGGAAAGGAGGGGCGAGCGATTTTGCATGGGAAGGAGGGTTCTATGGAGTGCGATTGATTGCCAAGTTTTCTATGGGAACGTTTGGCTTGACGAAAAGGGTGGGGGGGAGGATGCAACCACTGCTGCGAGCCGGTGGCTGCGTGTCAGCGTTCGTATTCGGGATACTTGATGTGCATGTTCTGGAAATGCTCGGCTTTTTTCAGTGAAGCCTCGCTGAGCTTGCCGTTGAGGTACTGCTCCATGATGAGGGCGCCAATGGGCACGCCGTACACGTTGCCGAAGCCACCGTTCTCCACATACACGGCCACGGCAATGCGGGGGTCGTTCATGGGAGCGAAGCCCATAAAGGCCGAGTGGTCGTGTCCGCGGTTCTGCGCCGTACCCGTTTTGCCACATACCTCGTAGCCCGGAATGTCGGCGCCGCGGCAGGTGCCGTCGAGCACGGCCTTGCGCATGCCGGCCACTACGTATTCATACCATCGGCGGTCGACGCCCGTGTAGCGCTTTTTGTAGTATTCGGGAGCCAGACGTCCGTCCTGCACGGCGTGCACCACGTGGGGTGTGATGAAGTAGCCGCGGTTGGCCACGGTGGCGGCGAGGTTGGCTATCTGCAGCGGGGTGGCAGTCACCTCGCCCTGCCCGATGGCGATGGATATGACGGTGAGCCCATTCCACGACTTGCGGTAAGCCTTGTCGTAGTAGTCGGCATTGGGTATCATGCCTCGCTTTTCGCCGGGCAGGTCGATTCCCAGTTTGTAGCCGAAGCCCATAGCCACCATGTAGTCCTTCCATTTGGTCATGGCCTTTTGCACGGAGCCGTACTTGTGGCGGTTGCTGAGCATGCGGTACAGGTTCCAGCAGAAGTAGGAGTTGCAGGACGTTCCGATGGCCGGCACAAGGGGGATGGGCGACGAGTGTCCGTGGCAGCCCACGTGCAGACCTTTGTAGTTGAAGCCGTGGCTGCAGGGGAAGGCTATTTGCGGGTTGATGCTCCCCTCCTGCAAACCTACGAGGGCCTGTGTAATCTTGAAGGTGGAGCCTGGCGGATAGGTGCCCATGATGCCGCGGTTGAGGAGCGGCTTGCGGTACAGGTCCATCTGCAGTTCGCGGTGGTGCTTGCCGCGGTCGCGTCCCACCATGATGCGTGGGTCGTAGGTGGGCGACGAGGCCAGGCAGAGCACTTCGCCTGTTTTGGGCTCGATGGCCACGATGGCTCCCAACTTGCCCGTGAGCAAGCGCTCGGCCAGGGCTTGCAGGTCGCGGTCGATGCCGAGGGTGAGGTTCTTGCCTGGCTGTGGCTGCTTGTCATATTTCCCGTCCTGATAGTGTCCCTGGGTTCGGCCGTGCACGTCGCGCAGCATGATGCGCATGCCCTTTTCGCCGCGCAGCTGCTTTTCGTAGGAGCGCTCAATGCCGAGTTTGCCAATGTAGTCACCGCTTTTGTAGTAAGGGTCCTCTTCAATGTCGTGCTCGTTCACCTCGCCTACGTCGCCCAGCAGGTGTGCGCCGATGGCCGAGGTGTACTGCCGCGTGGTGCGCTTCTCGATGCTGAAACCGTTGAAGCGGAACAGTTTTTCGCGGAACAGTGAAAACTCCTGGGCGGGAATTTGCGCCATGAAGAGTTGGGGCGTGTATCGCGAGTATCCGGGGTTTTTGTTGCGGTTCTTGATGTCGGCCATTCGCTTTTCATACTCCTCGCGAGTGATGCCCACGGTGCGGCAAAAGTCGAGCGTATCCACGCCCCGTTGGTCGTTCATTACCACCATGATGTTGTAGGATGGCTCGTTGTAGACCAGCAGCCGCCCCTTGCGGTCCATGATGAGGCCGCGCGAGGGGTACTGAATGTCCTTGCGGAAAGCGTTGGAGTCGGCGTTCTTCTTGTAGTCGTCGCTCCACAGCTGCAGCGTGAAGAGGCGTATGAGGTAGACAATGACGATGCCCACCGCCACGCCTCCAATCACGAATTTGCGGAGTTCGTAGTTGTTATTCTTCATTTCGGTGCGTCATTTTTTGCGTATCAACTCCATGGCCACCTCGAAGAGCAGCGTGAGCAGCGCGCTGCCGCCCATGTTGAGCAGCAGGCCGTAGGGGTCGAAAAAGTTGAAGCATTCCAACACGAAGAACAGGATACAGTGCACCAGCGTGAGGGTACCAAGAAAACGCATGAAGCCCCCCCACTCCATGGTGTGGTGCGAAGGCTCGAAGTCCTCATCGTCGGTGTCGCGCGGCCTGAAGAGCTTCAGCACCCAGGGCGTTATCAGACCTACGAAGGTGAGCGAACCCGCCGCCATGCCTGGTGTGTTGGTGAAGAGGTCGAGCATGAGTCCCATGACGAAGCCCAGCAACACGTAGGCCCAGTGTGGCGTGATGGCGGGCAAAATGGCCAGGAAGTAGACGTAGGGCATGGGCACCGCGTAGCCGAAGATGTGAACGTGGTTGAACACGAAGACCTGCAACGCCAGCAGGGTGATGAACCAGAGAATGCGTGACAGAACGATGTGGAACACGTGAGTGGAGTGTATGTGTGGGTTGGGGCTGAATGGCGCACGAGCGACGGTGTGGGGCGCGCCGCGCCGCTATAATATATAAAGGAGGGGGCTATGGATTATTTTTGTAAACCCATCATTGCCAAAAATCGGAAGGAGGTGATTTCAGTTCCCGCCTCCAAGGCATGGTGCGTGAGTGGCGGGCCGCCTTTACTGTGGCCGGTCGGCGCGGCGCAACTGAGCCTGCAGGGTGTCAATTTCGGCCTTGTAGGGCGTCTTCACCACCATCACGTCGCGCAGGTTGGCAAAGTGCGTGCCCAGCACCACGTCGAGTTTGTACGATTGGCCGTCGGCCGAGTTGCTCACCGTGCGCACACGTCCCACAAAGATGCCTGGGGGAAAGACGGCCGAGTAGCCGCTCGTTTCCACCACCTCGCCGGGCTTGACGCGGGCATAGCGTGGAATGTCATCTACGGTGGCGCGCGTCATCGAGCGTCCGTCCCATTGCAGGTAGCCGAAGTAGTTTTGGCCACGTACGCGGCAGCTGATGCTCGACTTGCGGTTGGTCACGGGTATCACGAGTGAGTAGTGCGGCCCGGTCAGGTAGACGATGCCCACCACGCCGCCTCCGCCCACCACGCCCATTTCGGGCTGCACGCCGTCGGTGGTGCCGCGGTCTATCACGATGTAGTTGTCGCGGTAGCCTTGGCTGTTCTGCACCACGCGTGCGGCAATGAGTTCGTAGTCGGCCAAGCGCTCCATCATGAGACGTTGCGTGATGCAGGTGTCGCGGGTAGCCGTCATGAGGGCCTCGCGCAAGCGGTTGGTTTGCATTTGCAGGCGCAAGTTCTCCTCGGTGAGTTGGCGGTTTACGCCTTGCAGCTGCAGGTAGGCCAGCGCTTCGGCATAGCCCGTCTCCACCCGTGCCACGGCGGCGTTGGCCGCACTGAAGGCCACGCTTCCTTGGTAGTGGTTGAAGCGGAACAGGAGCAGCAGACTCAGGCTCTCAAGCAGCAGGAAGAGGAAGAAGTAGGCGTACTTTCTGAGAAAATCCAACAGGTTATGCACAGTGCATGGGGTGATTGGGGTGAAATGAAACCGTTGAAAGCAAGGAGCGGCAGGCGGCCCGGTGGCGGGCATCGTAACCCGGCACCGGGCCGTCCATAAGCATTGGCGCCCTACGCCCTGCGGCGTGGCGATGTGCGGCTTAGCGCATGAGGAAGGTGAAGTTCTCCACGTTCTTCAAGGCCACGCCCGTGCCGCGTGCCACGCAGAGCAGCGGGTCTTCGGCCACGTGGAAGGGAATGTTGATTTTGTCCGTCAAGCGGCGGTCCAGTCCGCGCAGCAGGGCACCGCCGCCCGTCAGGTAGATGCCGTTCTTCACAATGTCAGCGTAGAGTTCGGGCGGTGTGGCTGCCAGGGCGTTGATTACGGCCTGTTCGATTTTCGAAATCGAGGTTTCCAGGCAGTGCGCCACTTCCTGGTAGCACACGGGCACCGACATCGGCATGGTGGTGATGCGGTTCGGGCCGGTCACTACGTAGTCCTCGGGCGGTTCGGGCAGGTCGGTCAGGGCGGCGCCCACATGTATCTTGATGCGTTCAGCCATGCGTTCGCTCACGATGACGTTGTGCTGGCGGCTCATGTATTCCTGAATGTCGGCGGTGAAGTCGTCGCCTGCCATCTTGATGGAGTTGTTCGACACGATGCCACCCAGCGATATGACGGCAATCTCCGTGGTGCCGCCGCCTATGTCCACAATCATGTGTCCCTCGGGTGCGTTCACGTCAATGCCGATACCGATGGCGGCAGCCATGGGCTCGTAGAGCAGGAACACGTCGCGTCCGCCGGCATGTTCGGCAGAGTCACGCACGGCGCGCAGTTCCACCTCGGTGCTGCCCGAGGGTACGCCTATCACCATGCGCAGCGAGGGCGAGAAGAGGCGTCGGCCGCTGTGCACCTTTTTGATGAGGCCGCGCATCATCTGTTCGCAGGCGTTGAAGTCGGCAATCACGCCGTCGCGCAGCGGACGGATAACGCGTATCTTGTTATTCGTTTTTTCGTACATCAGCTTGGCCTTGTCGCCCACTGCAATCATCTTGTCAGTGTGCTGGTCGAGTGCTACGACCGAAGGCTCGTCCACCGCTATTTCGTCGTCGGCAATGATGATGGTGTTGGCCGTACCCAAGTCGATGGCAAGTTCCTGGGTGAAGGAAAAGAACTTCGAGAAAAATCCCATAGTATGCTTGTAAGGATAAGTGAGTCCGTGGTGAGGTCAGGCGTGTGCCGTAGGGGCGGCCCGCTGGCCGTGATTATTTGCAGAACCAGTTGTGAATAGCGGTGTCGTAGTGGCTGCTTACGCCGAAGGCACGTGCGGCAAACTCCTTGCGTTCTTCCAGTTCGGTCTGTGCGCCGCGAGCGTTCACAATGTCGAGCAGCATGCCGTATTCGGCTTTCGAGGGCACGATAACTACGTCGTTGAAGTTCTTGGCACCGGCGCGGATGAGTGAGATGCCGCCTATGTCAATCTTCTCGATGATGTCGCTGTCGCTTGCGCCGCTGGCCACGGTCTGCTCAAAGGGATAGAGGTCGACGATGACGAGGTCAATTTCGGGAATTTCATACTGTTGCATCTGTGCGCGGTCGTCCTCCAGTTCGCGGCGGCCCAGAATGCCCCCGAACACTTTGGGGTGGAGCGTCTTCACGCGGCCGCCCAGAATGCTGGGGTACGTGGTGAGGTCCTCCACCTTCTGGCAGGGGTAGCCAAGCGACTCTATGAAACTTTGTGTACCGCCTGTCGAGAGGAAGCTGACGCCCTCTTCGTGCAGTTTCTTGAGCAGTTCATCCAGTCCGTCCTTGTGGAAAACGGACACCAATGCGGTTTTGATTTTTTTCGTCGACGACATATCGTTATTGCGTTGTAGTTTGTAATGCTTGGGTGGGAGGCTTGTCTGGCACGGCCTGTGGCGGCGTGTTTTTCTTGGAGTTCAAGCCAATACGGGAGCAAAATTACGCGTTTTTTCTGTGCGCGCCCAAATTTACCCTGCACAAACGCACCAACTTTTTGCACTCGGGCTACAAATGGTAGGTGTTCCTTGCAAAATGGCCGCGTAGAGGGTGTGCGCAGCACCGTAGCAAGCAGTCAGCAACCCGCCCAAAGCAGATGCCGTAAAGACAATCTCTGCACGCGTTGAGTGTTTTCTTCACGTGTTGAGAGATTGTCTTTACGGCATGCCTGCATCTCACCCTCGGGCTGCGATTAGGTCCCCGTCGGGTAGGGGAGGGTGCTTCGCGGTCTTAGTCTTTCAGAAATGCACCATCAGTTCGAGCACCACCTTGTCGCGCTCCGAGCGTTTGGCCAGTTCGGGGTGGGTGTAGAAGTACTTTTCGTAGTTCAGTCGTACCTCAGCGTGCGTTTTGGGCGGCAGAGCCAGCGTAACTCCCGCTGTCAGACGCTTGCGTGCGGCGTCGGTTATCTTGGCCTCGCCCAGTTCGTTCACTGAGCCGTCGCAGTGCTTGCCCATGCCGTCGAAGCGACACAGCGCCGCAATCTGGGGCAGCACGCCGCGCAGCGGCTGCGTGTAGCGGGCCATGGCGTTCCAGGCATTCACGCTCGGGGCGTGGTTGTGGGCGTATTCCTTGCGCAGGTATTCGCCTTCCAGTTGCCAGCGGCCCAACGTGAGCGTCACACTGCCGTCGTACAGGTACACCTTGCCCACGGGGGGCGAAATCTTCTGCACCGAGCCTTGCAGCATCAGGGCTTTCAGCGGCTTCCACGTCAGGCGTGCCGAGAAGTTGAACTCCTTTGTCCAGTAGTCGGCCTGGTTCGTCAGTCCCGAGCCGTTATACACGCCGCCCTCGGCCTTCAGTTTGCCGCCGGGCAGGGTGTAGCCCGCATAGATGCCCACGTCGCGCACATTGCCCACCTGCTTGGCTATAAAGGAGCGGTTGGCAAACCACTGCACGTGGGGTGAGCGCGGAGCGTCGGTGCTGAAGGGCACGCGCATCTGGCCCAGCCTCACCTTCCAGTCGTCGGTAGGAAGGATGCCCGCATAGGCGTCGAGCATTTTGATTTTTCCTTCGTCCGAGAGGTCAATCTCGCCCTTGTATTCCACCCAGTGTCCCAGCATGCCGTCGAGCGCCACGCGAGCGTTGCGCACCTCGAAGCGGCTTTCGCCTTCCTCCGTCTGGCACTCCACTTTGGCGCGCACGGTGCCGCTGATTTTCGGCAGCCAGTTCGTTTGTGTACTGTCGCGCTGCTGCGCTGCGGCGGGTGTGGTGGTCAGCGCAAGCAGCGAGGCGCTGAGCAAAAGGTGTCGTAACATGCGGTTCGGGAGTGGTGTGTTATACTTCATCGTGGCAGGGGTTTGCGGCCACGGTGGGCATGAGTTCATGATAGTGGCACGAGGCTCGGAGCAGCAGGCGCAGCTGCACGCAGAGCTGCTGCATTTCCTGCACCAGGTGCAGCAGTAGCGTCACGGCCGTGAGGTTCAGGTCGGTGGCCTGTATGTCGCGCGTCACGTCGTGTTCCATGCGAGCCAGTTCGTGCTGCATTTCGCGGCAGTTTTCGGCCACGGTAGCGTTGTCGCTGGTGCGGCCAGCGTGCAGGTTGGCAGCCGCCTGTTCTATCAGGGCGCAGAGTCTTGAGCGCATGCTGGCCAGACGTTCGGCGTGCAGTTCGTCGATGGGAGTGAAATGGTTGTCCACGTGTTCGGCGGCAGGTTCAGCCATGCGCAGCAATCCGTAGTGCAACTGGCGCAGGGCGTTGTGCAGCAGGTGGAAGTGTGTGGTGAGCCTTACCCCCACGTCGGGCGTCATGCGGCGCAGGCAGATGGTTTCGCGGCGTCGCAGGTTCTTCAGGTCGCGCTTGCTGCGTTCCAGTGTGCGCAGCGTGTGGCGCAGCGGACTGAGGTTTTCGTTCAGCAGGCCGTCGGTCATGTCGCTCAGCAGCGTGCTGTAGGTGCGCAGCCTTTCGGCGGTGCTCACGTCCATGTGGCGGCTCAGCATCTGCGGAATGGCGGTGCGGTCGTTGCACGTGGTCATCTGTCGGAAGAGCAGGTCGCCGTCGCGCTCCTCGCTCTTTTCACGGCGTGCAAAGCGCAGCTGGCTGTGCACGATGCTCCAGATGGCGGCTATCACCAGCACCACTACGGCCACGATGCCGCCAAACTGCATCGCCATGCCCACAAAGAAGCACGCGCTGAACGCCACGCCCGCCGTAATGAACCAGCCGCCAATGACGGTGAGCACACCCGTGATGCGGAACACGGCGCTCTCGCGGCTCCAAGCGCGGTCGGAGAGCGAAGTACCCATAGCCACCATGAAGGTGACGAACGTGGTGCTCAGCGGCAGCTTGAGCGAGGTGCCCAGCGCAATGAGCAGCGAGGCCACCACCAGGTTCACCGAGGCGCGCAGCAGGTCGTAGGCTGCGCCCTGGTCGTCGTAGTTTTCAGGTATGCGGAAGCGGCTGTCCACGTAGCGCTGCACGCTTTCGGGAGTGTGGTTCGTCACAAAGCGTCCCACGCTGTTGCCCCAGCGCACCAGGCTGCGGGCCACGCGTGAGGAGCCAAACATTTCGTCGCCCTCGTTCTTGCGTGCCAGCCCCACCTCGGTCTGCACCACGCGGCGCGCCTTTTTCGAGGTGGCCAGCGCCAGCACCATCATCACGCCCGCTGCCAGCAGAAAGCCGAAGGGCGTGCGAGCCGACTCCTGCAAACTGTGCATCATGAACGCTTCGTCGGCCAGCCCGCCGGCATTCGCGCTGAAGTCGCAGTACGACGACCATCCCGCCAGGGGCACACCGATAAAGTTCACCAGGTCGTTACCCGCAAAGGCTGTGGCCAGGGCAAAGGTGCCACACAGCACCACCACCCGCAGCACGTTGACGCGCAGGGCATGCAGCACCTGCATCAGTACCGTAGATACCACCAGCACGCAGCCCAGCAGCATCAGCGTGTTTTCGTGCAGAAAGGCTTTCACGTCGCCGTTCATGATGCTCAGCTGCTTCAGGCCCTTGAACAGCATGAAGTAGACGATGGCCGTGAGTGCCACGCCGCCAAAGAGGCCGAACTTGCCGCTCCATCCGCAGCGCAGGTTGAAGCTGAAAATCAGGCGCGTCACATACTGCACCAGCGAGCCCACGATGAAGGCGATGGGCACGCTCAGAAAGATGCCCATAATCACTTCCAGAGCCTTGCTCGTGTTCAGGTAGTCGCCCACGCCCAGCGCCATGGTGCCGCCGGCCATTTTCACCATCACAAAGGCAAACGAGGCGCCCAGCAGTTCAAACACCATGCTCACCGTCGTGCTGGTGGGCATGCCGAAGGTGTTGAAAAGGTCGAGCAGCACCACGTCGGTCACCATGACGGCCAGGAAAATGAGCATCACGTCATGAAAGCTGAAATACTGCGGCGTGAAGATGCCGTGGCGCGCAATGTCCATCATGCCGTTGCTGAGCACGCAGCCCATGAGCACGCCTACCGAGGCTATCAGCACCAGCGTGCGGAAGGTGGCCGCACGCGACCCGATGGCCGAGTTCAGAAAATTCACTGCATCGTTGCTCACGCCCACCCAGAGGTCGAAGGCCGCCAGGAGAAACAGGAAGAGCACCATGCACACATACATTTGTTCCATAAAGAGGGGGTATGAAGGGTAAATAAAATGCGCTGCGCGTGTGGCATCAGATGCCCCCCGCGTGCAGAAGGTACCATCCAATGCACCGCAAAAGTACGGGTGCGCTGTGTGCTTTTTATTACGGAAATGTGACAAAACTGTTACACCCCCTATCTCCTTCGTGTGGCCTCTTACAGGCTATATATAATAAGGAGTGGGCAGGAAGTGAAACGGCACAGGCTCATCGACAAGAAGGAGTGGGCGGAAAATGTTACGGCGCGGGCCGTATATATAAAAGGAGTAGCTGCGCCAGGCGGGCAGGCTTCACAACAATTTAACCGCGCACATGCTTTAGCCTGCGCGGAAAAACTGTAATATTGCAGCGCCTACGGCATCGCGACGGCACAAGGCTGGCGCGTTACGCCTGCGGCAAATGCAAATTATGACAACACAACCTCACATTCTGGTAGTAGACGACGAGCCCGACCTGCGGGAAATTCTGCAATGCAACCTCGAGGCAGCGGGCTATGCCGTCGACACGGCAGCCTCGGCCGAGGAAGCCCTCGCCCTGCTCGCACCCCACCATTCCCTCATCCTGCTCGACGTCATGCTGGGCGGCATGTCGGGCTTCCAGATGGCCGAGCACCTGCGCAAGGTGGTGCACAACCAGGTGCCCATACTCTTCCTCACCGCCAAGGACCAGGAGAACGACCTCCTCACAGGCTTTGCCAGCGGCGGCGACGACTACATGGCCAAGCCCTTCTCTGTGCACGAGGTGCTGGCCCGCATCAAGGCCATTCTGCGCCGCACCCACACAGCCGAGCAGCCCGCCCAGTGGCAAGCCGGCGGCATGACCATCGACAACGAACGCAAAACGGTGAGCGCTGGCGGACAGGACATTTGCCTCTCGCGCAAAGAGTTCGGCATTCTCGCCCTGCTCAGCGCACACCCCGCCAAGGTGTTCACCCGTCAGGAAATTCTCGACGCCGTGTGGCAGGGCGAGAGTTTCGTGCTCGACCGCACCGTCGACGTGCACATAGCCCGCCTGCGCCGCAAACTCGGTGCACACGGCGCACACCTCATCAACCGTCCCGGACACGGCTACTGCTTCAGCGAGGACGCTTGAAGCGCCCCGTCACCTCCCTTCCGACCATGACCTACAAACACAAGCTTCTCATCAACTTCACGTCGCTCTTTGCGGTGTTCACGTTGCTGCTGCTTGGCTATCAGTATAACCGCGAGCGGCAGTACAAGCGCGAAGTGGTCGAGTCGCGGTTGCGCGGCTACACCGACCTCGTGGCAGGCGCCGCGCAGGCTGCACAGAGCGACGACCACCACGTCTACCTGCCGCGCCTGCGCTCGCTGCTCCCCCCCGACCTGCGCCTCACCATCATCTCGCCCACGGGCACGGTGCTCTACGAGAGCGGAGACCACACCACCCGCGGCATGGCCAACCACCGCACCCGCCCCGAGGTGGCCGCCGCCCTGCTGCAAGGCGAGGGCAGCGACGTGCGCTTCTCCGACACCGAGTCGCGCACCCTCTTCTACTTTGCCAAGGCCTACAAACCCTTTGTGGTGCGCGTGGCCATGCCCTACGACGCCTCCCTCAAGGCACTCATGCGCGCCGACTACTGGTTCCTCTGGTTCATGCTCATGGTGTTCGCCGTGGTGCTCGTGGCCCTCATCTTCATCTCCGACAAGTTCGGCAAGTCCGTCACTGGCCTGCGCAACTTCATACGGGCGGCCGACCGCGGACTGGTGGACTACGACCACCTCGAGTTCCCCCACTCCGAACTGGGCGACATCGGCCGAGCCATCACCCGCCAGTACCGCCAGCTCGAGGACCGCAACCGCGAAATTGACCGCCAGCGCGAACGCCTGAGCCGCCACTTCCACTACCTCGAGGGCGGCATCGGACTCTTCAACGCCGAGGGCGACATGCAGTATGCCAACCCGCGCTTCATGCAGTATGTCAACGCCATACTCGACCGTCCCACCCCCGACCTCAACCGCCTATGGCAGGCACAAGCCTTTGCCCCAGCACAAGAGTTCCGCACGCTGCACAGCGGTAGCCGTCCGCTCACCGAGGCAGCCCCCGTGTTCCGCTACACGCTGCGTGCCGGCAGCATGACGTGCGCCGTGCAACTGCTCATGTATGCCGACGGAGGCGGCGAAATGACGCTCTACGACGTCACCGCGAGTGAGAAAACGAAACTCCTCAAGCAGCAAATGAGTAACAACATTACCCACGAGCTGCGCACCCCCGTGAGCAGCATCCGAGGCTATCTGGAGACCATACTGGAATGCCCGCAACTCACCCTCGAGCGCATGCGACTCTTTGCCCAGAAAGCCCTGGCGCAGACGTTGCGCCTGACCGACCTCATACGCGACGTGGCCCTCATCTCGAAAATGGAGGAGGCACCGCAGCTCATTCCCACCGAAACGCTGCGCCCAGCCGAGGTCATGGCAGGCATTGCCGACGACCTGCACGACGCCCTACAAGCCGCCAGCATGCAACTCGTGTGCGACATACCCGCCAACCTCACCATGCAGGGCAACGTGTCGCTCGTCTACGCCCTCTTCCGCAACCTCACCGAGAACAGCATACGCTACGCCGGCCCCCACACCGAGGTGCGCGTCAACTGCTACAACGCCACGCCCGACTGCCTCTACTTCAGTTTCAGCGACACAGGCCGCGGCGTGCCTGAGGAGCACCTGCCGCGCCTCTTCGAACGCTTCTACCGTGTGAGCGAGGGCCGCACGCGCAACGAGGGCGGCACAGGGCTCGGCCTGAGCATCGTGCGCAACGCCGTGCGCTTTCACCACGGCGACATCTCCGTGCGCAACCGCAAGGAAGGCGGCCTCGAATTCCTCTTCACCCTGCGTCGCTGAAGCCCGCCACGGGATGCCGTGGAAAAAAAAGACCCCGCCGTGGAAGAAACTTCCCCTGCCGTGGAAGAAAGTTCCCACGGCGGCCTGTTTTTACGGCTCGCCGTCCTGCCGAAAATAGATGCTACGTAAAATTTTTTACGTACGACGTGATTTTTTTTACGTACGACGTAAAAAATTTTACGTAGCATGCTAACAGTCGCACGTCGTGCGTAAATCTTTTTATTGCTTTCCGCTAAAGACTTTCGATTATTCCCGACCTCTTCTCACCATGGCATCGCCCCAATCCTATCGGCTTTGCGCGAGCTCATCTGGCTTGACGAAAAGGTGCGTGGCCATCCGTTGCAAGGAAGCAGGCTGAAAGTTGTAGCGAACACCCATAAAGACAACAGATGCTTGAAACGCAGTCCCCCTCATGCCACGCGGGCATGGTGGAACTGCGTTTCAAGCATCAGAAGGCGGTGCTGTAGGCCAGCGGGCCGCCCTGCGGTGACAGGAGCTCAGGGCTCAGGGCTCGCTGGGCTCGTGGGTGTGCGGCTCGGCGACGCCGGGGGCGCGAAACAGACTGAAGTTGACGCTGCCGTAGGCACGGTGTTCGAGAAAGTCGGGGCGCGAGGAAAAGTCCTGACCTTTGCCGTGCTCCAACACAAAGAGGGCGCCGGGGGCGAGCAGACCCGAACGCATGACGCGCTCGGGGAGTTCGGGCAACTCGGGCAGGGCGTAGGGAGGGTCGGCAAAGATGAGGTCGAAAGGCTCGTGGCCGCGCTCCACAAAGCGCAGGGCGTCGCCGCAGAGGGGCACCCACGCGGCATCGCCCAACTTGCGGGCACACTGCGCTATGAAGGCATGGTGCTGGCGGTCCTTCTCCACCGTGACCACGCGGCGGCAACCGCGCGAAAGGAGTTCGAGCGAAATGCTCCCCGTGCCGCCGAAGAGGTCGAGCGCGCTGGTCTGTTCGAAGTCGACGTAGGCGCGCAGCACGTTGAAGATGTTTTCCTTGGCAAAGTCGGTGGTGGGGCGTGCCTTGAAGCTGCGCGGCACCTCGAAGTGGCGGCCTTTGTATTTTCCCGTAATAATGCGCATGGTCAGAGCAGTTTGGTGATAAGGTCGTAGGGTATGTGGGGCGTGGTGGCCACGGGGTGGCGGTTGAACTCGGCGGCCTGGTTGATGGCGAAGACGCGAGCGGCATACTTCTGCAACTCGCCCACTACGGGGGTGCGCAGTTCGTCGGTGCCCGCCACATAGATGGGCATGGTGGCCAGCGGCAGACCAAGGTGGCGCGCCAGGTTGAAGGTGTAGTAGGCCACGTCGGTGAGGGTGCGCACGGTGTAGGTGTTGAAGGTGATGAGGCGCGACTCGCTGAACACAGCCACGTCGATGACGCCCTCGTGGGTGTAGACAAAGAGGCGGGTGGAGGGGCTCATGCCCAAGCCCTTGCGGGCAAAGTGCTGCAGCAGGGCGGTGCTGGCCGAGGTGTAGCGCACGGAGCCGAAGCAGTCCTCGAGCGTGCGGCAGGTGGCCTCGCTCAGGGCAAAGAGCAGCACCACGTTGGCCGCGGGCACGGTGTCGTAGAACACGCGGCGCTTGTGCCCCGGCGTGTAGCAACACTCGTAGAGGGCTTCGCAGTCCTCCTCCTGAAACTCGGCCAACGGCACCACGGTGACGGGCTCGGTGAGGAGCACCTCGACGCGCTCACGGGGTGTGGCAGGCAGGGGGCACTGCTGCATGGCCTCGCGCAGGTTGGCCGTGAGCGAGGCTTGCGGCCGCACATGGTACACATGGTAGTGGAACGCGGGCTGGCCATCGGCCGCGAGGCGGGCGAAGTGGATGGTGGCTTCGGACAAACGGATGGTTGGGGGCATGGCAGGTGGGGGGGGATGAGGAGTGAGAATGAGGGTGGGGGAGCAGGGCGGGGCGTGGCACGGCCGTCAGCGCTGCTGGCGGTAGCGGTGGTACAGCACGCCGGCGCCGGCGGCCAGCAGGATGCCGAGCACGTTGGCCACAAAGTCGAACACGTCGGCGCTGCGCGTGGTGGTGAGGCGGTCCTGCGCCACCTCGATGATGCCGCTCATGAGGGCGGGCAGGCACACGGCACCGAGCAGTAGCCGCAGGGGCCGCAGCCGCGTGTGGAGGCGCAGGTACTCGAACCACAGCAGGCCGCACATGGCGGCATACATGCCCACGTGCACCACCTTGTCGAAGCCCGGCACGTTGGTAAAGTCAAGCTTGACCGAGGGCGGACGCATGAGGCAGAGATACCAGATGCCGGCGGCGCAGAGCAGGGTGAGCGGGTAGCGCTTGAGGTAGGAGAGGAAGGCCATTTACCAGAACCTGTTTTGCTGCTCGTTGTACTCGAAGCCCGCCTGTGCCAGGCAGGCGCGTATCTGCTCGCCGTCGGCCTGGAGGTCGTCGCACAAGGCGGCGAAGGAGGGATAGCGGTCGCGCAGAAGGGTGTTGATGACGCTGTAGAGCATCATGGGGTCGTGCGGTAAAGTCATCGTGTCAGTAGTGTTTTTGTGTGGCGTGTGTAGGCTGCGGGGCGCGTAGCCTGTGCAAAACTAAGCATTTTCAACCAAAAAAGCCTCACTCCGTGCGCGGCTGACGCCAGTTGACGAGGTAGAGGCGGTCGGTGGTGCGGGTGAAGGCGGTGTAGAGCCAGCGCAGGTAGGACGTGTCGTAAGCCTCGTCGGGCAGGTAGCCCTGGTCCACGTAGACGCGGGGCCACTGTCCGCCCTGTGCCTTGTGGCAGGTGACGGCGTAGGCGTACTTGATTTGCAGGGCGTTGTAGTAGGCATCCTGCCGCAGGGCCTTCATGCGGTCGGCCTTGCGTGGCAGGTGCATGTAGTCGAGCAGCACCGACTCGTAGAGGCGCTGCTGCTCGTCGCGGGTGAGCGAGGGCGACTCGCTCTGCAGGGTGCTGAGCAGCACGCGGCAGGTGAGTTCGTAGTCGGCGTAGTCGGGAAAGCGCAGGGTGGCGTCGGCAAAGAGGAAGCCGTACTGCTCGTGCACATGGCGCAGCCGCACCACCTCGGCCGTGTCGCCGTTGGCAATGAAGGAGAAGGGCAACTGCTCGCCAGGCTCCAGGGCGCGGGCGAGCTGCTCCGTCCAGTAGTAATTGTTTTTCACCGCCATCACGAGGTCGCCGCGGGTGAGGAGGTCCTCGCGGTCGAATATGCGGGAGCGCACACCATTATTATATAGGTTGGCCAGTTTGTTGGATCGTGTGACAACTATCACGCCGCCTGTGCCGTATTCGCGGTAGTCGCTCACGAGTTGCTCAATGAGTTCGTTGCCCGGCAAGGCACGCACCTCGCCGTGGGCGTCGGTGCCGATGTGGGGGAAGACGTCGGTGCCGAGGCGGATGGCGTCGCGCAGGGCGGTGGCTCCTGCCAGCACATCGCTGCCGCGGCACTGGCGCACCACCTCGGTGAGTTCGACCATGCCCGTGCGCATGCCGTAGCGCTGCAGCACGTCGACCTGCAGCGCGGCACTGGCCGCTTCGCCCACAGGGGGCAGCTGGGCGGTGTCGCCCACAAAGAGGGCGCGGCAACCCTCGCCCGAGTAGACGAAACGCATGAGGTCGTCGAGCACCTCGCCCGTGCCGAAAAGGCTGTCGATGCTGCCGGCCGTGCCGCTGGCTATCATGGAGGCCTCGTCGATGATGAAGAGCGCGTGCCGCAGTTTGTTGAAGCCCAACTGAAAGCGGGTGTCCTCGCCCGTAAAGGTCTGCTGGCGGTAGATGACGCGGTGTATGGTGTAGGCCGGCTGCCCCGCGTGGTGTGCCAGCACCTTGGCGGCACGGCCTGTGGGAGCCAGTAGCACCACGGGGCGCTCCAGCAGTCGCATGACGCGTACCAGGGCTGCCACGAGGGTGGTTTTGCCCGTGCCGGCATAGCCCCGCAGAATGCAGGCCGCATGGGCGAAGGGCGTGGTGACAAACCGCGACAGAAGAGTGGCGGCTTGGGCCTGCGAGGGGGTGAAGGGATAACCGAACTCGCGGGCTATGAGGTGGTATATCTCATCGCAAAGCACGGGGTGGACGGGTGGTGTTTCTTATTTCAAAAAAACAAATGACTACAACGGCGGTCGCCTGCCTACTGCGCTACGCGGAACCACCGCGTGAGGGTGCAGAAGCCGTAGGCCGCTATGAAGAGGAAGCACACGAGCGGCACGAGGAAGGCCTGCGACATGCCGATGTGGTCGCCAATGGCTCCCATGAGCACGGGGGCCACAGCGCCGCCCACAATGCTCATGATGAGGAAACCCGAGGCTTGCTTGGTGTGGCGACCCACGCCGCGCAGGGCAAGGGCAAAGATGGTGGGGAACATGATGCTCTCGCACAGATAGCACACCATGAGGGCGGCCATGCCCGTGCGGCCGTCGGCCAGACTCACCAGGGCCATGCACACCGCGGCGATGAGGGCGTAGACGAGGAGCAGCAGCGCGGGGCGAACGCGGCCCATGACGTAGCTGCCGCTCATACGGCCGGCCATGAAGAGGCCCATGCCGCCGAACGAGAGCAGCTGGGCGGCCTCGGCGTTGCTGAGCGAGGCTATCTCGGTGGTGTAGTTGATGAAGAAACTGTTGATGCCCGTTTGAGCAGCCACGTAGAAGAAGAGGGCGCAGAGGCCCATGACGAAGTGGCCGTGGCTCCACAGGCTGCGGTGGTCGTGGGCCGCAGTGCCCTCGTCGGCATCGTCGGCCGCCTCGGGCTGCACCTCCGGCAGGCGCACCTTGGCAAAGATGCCCGCCACGCAGAGCACCACAAGGCCAATGACCACGTAGGGCGTGGCGAGGTCGGCCTCGCCGCTGCCGCTGAAGAGGAAGAAACTACCTACGATGGGACCGACAATCCAGCCCAGACCGTTGAACGACTGGGCGAGGTTGATGCGGCTCGCGGCGGCGCTGCTGTGCCCCAGCACGGTGACGTAGGGGTTGGCAGCCGTTTCAAGACAAGTCAGGCCGCACCCTATCACAAACAGCGAGAAGAGGAAGAAGGGGAACGAGAGCAGGTGGCTGCCGGGATAGAAGAGCAGGGCACCGGCACCATAGAGCAGCAGGCCCGTGAGCACGCCAGCACGGTAGCCATAGCGTGTGATGATGCTGCCCGCAGGCAGTGCCATGAGGAAGTAGCCGCCATACACCACGGCCTGCACAAGGGCCGAACCCGTACGGCTGATGTGCATGGTTTCCTGAAAGTGCTTGTTGAGCACGTCGAGAATGCTGTGGGCAAATCCCCAAAGAAAAAACAAGGTGGTGACGAGCACAAAGGGCAGCAGGTAGTTGCGCCCGTCAGCAGTCTCCACCAGTCGTAGTCTGCGTTGTGACATATACAATATGAAATAAATTGAAGCCGCCCCCCGTCATGATTGGGACGGCTTGTGCGTTTGCGCTTTTGGTACGTAGCTTACAGTGCTCCTTCATTATATGGGAACGAAGACTGCGCCTAAGGGTGTTTCATTTTTTCGTCGCCCTCGTGCGTTGGCTTCTTTTACACATAGCCCTTGCATTTTCGCCAAATGAAGTGCGTGACCTTGAAGGGTACCTCCCATGCCACTTCGCGGGGATAGTGGCGCAGAAAGGCGAAGTTGCGGCGCACGCGGCTCACGAGTTTGTGCCAGTGCGTTTCATTTTCGGGTATGTGCAGCCTTTCGTCGAAGTGGCCGAAGTTGCCCGCCAGCATCACCTCGCGCAGCAGTTGGCGGCCGCGCACCTCGTCGGCGGGTACTAGCAGCAGGCTGTCGGGCATGAGGAAGATGCGTTGCAGCACATACATCACCGCGCCGGCAAAGGCTGTGAGATGCCACTCGGCCAGGCGGCGGCGCGTTTCGTCGAGTTCGGCAGACGTGGCGGGCTGCATGAGGCAGAAGTAGTAGTCGAAGAGGTGCCTGATGCCCACGCCCTCCTCGAACAGGTGGCGGTAGATGTGCAGCAGCAGGTAGATGCGGTTGAAGGCGGGCGGCGGACAGGGCACCTGCGACTTGCCGTCGGGCAGCAGTGTGCTGGTGCGGAACAGGCGGCAGCCCTGCTCCTCCATCCACTGCTGCAGCGTGAAGTTGTCGAAGGGGTTCCAGAGCCACGTGGGACGGAAATGCAGTTCCAACTCGGCACCGCGCAGCAGGTTGGCATGGGTGTGGTGATACACCGTTTCGCCCACCTGGCAGCCCTTGGTGCGCAGAAAGCGCATGATGCGTTCGCGGCCGCCCTCCACCCAGAGGTCAACGTCGCCGCTGATGCGCAACATGGGGTCGGGGTAGTAGCAGGCCACGCCCATGCCCTTGAGAATGGCGGAGCGAAAGCCTTTCTCACCGAATTTCTGCACGCAGAGGGCGTTGAGGTAGCACAGATGCTCGTTGCGCTGCTTGATGCGGCTGGCCTGGGCGTAGAGGTTGAAGAGAACTTGCCGCGGCGGCCGCACCTTGTCGGCATGCCGTTCGAGCACGCGGTAGAGCAAACCGTTCACGGCGTGCTTCTGTGCCAGTTCGTAAATGCCCTGCCACTCCTCGTCGGTAGGTGTCTCCGAGAGGTGCGTGGCCGTGCCGGCATACATCCTCAGCAGTTCGATGAAGAAAAGTTCTGTTCTGTGATTGTGTTTTGGCATACGCTCCTCTGTCTCGTTCATACAGCGGTTTTCCCATGGTTCACAGCACCCCGCCTGCCTTTAGTAGGCTTGCGGGTCGTGCTTGAACATTTGCACCACCGTTTTGTAAATGATGAAAAGGTCGAGCACGAGCGTCCAGTGCTCGATGTACCAAATGTCCTTTTTCACTCTCCCCTCCATTTGCCACAGTTCGCGCGTTTCGCCGCGGAAGCCCGACACCTGTGCCCAGCCCGTGATGCCGGGCTTCACATAGTGGCGCACCATGTACTTGTCGATGAGTTGTGAGTACTGCTCGGTGTGCTTAATCATGTGCGGCCGGGGCCCCACGATGCTCATTTCGCCGCGCAGCACGTTGATGAACTGCGGCAGTTCGTCGATGTTGGTGCGGCGAATGAAGTGGCCCACGCGGGTTACTCGCGGGTCGTTAGCCGTGGCCTGCTTCTCGTCGCTCTCCTTGTTGAGCCGCATGCTGCGGAACTTGTAGCACCAGAAGACGCGACCGTCCTGCCCGCTGCGTTGCTGCTTGAAGAGTACAGGCCCGGGCGACGACCACTTAACGGCGATGGCCACCGCTATATATATCAAGGGGAAAAGCGTGAAGAGGAAGAGGCCCGACACGAGCACGTCGAATGTGCGCTTGAGCATGCGGTTGGGCAGCAGTTCCAGCGGTTCGTAGCGCAAGGAGAGCACGGGCACACCGCGCAGAAACTCGAAGTGCATGCGGTGGGTGACGTAGTTGCGTACGCCAGGCACCACAAAGAAGCGCACGAGGTGGTTTTCGCAGGCATGCAGCACCTGCTTGGCTTCTTCGCGTTCGGGCGGCAAGGTGCAGTAGGCCTGGTGCAGCATGTAGTGGTGGTCGGTTATCCAGTCGGCGGCCTCAGCAGGGCTTCCCAAGCGGGGCACATCGTGCTGGTTGTCGGCATCAGGCTCGTCGGCAAAGTAGCCCAGCACGTCGTAGCCTGTGTAGGGGTTGCCCGTCATTTCCTCGAAGAGTGGCAGCGCGTTGCTCACGGGCCCCACAAACACCACCTTGTGCCGGTGGCGGGGCTGCAGGCGGTAGGCTTTGAAACCCTGCCGCCACACAAAGCGGTGCAGCACCACCAGCACGGTGAGCAGCACGTAGAACACCACTACGGGCTTGTACATCCAAAGCGGCATCTTCAGCAGCGCCAAGATGCCCGAAGTCAGCAACACGTAGAAGAACATGCACAGCAGGGCGTGACGCAGTATCTGGTCGCCGCGTACAAAGCGGTAGTGAGCCACCACGCCCACGGCCAGGTTGCACACGGCATAGCCTAACGAGAAGAGCATGGTGGTGCGTTTCGGCCCCCAGAAGATGCGACCTACCGACATGAAGTCTGCCCACGTCAATACCTGTAGCAGGGCGTTGACGATGAGCAGCTCCAGAAGCAGTATGATAAACCTGGAACACTTATCGGTTACAGTTTCGTCTAAGTACATGAGGTATGCTTAATCATAGTGCACCCTTTCTCCTGCCGTGGGCACGGCGGCCTATGCGGTGCAGGTGCGGTAGGTTCCTTATGTTATTCTTTTGGGGGAGTTGGATTTCATCCGACCTTTTCTCGCCATGGCATCGCTCAAATCCTCTCGGCTTTGGCGCTACTCATTTGGCTTCACGAAAAGGTTCTTTTTCTTTTTCCAAAGCCTCCTTCTGCTTGTGGCGGAGCATGATGATGCGCGATATCCACATTTGCATCAGTGTCCAGACCACGATGTTGCCCAGCAGCAGCAGGTTGATGTTGACAATGGAGGCCAGTCCCAAGTTGATGATGGCGAAGCAGGCATCAATCATGATGATGGTCAGCATGGCCGTGCGGTGGCTCATGCCCAAGGCCAGGAACTTGTGGTGAATGTGCGACTTGTCGGGCATGAAGGGGCTGCAGCCGCGGCGCACGCGGCCCAGCATCACGCGCAGCACGTCGAGGCAGGGCACCATGAGGAGTGCGAAGCCCAGCACCAGGGCGTTAGGCTTGCTGCTGATGAGCATGGCCGAGGGGTAGTCGGTTTGCGTGCTGTCCATGCAGAACCATACAGCGGCAAAGCCCAGCACAAGGCCCACCACCTGCGAGCCGGCGTCGCCCATGAATATCTTGCGGTGCTGCTGCGGGTTGCCGAACACGTTGAAGTAGAAGAAAGGCACCAGCGCGCCCAGCATGGCGGCGCAGATGGCGGCGGCCACGTAGAGGCAGTCGGCGTAGAACATGCAGGCCAAGAAGAACAGTGCTACGATGCTCAGACCCGAGGCCAGACCGTCGATGCCGTCGATGAGGTTGATGGAGTTGATGATGAACACCAGCACGAGCATCGTCAGCGGCTGGCCTATCCACCAAGGAATCTGCCAGATGCCGAAGAGGCCGTATAGGTTGTTGAGCCAAACGCCCGAGCACACCACAAGCAGTGCGCACACGAACTGCACGGCAAATTTCACCTTGTAGCCCACGCCCACGAGGTCGTCGGTTACGCCCTCAATGTAGAGGATCAGCAGGGCGCAGAGGCCCCACATCAGGTGCACCGTGGTGGTGAGGGTGGCGTTGATGCCTACGCCCCACAGCATGGCAAGGCCCACCATGAGGGCATACGATATAATGATGGAGGGCACAAAGGCTACGCCACCCAAACGGGGTATGACGCCCTCGTGCACCTTGCGCTTGTCGACCACGTCGAACAGCCGCTTCTTGTAGCTAATGAGAATGATTTGCGGAATCATACACGCCGCCACCATACCGCTGAAAAGGAAAGGTAGTAGTAATACCAAGCATACTTTAATGAGATGTTCCATGAAATAATTACTTTTGAGTAATTTTTTTGGGGAGGGAAAAATGGACACGCTATCGAAACGTGTCATGCTCATGAAGAAGCTAAAATTACCCCCCCCCGTAAGTAAATCTGCGAAATGTAATTGGGAGAGGTTACTATGAGGCAGTCCTTGCTGTCCTGGCCTTGCGTAAAGTGATAGTACTTACGCAGAGATGATGGTGCAAAGATACGGCTTATTTCTTGTATCCGGCTTATCCAAATTATTCCATTTTATAAAAATAGTTCATGGAGTGGGTGAAAATTGACGGAATGCACCTTTTTTCTTGTCCGTTTTTTTCGCCCCATCTCCTTGTATGCGAGGTGCGGCTTGTTCGAACAGAAAAAGGAGCATGCGTAGAGCGTGTGCGATGGGTGCACAAATGGCGGCGATTACCTTATATATATACTGGAAATAGTGATAAATGGAATTATTCGGGGAAGAAACGTACAGGCAAGATAGAGGACACTACCGTTCCTTGGCCAGCAGCCGTGCGTCCTGCGCAAGGGGCAGCACAAAGGCGCCGTCGCGGCGCAGACTGTGGCAGGGCAGCCCCATGCTGCGGCAGCGCGTCAGCAGTTCGTCGGTGCGGCGCCCCTGTAAGCGGTTGGTGGCCACCACGTGGTGCGGACGGGCACGTAGCCAGACGTCCACGTCGGCACGTCGGCTGGCACTGTCCACCACCAGCACGTCCACCTGCCGCACGCCCTGGGTGGCGCCCGCAGGCCGTCCGTCGGCACCCAGCAGCACCACGCTGCAGCCGCCCAGCAGCCATATGCCGCGCCCTTGCCGCACGTAGGCATCGCCCTGCTCACAGGGCAGCATGCGTGGCTCACCCATGGCTGAGGCACGCCAAAAGCCCTCAGCCACCTGCTTCAGCGCGCCGCTCTCCACCTGTGCCGAGCCCAGGCACCACAGGTAGTGGCGGCGGGCCGACACCACATAGTGCAGTGCCACTCCGCGTGGTACGCTGTAGAGCAGGCACTGCCGTTCCACCCGTGTGGGGCGCAGCCGCCATGCCTCGCCTCCCACCACTGCCACGAGGGCTGCCAGTGCCACCCATCGGGCCCGTTGCCTGTGCCGCGTCAGCCACACCCACAGCGCTATGCCCAGCACCACGCCACCCGTGAGCGCGGCCGTCGAGGGGTAAAGGTGCAGCGCGGCGCCCGGCCACCGGCTCATGGCATGCAGCGTGCCCACCAGCGCATCGTGTTCCCACTGCAGCACGTGGCCCAAGGCCGGTTGTGCCACGGGCACCAGCAGGTAGAGCATGGCCGTGGCGAGCAGGCAGGCTGTGACGGGCACCACCACCAGCGAGGCTGGCAGTGCGTAGAGGGCTACCAGGTGAAACGTGCTCACCACCCATGGTAGTGTGGCCACCTGTGCGCTCAGCGAGGTGCAACCCAGGCGCACCACCCACAGCCGCAGGGCATGTGCGGTGCGCAGCAGCAGGTGGTGCAGGGCGGCCTTGCGCCATGCCCCGAGGTGGGCAAAGCGTGAGCGCGGCGGGGTGGGGGGCAGGTCGGCTCTTTGGTAAAAACGGAAACGCATCCACACCTCGTCGTGCCCCACGATGATGCCTGCCACGGCTGCAAACGAGAGTTGAAAGCCCACGTCGAACAGCGACAGGGGCGACCACAGCAGCATGAGCAGGGCGGCCAGCGCCACGTGGTTGAGCGACCACTGCGAGCGCCCCGCCCATCGCAGCACTTGCGCGAGGGTGAGCATCAGGGCGGCACGTACGAGTGAGAGCGGGTGGCCTGCCATGCACACAAACACCCACAAACCGCCCACTACGGCCGCATGCAGCACGGTTTGCACCACCGAGCGCCGCCGGCCGCGCAGCAGCACAAAGGCCACGATGCCGTAAATCAGTCCGAGGTGAAGCCCCGAGAGTGCCAGCACGTGGCTGCTGCCTGTGTGGGCAAAGAGGCGGCGCGTGGCCGTGTCGAGTAGGGAGCGGTCGCCCAGCGTGATGGCTTGCAGCAGGGGCAACACCTGTGGGTCGACGTGCCGGGCGTAGGTCTGTGCCAGCCGCTGCCTCCACTGCGCCAGCCGCGCGCTCCGTTCGGCGCCCTCGCCAGCCTCGCTGAGCAAGTGCCAACTGTCGGCCCGCGCACTGCCACTGCCGCTGAGACCCTGCACCGTGAGCACGCGTCCGTAGTCCACGCCACCGGGATTAGCCGGCGGTGCGGGGGCATGCAGGGTGGTGCGGCACAGCAGCAGGCTGCCCTCGTGCACGTGGGTTACCGCCGTGCCGCTCAGGTAGAGGCGCACACGCTTCTGCCTTCCCTGGCTGCTGAGCACACTGACGTCGGCCCGCAGCGTGCTGTCGGTGCGTGCCCCGATGCGTTCCACCTGCATCCGCCACACCGCCGCCTCGCCGGGCCACGTTTGCCGCAGACCCTGCACCTGCAGGTGGCACAGCAGGCCGCCCGCCAGAGCCGCTGCCAGCAGCGTGAGTGCCGTGGTGCAGGCGGCGGTGAGGTGGCGCCAGCGGGGCAGCAGCGTGCAGGCCGCGGCCAGTGCGCACACGGCGGCTCCCACGCCCCATGCAGCCGCCTCAACACTGGCAGCCCACGTCCATGCCGAGGCGATGCCTGCGGCCAGGGCTGCCAGCACGGGCAGCACGGGCACTCGTGGCAGCAGCGGCTGGTTCTGGTAATCGGTGCGTAGCAAATGGTGCAACATGTAGTGGGATGGATAGGGGGTGATGGGGACGCCTGTTTGCTGACGGCGGGTGGCTGAAAGCAGAGAGCCCTAACGGCCCGCTCCCCCGTCAAAAATAGATGCTACGTAAAAAATTTTACGTACGACGTGATTTTTTTTACGTACTACGTGATAATTTTTACGTAGCGCCCCGTTTCACCCTCAGCCTTCCCGGGGGACATAGATGCCGTGGAAAAAACTGTCCACGGCGGGGTAGCTTTCTTCCACGGCGGGGTAACTTTCTTCCACGGCGGCCCCGTTTTTGAATGGCCGCTGACGGTGGCCACGCTTGGGGCGTGTGCTGGTCGCGGTTATCGCCTCTGCCGTCGTGGCAGCGTGGCGTGCGGCATGGGTGGGCGTCGGCGTTTCAGCACTTCCGTTGTTCGTCGGCCGTGGCGTGCACGGTGTCGGTCATGAAGAGTTTGAGGTAGGTCCAGGGGCGCGACAGGAGGTTGTAGAAGGGGTGCACAAGCGTCTCGACGGGTTGCATGCGTATGTTGCGCGCCGCCATGCGCCAGTAGCGCTGCCAGTGCGTTTCGCCCCGTTTGCGCCGCAGGTCGTTGGCAGTGAAGTGGCCGGCGTAGTAAATGTCGGTGAGCAAGAGTTCGCCGAGCGCCTGGTGGGGCGGCAGGAGCAGTTTTTCCTCCTCCAAGCCGAAGATGCTGTGCATCACGTACATCGTGGCCCGCACAAAGCGCTTCATGCCCAGCCTGCTGAACTGGTGCAGCACGTGCTGGCGCTCCTCAGCCGTGAAATGGGTGTGGCGCAGCAGGTAGTAAATGTCGACAAACTGCTTGAGCGCCACGCCGTCGAAGAAGAAGTGTCGCTGCAGGTGAAGAATGAGGAAGACGATGTTGAAGTCGGGGGTGGGCACTGCCACGGGTGTGGTGGTGCCGGGCAGGGTGGTGCGGTGTGCGGCCTGACGCGGAAACTGGGCAGCGTCGTAGCGCCGCAGGTAGCGGTTGCGCCACGGCGTGAGCACAAACGAAGGCGTGAAGTGCAGTTCGACGAGCACCTGCTCGAAGTAGTAGTACGACAGGTGGATGAAGCCCTCTTCGGTCACCTTCACGCCTTTGCGGTGTGCGTAGTCCACGATTTCGGTCATCGAACGGTTTACCCACAAGTCTATATCGCCAGGGTGTCGCAGCAGGGGGTCGGGGTAGCATTGCGCGATGCCCTGCCCCTTGAGCAGCACGGCGGGCATGCCGTCGGTGTCGAGTTCGTGCATCACCTTTTCCACGTAGTGGTTGAGTTCGAGGTTGGCCTGGCGAATTTGTTCGGTCTGCACAAACCAAGCAATGGGAAAGTCGCCCTTGGGCTGCTGTTCGCGGGGCAGTCGTTCGAGGGCGGAGTAGACGATGCCTTCGAGCAGTTGGCGTTCGGCCTGATGGTAGATGGCCATCCATTGCTCGTTGGTGGGGATGCACTCGAGAGCCTCGCGGCAGCCCATGGACACCTGCAGCAGTTGCAGAAAGAGTTTCCACTCAAGGGGAGGCTGTTGCATAGTAAATAATTGAGATTGCTGTTGTGTCGTGAAGGTGGGGGCGTGACTTGCGCCCCGTGGGGAGTTCGTGCTCTCGCGTAAGCAGGGGCCTTCGGGCACGCCTTTTTCAACAAGAAAGGAGAAGGGCCTCACCGATGCGGTGTCCTCCTCCTTCTGTATGCTGGTGAGCCTGTTAGTTTCCACGCATCCATGGCCCCCACTTTCATTCTTCCTGCATATTGCCCGTTGGGCTCAGTGCTTATGGTGGGCTTGGCGCTTGGCCAGTGTGTCGTTTATCATCTGCTCATAGCGCTTGATGACGAGGTGTAAGTCAAAGCGTTCGAGCATCCATTCGCGTCCGCAGCGTCCCATGGCTTCGCGCTCTTTGGGGGAGAGCTTGATAACGCGCTCCATGGCGTGGGCCAGACTCTTCCAGTGGCGCGGGCGGCACAGGTAGCCGTTTTGCTCGTCGAGCACCACATCGCGGCAGCCTGGCACATCGGTAGCCACCAGTATGCGGCACATGGCTGCGCCCTCCATGAGCGAGCAGGGAATGCCCTCGCGGTAGGAGGGTAGCACCACGCAGTGGGCGGCCTGGAGGTAGGGGCGCACGTCGTGCTTGAAGCCGAGATATTCCACCACGCCTTCACGCTGCCATGCTTCCATTTGCCGCTGGGGTATGGCGGCAGGGTTTTCAGGCCACATGGCGCCCAACATCTGCACCCGCACCTGCGGATAGCGTTTGCGGAGCCAGCGGGCGGCGTAGATGAATTCCTCCAACCCCTTGTCGCGGAGAATGCGGCCTACGTAGAGGAAAGTGATGGGCTGGTCGGCGGGCGGCATGGGCGTCTCGGCAAAGAAGTCGAGGTTTACGCCTTCGCCTGGCAACTGCTCTACCAAGGCGTTCGACACGAGGCGTGCTTCGCGGAAGAGGCGCAGGTCGTCGGAGTTGAGAAACCACACCCGTTCGGCCTTCGAGAAGGCGTGCTTGTAGAGGCGCTTGGCCAATGAGGTGGCCGGCGTTTTTTTGAGAAACACGTAGCCCAACCCCGTGGTGACGGGCAGGAAGGGGATTTTGTGCAGGTGGGCAGCCCACGAGGCATAGATGTTGGGCTTGATGGTGTAGGTGATGCTCATGTCGGGCTTCAGCTTGCGCATCAGCCAGTAGTATTGCAGAAAGAGGCTGAAGTCGTGCAGCGGATTGGTGCCGCGCGGCTTCATGCGTATGGGGTAGACCTCGCATCCTAATTCGCGCAGCATTCTGAACTGCTCCTCGTCGTAAGGAGCCGATACGCTGACGCGGTAGCCTTTTTCAACAAAGTGCCGCAGGAGCTCGTGCCTGAAGTTATACATACCCCAGGCGTTGTTGCCCGAAAAGAGTAGATGTTTCTTTGTCATCTCAAAGTCTGTTTTTCTATGAGTGATACCACTTCATAGTGCTGTGGCGCCTGTGCCACGTGGAGGGTCCACATGGTAGCGCGTGTTAAGGTTAATGAACTGGTCGGTATGCTGTTTGGTACAGGCGGTGGTAAGCCTGTGCCATGCGTGGCATGCTGTAGCGGTTGGCCCGTTCGATGCCTTGCTTTGCCACCTGCTCGGCATAGGCAGGGTCGTCGTGCAGGCGTTGCAGGGCTTGGGCCAGTGCTTGGGCATCGGCGTGAGGCACGAGTATGCCGCCGCCTTCGACCACCTCGCGCAGGCCGTCGACGCATGAGGCTACGAACGGACGGCCCGAGGCCATGCCTTCGACTGAGGCGAGCGAGAGTCCCTCGGAGTGTGAGGAGAGCACCACGGCATGGGCCGCAGCGAGGAGGGAGGGCACATCGTGACGGATGCCCAGAAAGTGTACCCGGCCGGCGATGTGGAGGTCGCGGCACAATGCCTCGAGGGTGGCGCGGAGCGGACCGTCGCCTGCCAGGAAGAGGTGGAAGCACTCGGGCAGCAGGGCCATGGCGCGGAGCAGCGTGTGGTGGTCCTTGTGCGTGGTGAGCGAGGCTACCATGACGACCTTGAAGGCATTGGGGCTGGTGTGCACCACGTCGGCAGCGGGCTGGGCATTGCGGTAAGCCTCGAGGGGTACGCCGTTGGGCACGGTGCAGGTGTGGCAGTGGCATTTCCCCAAATAAGCCAGGAGGTTGTGCTCGGTTGGCTGTGACACGCACACCACTTGCTCGAAGCGGCTGTAGAGCCAGCGGTCGATGAGGCGGACGCCCGGCCAGTGGCGACGGCGGTTGTGCGTGTTGTGCTCGGTGGTGAAGAGGCGCAGCTTGAGCACCAGGCTGGCCAATGCCGCGAGGAGTTGCGGCGGTGTGTTGTGCACGTGCACCACGTCGGCGGGGTGCTGCCTGAGAAAACGCACCAGTTGCCAGAGCCTCACAGGGCTGTACATGCGACGGCTGCGGCTCAGACTGTGCACCTCGATGCCGCTGGCCTGCAATGCCTGCATGAAAGGGGTGGGCGTGCCGTCGAAGCAGAGCAGCGACACGTGGTGCCCCAGTGAACGCAGGTGGGGCAGCAGGTGCACCATGAGGTGCTCGGCGCCACCGGTGCGCAGGTCGGTGATGATGTGAAGCAGGCGCATGGTGCGAACAGTGGGGTTAGCGTGCGGCGTGGGGCGCATGGGTGCTGTGGGGCGGCTGGCCTTCGTGGCGCAACGCGTGGGGCAAACGGTAAGAGGGCAGGGCGGTGAAGAAGGGCTTGTGCACCTCGCGCCAGCCGCTGAGGGTGCCTCGCAGGTGGCATTTCAGAGCCTGCATATTCAGGCTCGCCATGCCTATGAGCAAGAGCAGCAGGGCATTCCATGCAAAGCGGGCCGTAAAGGAGCTGACCGCCTTGACGCGCTGCCATGCCGTGAGGCCCGGAAGGGCGTAGAAGGCGCGCCACCACAGCATGAACCACATCTGCGCCCTGAGATGC
Organism: Bacteroidales bacterium; assembly: GCA_004557185.1. Classification (GTDB taxonomy): domain Bacteria; phylum Bacteroidota; class Bacteroidia; order Bacteroidales; family Bacteroidaceae; genus Alloprevotella. The sequence goes on from SFEP01000008.1 coordinate 30,702, forward strand.
AGGCGCTGGGGGCTCGCGGTGCTGCCGCTGTGTGAGGTGGCGGCGTCGAGATGCTCCACCCGAGCGCCATAGTGCACGAGCAGACGGCCGCCGTTGAGGGTGAGTTTGCGAAAATGGAGCAGGTCGTCGCCATAAGCGAAGCCCCAGCGGTCGAGCCAGCACTCGTGAGCCAGATGCAGGGCGCGGAGCACATCGGTGCGCCACAGCGAGGCTGCACCGGCCGCCGTTTGCGAGGGGCAAGCGCCCTGCGGCGGGTGGTTGTTGTAGGTGAAAGAGCCGTTGGCCAACAGTTTGAAGGCCCAGCCATCGTTGGGGCGTGGCAGTGCCCAGTTGGTGAGTGCGCTGCGCACCTTGAGGGGCCACGGGAGTTCGTGGTTGCGGAAGACGTCGACGGCTACGGCATCGCCGTCGTGCTGCTGTATGGCCTCGGCCAGCATCTCTACGGTGCGGGGTGGCAGGTAGAGGTCGTCGTCAAGCAGCAGCAGGTAAGGGGTTGTCACCTCGTCGTAGGGCAATGCCCGCTGCGCCACCATGCCGCGGGGCACTCTGACGAGGGTTTCGCAGCCCAGGGTTTCGGGGGGTGGTGGACAGTCGTCGGCCAGGTAGACCAGTATCTTGAGCGGCGGCCACGTCTGGGCTTGAAGCGATTGCAGCAGGCGCAGGTATTTGTGGCCAGCCCGCCCGAGGGTGCGTATGGCCGCGCAGTAAGCAAAGGGCTTCATGAGGCCGACGGGTTGTGCGCACCGTGTGGGGTGTGCTGGTTATGGTCAACGTGCATCAGTGCGCCGCGCCTCACTTTACTCCATATATATATATAAAGCATGACGCCGGGGATAAAGGCCAACAAGGTGACGAGGGGCATGGGGGAGCGTTGCACAAACTTCCACTCGCGAGCCCGCAGCGCCGACGATACGTAGTGCACGTGGGCCATGAGTTTGCGCCGCAGCGGAATGCGTGGGTGCTGCATGTCGGCCACGCGGTGGTACATGAAGCCGCGCGGGTTGTTCCAGTACTGGCGGTACATGTTGTAGCTCGAGCCGTCAACCTGATAATCGACCACTGCAAGGGGCTCATTGAGCACAATCCAAGTATAGTCGATATCCATGAAAGCATATAAGGTGGCCAAATTTACGTACTTTTCTCCACAGAAAAGGGGATAAGGAGGGTATTTCTTGACAAGGTCGGTGCGTAGGACATACTTTTTGTCTCCTCTACCTTTCATACGGTTGTAATAATCAGTCATGTGCAGGCGGTTTACTCCCTCGGGAAACGGTGTGCCTATCACTTGCCTCGTGGCCATGTCGACATCGAGCCCCACCAGTCCTGCTGTGTGCTCGTCGGCTTGTTCGCGCCAGGTGCGCAGGATGCTTTCGACAGCCTTGTCGGTGAGCATGTCGTCGGAGTCGATGCATACGTTCAGCGGACTGCTGATGTGAGCATAGGCCGTGTTGTGTGCGCCGTGCATGCCTTGGTTTTCCTGCCGTATATAGCGCATGGCGATGCGCCCCTCGCTCATCCACTGCGCGGCCAGCGCGTCGGTGCCGTCGGTGCTGCCGTCGTCCACCACCAGCCACTCGAAGTCGTGGCAGGTCTGGCGGCACAGGCTTTCGTAGGTGCGGGGCAGGGTGTGTGCTCTGTTGTAGGTGGGCGTGAACACCGTGAGTGTTTTTTTCATCATGTGTTATGTTGCTGTTGGGCGGTGGAGCCTAAGCCTCAATCTGCCATTCGGAGAGCGTGTGCTTTTCTGCGTCGAATTGGATGCCTACCTTGACAACGGGCAGGCCGCAGAGGGCGAAGCGGGCGGGGTAGTTCTTGAGGTCAATCTGCTGCATGGCGGCCTCGGCGGAGCGGTTGAGTTTGAGCTCGAAGAGGTAGAGTTTCTGCGCCGTGCACAACACCATGTCCACGCGGCCCGTGGCGGTGCGCACCTCCACATCGACGTAGCGGCCGAGTAGCGAGAAGATGACGTAGAGCAACTGCTGGTAGTGGCCCTCGTAGTTCGTGTGGTCGCACTGCGGAATGGTAAGCAAGTAGGTTTGTAGCAGGCGGAGCATGCCGTCGAGGTCATCTTCGTGCAGCGCCTTGAACATCAGCGCCACGGTGGTCGGTCCTTTGTAGGTATCAATCTGCACGTAGTTAGGCAGCAGGCATTCCATCAGGCCGATGCGTATCTCGGTGTTGGGCAGGTCGAGCACATAGAGGTTCGTCAGTTCATCATATTCCTTGATGGTGAAATAGCCGCTTTGATAGAGGAGCGGGATGATGGACGTCATGTGCTCAGTGGGCGCGTCGAAGGACGAGGCCATGCAGGTTGTAGGCTTGAGCATGGAGGGCACGACGTTGAAACGGCGCAGCATTTCGATGAGGAAGGTGGGTGTGCCGCTTTCAAACCAGTAACTTCCCATTCTGTTGTGGGTAAAGGCGCGCAGCAGGCTGAATGGGTTGTAGACGTCGGGCGAAGGCCAGGTGAAGTGGTAACCGTCGTACTGCTTCTTGAGTTCAGCATACGCGGCTTCCGGGCTTTTCCCTGTCATGCAAGCCAGCCGCTCCACGTAATCCCCCATTTGGGTGTGAATTTCCTCCTCAGTGATGCCGCACAGCGCGGCGAACGCGGGGTCCAGACTGATATTGGTCAGGTTGTTCAGTTCGCTGAAGATGCTGAGCTGCGAGAATTTCGTGATGCCCGTGATGAAGACAAACTTGAGATAGGGGTCGGCAGCCTTGAGCGGGGAGTAGAAGTTGCGCATCACCTGGCGGAGCACGGGCAACTGCTCGTCTTCGTGTACCACGTCGAGCAGCGGCGCATCGTATTCATCAATCAGCACAACGACCTGCTTGCCTGTTTTCTCATACACGCTGGTGATGAGGTTCGCAAGGCGGATGTTGGGGTTGGGATAGTCAGCCGACACACCCAGCCGCCGTTCGTTTTCTTCCAGAATATACAGCAGATATTCCGTCAACTGCTCTTTGTCCTTATGCTTCGCTCCCGACAGGTCAAACCGCAGCACAGGATATTTCGTCCACTCCTTCTCCACCGTGTCGATGTAGAGCCCCTTGAAAAGTTCCTTTCGTCCTTCGAAATAACTATGCAGGGTAGACACCAGTAGCGACTTGCCGAAGCGCCGAGGGCGGCTCAGAAAGACGTACTTGCTGAGTCCCGTCATCTTAGGAATGAATGCCGTTTTGTCCACATAGAGGCAATTCATTTTCACCAGCTCCGAAAATGTCTGGATGCCTACGGGCAGTCGTTTGAGTGTCTTGCTTTCCATATATTAAAGGCGTGTTGTATCACGGTGAAACCGGGTGAGGCGTGCAGCGCGAACGGCTGATGATGCAAAAATAGTTTTTTTCCGTGAAACGTGCTCACTGGCAGCGTCGGGCTGCTGGCTGTGCTAAATGCGGCCTAACAGCCACAGCAGGTAGGTGAAGGCTACGTTGCTCATGAGGGCGATGGCCACCTTCTGCTGCCGGTTGGGCACAACCTCCTTGAGCAGCAGGGGATACATCACCACAAAGCCGTACATGAACCACGAGAGGAAGGCGATGCGGTTGGAGAGCCAACTGGAGTTGACCAGTGCCCAGAAGGAGTTGCAGAGAATGTAGGTGTTGAGCATCAGTTTGTACCAGTTGTCGTTGAACTTTTCGCGAGCCACGTAGTAGAAGCCTACGAGGATGGGGACGCAACTGTAGAGCAGAAAGTCCCAGCGGAAGCCCTGTCGCGAAAAGCCCTCCATGTCCACGCCCTCGTTCGTTAGATAGCCCTCGCGGCGGCCCGTGTCGAGCAGGCCCAGATGTTCGAAGAAGGTCTGGAAATAGTCGGCCGCCACGAGCGAAACAAGGATGCATGTCACCCACAGGGCCATGTACGTCTTGGTGTTGCGGTAGCAGAAGGCGGTCAGCAGTGCCGCCACAGGCAAGGCCAGCGAGGCGTGTATGTAGTAGGAGGCTATGCACAGCACCACGGCCAAGGGGTAGAGGCGGTCGCGCAGGAAGGCAAAGCCCAGAAAGAACACTGAGCAGGCCATGCCGTGGCGGATGCCGTTGACGCCGTAGGTGAAAAACGAGAATGCCCCGAGCACAAAGGCCAGTGCGGGCATGGAGTCGTGGCGGAAAAAGCGGTAGACGGCGAACGTTGTGCCGCCGATGTAGACCGCCTCGACGGTCAGGAAGAACCACTTCACCTCCATGCCGGCGCGGGCAAAGATGTTCATCAGATAGTCGAACAGCGGGTCACTTGCCAACTCCATGGGGTAGAGCGGGTTGATGCGTTCGAAAGCCTTGATGTACGTGCCCATGTCGCCGAAGTGCTTGCCTGGCGGACGCAGGCCCAACCACAGCGTGAGGCTTACCGCCCACAGCACCAGGAAGAACCACACGTAGCGGTCGGAGGGCTGCACGTACTGCCCGCTCCCCAGCACGTCGGCGCGGGGACGGCTGGCCTCGTAGATGGAGAACAGCACGATGAGGTGCAGGTAGAGGGGGAAATAGACGGAAGAGGGAAGGTCGAAAAACATGGATGCTGTAAGCGCTGGCTTGATGAGGAGGAGCCTTGCTCGGGGAGATAGGGGGAAGAGTGGAGAGGAAAGGTATGGGCTCAGAAAGCATGACGGCCGGCCGCGCTCGGGGCAGCCCCGTCAGTCAGCCGCGGCCTCAGTGCCGCAAACGGCAGGCCCGCAGCAAGCGGCGGCCCGTGCGCTTGAGCACCTTGAGCCACTGGGGCTCGGGCTTGAGCCAGTAGCCCGTGTACCAGTGAATGGTGCGCGTGTTGGGTGTGCGGCGCAGTTCGCCATAAATGTAGTCCCAGGGGCAGAAATACTCACGGGGATACACGCTGAAGCCCCCCACCTGCTGCACCTCGGTGCCAGGCTGCAGGCCGCGGGCGGTGAGGGCTTGCGTGAGCAGATGCACCACGGTTACGCGGTTCATCGTGCCGTCGGGCAGGCGGAAGGTGTGCTGCTGTAAGCGTTCGCACAGTTGCTTCAGCACCTCCATGCCCGGTTCGGCTGCCATGCCCAGGCCCGAGGCTACAATGAGCGGCTCGCCGTCGCCGCCGTCCTGCTCCTTGCCCACCCACGGGCCGCGGGCCATGATGTCGTCGATTGGGGCCACCACCTCGACGTCGGTGTCGAAGTAGATGCCGCCCTCGCGGTAAAGCACGTCGAAGCGTACATAGTCGCTCACGTAGGAGTAGTTGCCGGCCTCGTAGGCATCTTTCACAAAGGGCACCTGCGTCACGTCGTAGTTTTGCTCGTTCCACTGCTTGATGGCGTAGTCAGGCAGAAACTTCTGCCACGACGCAAGGCAGCGGCGCGCCAGCTCGGGCAGGGGTTTCCCGCCAAACCAGCAGTAATGTATCACCTTGGGTATCATGCTTGTTCTGTGTCGTGTGTAGAATGAGGGGCGGCGCGCTCCCCTTAATTTATATAGGAAAGGAGGCTGCCACAAGCCGCGAGTCAGAAGCGGATGCGCCACTCTGCGGGATAGAGATTGTTAGCCCTTGCGCCGAGGTTGTTGAGCCAGCCCAATGCGTGGCCCTCGAAGGTGGCCAGCACGTAGCCCCGCGGCACGTCGGGCGGCAGGGTCAGTCCCTCGCGGCGCAAGAAGCTCAACGCCTGTTCCAAGTTGAGCGCGGCGGTGGGAAAGGCCGTGCGGCTGCGTGCGGTGCTCAGTGCCAGGGCGTGTTGCGGTATGAGTTTGTGCCCCTTCTCCTCGGCCAGCAGCACCCCCGCTGTCAGGGCGTGTGCCGCGAGGCACACCTGCTGCACCGCCTCGGCGAGCGACTCGCGTACCGCCACGAGGTGCGTGTCGTCGGGACGTATGATTTTGAAGTCGTCGGCCTTTTCCAGCCATCCAGCCACCTGTGCTGCTCCCTTGGCCGCCATGTGGCGTGCGGCGGGACGGCGCTTGCCTTTGCGTGAACGCATGGGAGCGTCGTCGCCGTGCTTGCGGAGCAGCGCCATGAAGAGGCCCTCGCCGCGCGTGCTGTGCGGAAAGAAGCGCATCACGGGCAAGGAGCGGCCCGTCACGTCGCCCCTCACGCCCCATGCCTCGGGGACGGTGGGCAGGGGCACACAGTCAGCACCCAGTTCGTGGCAGATGCGCCACACCATGTCCTCGTCTTCGCTGCGGTTGAAGGTGCATGTGCTATACACCAGATAGCCGCCGGGCTTTAGGGCAGGCCACACTTGGCTCACTATCTGCCATTGGCGTGCCACGCAGGCATCTACGGCTTGTGGGCTCCATTCCTGCCGCGCCACGGCCTCCTTGCGGAACATGCCCTCGCCAGAGCAGGGCACGTCGGCCGCTATCACGTCGAAGAAAGGGCCGAGCTGCGCAAAGGCATCGGCGTAGTCGCAGGTGCACACCACGTCGGGGTGTCCCCATTTGGTCAGGTTCTCGGCCAGAATTTGTGCCCTTTGCCGCACAGGTTCGTTGGCCACAAGCAGCGTGCCCTCGGGCATCAAACTGCGCCACAGCGTGCTCTTGCCGCCGGGAGCGGCACACAGGTCGAGCACGTGTTGCGGTGCGCCCTCGGCCGCCAGGGTGCGCCAAGCCTGCTCCACGCACATCGAGGCGGCCTCCTGCACGTAGTAGCAACCGGCGTGCAGCAGCGGGTCGTGCGTGAAGTGCGGCCGCTCGGCCAGGTAGCGCCCCGTTTCGCACCAGGGCACGCCGCCGTCGGTGGCAGCGGGCAGATGCGGCGGCATTTTGTACAGATTAAGCCGCACGCTGGTGGCGGGTTCCGTGTGGTTGAGCGCATGCAGCAGCGCCTCGGTGTCGGCCACGCCCAGCAGGGGCAGCATTTCGGCCTCGAAGGCGGCAGGCAGGGGAGTGTCGATGGGCATAAGTGTCAAGAAAAGGGCGTGTGCCTACGGTGGGTTGCTGTGTGAATCTGTCGATAAGGGCTGAACGGCCGTCGCGCAGCCGCGTAGCGTTTTCTCCATGCTTTTCCAAAAAAAATCCATGCCGTGAAAATATTTTTCCATGCCTTGAAAAAATTTTTTCCTGCCTTGAAAATTTTTTTTCAAGCCTTGACAAAAAATTTTCATGCCTTGAAATTTTATTTTCCAGCCTTGAAAAAAAATGTGCGCGGCATGCATTTTTCTTTCCACGGCATGCCATTCTTTTTCCACGGCATGTGTTTTTTCTCACACGGCATCTTTTTCGAAGAAAGCTGGTGCCCCTCCTACACCGACACCTGGGCGGCGATGTGCGGCCAAGGGTCGTAGCCTTCCAGCTCAAAATCCTCGTAGCGGAAGGCAAAAAGGTCCTTCACGTCGGGGTTGATGCGCATGCGGGGCAGGGGGCGTGGCGTGCGAGTCAGTTGCAGGCGGGCCTGGTCCAGGTGGTTGAGGTAGAGGTGGGTGTCGCCCGTGGTGTGCACAAAGTCGCCGGCTTCGAGCCCCGTCACTTGTGCCACCATCATCAGCAGCAGGGCGTAGCTGGCTATGTTGAAGGGCACGCCGAGGAAGGTGTCGGCCGAGCGCTGGTAGAGTTGCAGCGACAGGCGTCCGTCGGCCACGTAGAACTGGAAGAGCAGGTGGCACGGTGGCAGGTTCATGCGTCCCAAGTCGGCCACGTTCCACGCCGACACCAGTATGCGCCGCGAGTCGGGCGTTTCGCGCAACTGCCGCAGCACCTCGCTGATTTGGTCGATGTGGCCGCCGTCGTAGTCGGGCCACGAGCGCCACTGGTAGCCGTAGATGTGGCCCAGGTCGCCGTGCTCGTCGGCCCATTCGTTCCATATCCTCACTCCGTTCTCCTGCAGGTAGCGCACGTTGGTGTCGCCGCGCAGAAACCACAGCAGTTCGTGTATGATGCTTTTCAGATGCAGCTTCTTGGTGGTGAGCAGCGGGAAGCCCTGGCTCAGGTCGAAGCGCATCTGGTGGCCGAAGATGCTCTTCGTGCCCGTGCCTGTTCGGTCGGTTTTCACGGAGCCTTGTTCCAGTATGAGGCGGAGCAGGTCTTGGTATTGTTTCATGGTTGGAAAAGGATTACGTAGAATGGGAGAGTGAGGCGCTGCCGCTGTGTGCTCAGGGCATTTACAGCCTTCCGTCGCGCACGGCCTGCATCACGTTGGCAGGCGGCCGCTGGTGCTGCAGTTCGCGTTTCATGAAGTCCATGTAGGGCGCCACGTGGGCAAAGAATTGCCGGTAGCCGGCGCAGAGGTAGTTGAGGCCGGGCTCGCCGTCGGCTGTGGTGGCAAAGCGGTTGCGCGGGCATTCGCCGTGGCAGGCAAACTCCCAGGGGCAGGCTTTGCACTGCGAGGGCAGACGGTCGTGTTTGTCGCGGCCGAACTGCGTTTGTCGCGGGCCGTACATCATGTTCACCAGACTGTCGTGTCGCAGGTTGCCCAGACGGTAGGCGGGAAACACGAAGTGGTCGCAGCTGTACACGTCGCCGTTGTACTCCATCACCCCGGCATGTCCGCAGGTGCGGGCCAGGGTGCAGATACCCGGCTGTTGGCCTACCCAGTTGGCCAGCGTGGCGTCGAACAATTGCACGAAGATGCTGCCCACGTCCTCCTTGACCCACTCGTCGAACAGGCCGCACAGAAAACTGCCCCACTGCTCGGGACGCACGCTGAAGGGAGCCATGCGTGCCCCGTCGCACTCGGCGGGCGAGGCCAGGTGTCGCCCGTCGTCGTGCGCCAGCAGCCGTTCCACCACGGGCGTAAACTGCAAGTACTGGCAGCCTATGTCCTTGAAAAAGCGGTAGAAGCCCACGGGGTCGTCGCCGTTCAGGTTGTTCACCACCGCCAGCGCGTTCCACATCACGCCGTGCCTGTCGAGCAGTTCGATGCCCCGCATCACGCGGTCGAAGGAGGGTTTGCCCCCGCGGTTGCGGCGGTAGGCATCGTGCACTTCGCGCGGCCCGTCGATGGAGATGCCCACCAGCCAGCCGTTGTCCTTGAAGAAGCGGCACCACTCGGGCGTGAGCAGCATGCCGTTGGTTTGTAGGCAGTTGTCGATGACGTGCCCTGCGGCGTAGCGCCGTTGCAAGCGCACCACCTTGCGGTAAAAATTGAGGTCGCGCAGCAGCGTTTCCCCGCCGTGCCAGGTAAAGAGTACCTCGGGCATGGTTTGCGCGGCAATGTAGTCCTTGATGAACTTTTCGAGCAGGGCGTCGTCCATGTCGTGCACGGCATCCTGCCCGTAGAGGTGAGCCTTTTCCAGATAGTAGCAGTAGGCGCACGCCATGTTGCAGCGTGAGCCAGCCGGCTTGGCCATCATGTAGAGAGGGCGCGCAAAGGGCGCAAAGGTCTGGGGCATGGGGCGTAGGAGGGGGTGAGGAAAGAGGGTGGCACCGTGAAGCATGCGGCGCGGTGCGAGTCCGGGCAAAGTTACGATTTTATTCGCATTGCGCAGGCAAGGTGGGGCAGCGTATGCCGTTTTTGTCGTACCTTCGCGGCATCACAAGTATCCCATGAGGTGGGTTCTGTGCATTGCTTAGTCCTATTTCCCCAAAAAATCTACACATCCGACGGCGGGAATTACAGCCCCCGCCTATACCTTTATGACGCTCCACATCATCTGCGCTCTGACGCGCAACCGTGCCATTGGGCTTCGCGGCGGTTTGCTCTACTACCTGCCTGCCGACCTGCGCCATTTCAAGCAACTCACCACGGGCCACACTGTGGTGATGGGTCGCAAAACCTTTGAGTCGTTGCCCAAGGGCGCACTACCCAACCGCCGCAACGTGGTCATTACGCACCAGGCCGATTACGCAGCCCCCGGCATCGAGGTGTTCCACTCTCTGCCCGAGGCCTTGGCCGCCTGCCAGGGCGATGCCGACGTCTACATCATTGGCGGAGCGAGCCTTTACGAGGCCGCACTCCCCCTGGCCGACCGTCTGTGCCTCACGCACATCGAGGCCGAACCCGCCGAGGCCGACACCTACTTCCCGCCCTACGAGGCTGCCGACTGGGTGCTTGAAAGTGAGGAGGCTCACGAACCCGACGAACGCAACCTCCAGCCCTACCGTTTTGCCTTCTATCGCAGGCGTCACCCCAAAACATGCTGAGGTCTGCGTCCGCGTGGCATGATTGACGAGATTTTATTACCTTTGCAGCGTGACTTGAAGCCTCACACGAGCAACCACATGACAAACGTCCTTACACGCAGTTTCACACTCCTCCTCCTTTTCCTATGCTGTGCCCTCGCCGCCTTGGCCGATGGCAGGAGCGACAAACGCTTTACGCTGGTCATCGACGCCGGCCACGGCGGGCACGATGCAGGTGCTGTGGGAGCCTATTCCAAAGAGAAAAACATCAACCTCAACGTGGCCTTGGCCTTTGGCAGACTGGTGGAGGCCAACTGCCCCGATGTGCGCGTGGTCTATACCCGCAAAACCGACGTTTTCATCCCTCTGCAGCGCCGTGCCGACATAGCCAACGCGCAGAAAGCCGACCTCTTCATCTCCATCCACACCAACGCGTTGCCAGCCGGACGCACGGCCTACGGTGCCGAAACCTATACGCTCGGTATGGCCCGCGCCAGTGCCAACCTTGAAGTGGCCAAGCGCGAAAACTCCGTCATCACGTACGAAAAGGACTACCGCCAGACCTACCAGGGCTTCGACCCCAACAGAGCCGAGAGTTACGTCATCTTCGAGTTCATGCAGGACAAGCACATGAAGCAGAGCGTCGATCTGGCCAAATGCATACAGAAGCAATACGTAAAAGGCGGTCGCCCCGACAAAGGCGTGCACCAGGCGGGCTTTCTGGTGCTGCGCAACACGAGCATGCCTGCCGTACTCACCGAACTGGGCTTCATCAGCACCCCCTCCGAGGAGAACTACCTCAATTCGCGTCAGGGCGTGGACATCATGAGCCGAAGCCTGTATAACGGTTTCCTGGCCTACCGACGCCAGCACTCCAAGTCGCCGCAGCAACTGCCTGCCGACCTCCCCACCCAGCCGGCTGCTGAGAAACCGCAGCCCGCTCCCGCCACCGACAGCGCCGCCGTGCCCGCTGTGCAACCTGTCAGCACCGTCACGGCCAGCCAGTTGCAGAGTAGGCAGCCAACGCCCGCCGAGGACGCATCGACCGACAGCGCCCCCGCAGCCCAGGAGACCGCCCCCGCAGCCCGCCAGCATAAGGCTGCCCCCGCCGCCAAGAGTAAGCCCGCCAGCCCGCCCGCCAAAAGCAAGACAAAGGCCAAGCCCGCTCCCGCCAAGCCCAAGGTGACCTACCACATACAGGTGGCAGCAGGCAAGTTGGAGGTGAGCGTGAAGGACAAGCAATTCAAGGGACTGCCTGTGACACGCGTCAAGGTGGGAGGGCAATACCGTTTCTACTACGGCACCTGCCACACCTATGCCGAAGCCCTAAAAGCACTTAAAACCGCCCAAGCCAAGTTGCCCGGGGCTTATATGGTAGCCTTCGTAGGAAACCAGCAAGTCACCATTCCCGAGGCAAGGGCACAAGAAAAGAAAAGATGAAATACTTTACCAAAGAAGTCAAGATTGCACTCACCGCTATCGTAGCCCTGGTGCTCCTCTTCATAGGAATTAACTTCCTGAAAGGGGTCAACGTGTTTGAGTCGACCAACACCTACTACGTCAAGTTCAAGAACGTCAACGGCCTCTGCGTGTCGAACCCCGTCTACGCCAACGGCTACCCCGTCGGCATCGTGCGTGCCATCAACTACGACTATCAGCGTGGCGAGCACGTCATGGTTACCGTCGAACTCGACGACGACATGCGTGTGCCCAAGCAGACTACGGCCGAACTGGAAAGCGAACTCATGGGCGGCGTCAAGATGATGCTCATCCTGGGGCCTAACCCTGCCGACAACCTCGCCCCCCGCGACACCATCATCGGCGGTCTGCACCACGGCACGATGGACAAGGTGGGCGCCATGGTGCCCGCTGTGGAGAAGATGCTGCCCAAGCTCGACAGCATACTGGCCAGCGTCAACATCCTACTGGCCGACCCTGCACTGACCCACACGCTGCACAACGCCGAGGCCATCACGGCCGACCTCAAGCAAACCTCGGCACGCCTCAACCAGCTCATGCAGAACGAGGTGCCCTCCACCCTCACGCACCTCAACCGCACGGCCGCCAATGCCGAGCAGTTTACCGACCAACTTGCCCGCGTCGACGTGGAGCAAACCATAGAAAACGTCAACCACACCCTGCAGGGCGTGCAGCAACTCACCTCGCATCTCAACGGCGTGGCATCGGGGCTCGATGCCAAGATGAAGAGCACCGACAACACGCTCGGCCTCTTCCTCAACGACACCAGCGTCTACGACCGCCTCAACGCCACGCTCGGCCATGCCGACTCCCTCATGATCGACCTCAAGGCGCACCCCAAGCGCTACGTGCATTTCTCCGTATTTGGGAAAAAGGACAAATAACCCCGCTTCCCCTTATTCTCTGAACCACATGATCAAACACATGCTCATGCTTCTCTGCGCGCTGCCGCTGTGCTGTGGCGCGCAGACTTTGTTTCTGTCGTGGACGTCGGCCGACTCCCTGCACGCCGAGCGTCAGGCACCCCGTTTCACCGCCGTGCGCGACACCGTGCTCACCGCTTGGCGTGGCGAGCGTGTGCCAGCGGCCGCCTTGCTCTATGCCCCCACAGCCACCGAGCCGCTGGCGCTGCACGTAAGGTCGGCGCGTGGTCTCAAGGCCGAAGCCCGCTACGTGGGTTACGTCATGACCGACAGTTTCAACACCTGTGGCCAGCACCCCCACAACCTGCAGCCCTGGCGGGTGCCCGATGTGATCGAACTGCCCTGCGCCCTGCCGCTCGAGGCCGGTCAGGCCCGTCCCGTGTGGTGCACGCTGCAGGTCGACAGCCAGGCCAAGCCCGGTGCGCACCGCCTCACGCTCGAGGTGAAGGGGCAGCAGTCAGGCCGCACGCTGGCCCGGCTGGCCCTCACCGTACAGGTCAAGGAGCGCACCCTGCCCGCTGCCGCCCAGTGGCAGTTTCACACCGACTTCTGGCAGCAGCCCTACGCCGTGTCGCGCTATCATGGCGTGCCGCGGTGGAGTGAGGCCCACTTCCGTCTGCTCCGTCCCTACCTCGAACTGCTTGCCGCCTCAGGGCAAAAGGTAGCCTCGGCCATCCTCTTCTACGAGCCTTGGGGCGACCAGAGCCACGACAAATTCGACCCCATGGTGCAGACCGTGCGCCGCAGCAACGGCACTTGGGCCTACAACTACGACGTCTTCGACCGTTGGATTATGCTGCTCGACTCCTGCGGCATCAACCGTCAGATAAACTGCTTCTCCATGGTGCCCTGGGACATGAAGTTTCGCTATTTCGACGAGGCCACCTGCGCCTACCGCGAGCTCAGCACCACCACGAGCAGCGAAGAGTATAAGGAACTCTGGACCTTCTTCCTGCGCGACTTTGCCCAACACCTCAGGCAGCGCGGATGGTACGAACGCACCTGCATCGCCATGGACGAGCGCGGCCTCTCGCACATGCTCAATGCCTACAGCGTGGCACAGGCTGCCGTGCCGGGCATGAAAATGGCACTCGCAGGCACCTATCACAGCGAACTTGTCGACAAACTGCACGACTACTGCATTGGCTACGGCGAACACTTCAGCGACGACGAACTCCGTGCACGCCGCGCTGCAGGCCGCGTCAGCACCACTTACACCTGCTGCAGCACGCCCAGCCCCAACCTCTTCAGCAACAGCCGTCCCGACGAGGCAGCCTACCTCCCCCTCTACTGCGTGGCCAACGGCTTCGACGGCTACTTGCATTGGTCGTGGATGAACTGGAACGACGACCCCCTGCACGACACCCGCTTCCGCCTCTTTGCCCCCGGCGACACCTACCTCATCTATCCCGGACCGCGCAGTTCCGTGCGCTACGAGCGTTATATAGAAGGAGTGCAGATGGCTGAAAAATTCCGTAGGCTGCGTGCCGACTACGAGGCCGCCGGCCGCCAGGCCGATGTGGCACGCCTCGACGCCGCCCTCGCCGCCTTCAAGGACGGCGTGGTGCATGCCGCCGCGCCCGCCGCACCCCGTCTGAACGCACTGCGCCGCCTGCTCAACGAGTAAGTCCGCGCACCCCCTCCTGCACCTGCCCTGCCACACTTCACCCTGTGCGCATGAACCACCCAGCCCCCTACATACTCACTTGGCTGCCGCGCCGCCTTTGCCACCTGCTTTTGCTCCTGGCATGGGCGGCGCGGCCGTGGTGTGTGCAGGCGCAGCACACCGAGCAGCCCTGGATGTCGTGGGACGACTTTGTGCAGGACTATCTCGACGAGGTGGAGAGCGACGATGAGCTGTGGAATGCTGCCGCCATCGACCGCCTTGAAAATCTGCGCGCCACCCCCTTGCAGCTCAACCGCGCCACGCGCCAGCAACTCCTGGATTTGCCCTTTGTGAGCGAGGCACAGGCCGATTCGCTCCTGGCGTGGCGCGAGCGCCGCCGCGGTTTTCGCGGGCTGGGCGAGCTGCAACTGGTGCGCGGCATCGACTTCCTCACGCGGCTGCGCCTCTCACTCTTTGTGCGCACCGACTCCCTGTGGCTGCCCCCTGCCACCACGGCCACGCGAGGCAAGGCTCCCGCCACGTGGCGCACCATGCTCACCCAGGGGCGGGCCGAGGTTGACAACCGCTTCGACCTCCCCCTCTACCGCCGCCGCGGCTATCGCCCCAATGCCGACAGCACCGCCTCCCGCTATCTCGGCGGGCGCTGGGCACACACCCTCAGGCTGCGCTACGACTACAAACGGCAACTGCGCTACGGACTCACCATGCAGAAAGATGCCGGCGAGCCCGCCTTTCGCCGCGGCTTCTATCCCTACGACTACCTCTCGGCCTACGTATGCCTACAGCCCGCGGGCCGCCGTTGGCAACTGGCCTTGGGCGACTACGAGCTCGCCGCGGGCGAGGCTTTGCTCCTGGGCCGTCACGACTATGCGGGCGCGGCCCGTTTGGCGCAGCAGCCCCGCCGCAGCGAGCCCGCCCTGCTGCGCCCCCACACCTCAGCCGACGAGGCGCGCTACTTTCGCGGGGCAGCCTTCGTGTGGCAGCAAGGGGCGTGGCGCTATGCTGCCTTTGCCTCGTGGCGCAAGATTGACGGCCGCGTGAACACCGACGAGGGCTGGACGCAAATTACCTCGCTGCCCACCACAGGCCAGCACCGCACCCCCTCCGAAGTCACGGCGCGCCGCCAGGTGGGCCATGGCATGGGCGGCCTGCAAGTGGCCTGGACGCACCGTCGTGCCCAATGCGCCCTCACGGCCTATGCCGCGCATTACGAGCACATGGTCAATCCCTCAGCACGTTACTACAACGCCTACTACTTTCGCGGCAAGCGCGTGGCGGGTGCTTCGCTGAGTTACCGTTACACCCACAGCCGCTGGATGCTGAAGGGCGAAACGGCCCTCGACCACCACCTGCGCCTCGCCACCAGCCACCTGTTCAGTTTGAAGTGCGGCAACCGTGCTTCGTGGCAGGTGCACCACCGCTATTTCGCCCCGCGCTTTGTGAGCCTCTACGGGCAGGCTGTGAGGCAGGGCACGCGTGTGGCCAACGAGCACGGCGTGGGCACGGGCCTCCTGCTGCAAGCCTCGCGCAAGAGCCAGTTGCGCTGGTGGATAGATGCCTGCCGCCACCACCTGCCCGTGTATCGTGCCAACTTCAGCGGCGCCAAGCAACTCGAAACGACGGCCGAGGGCAAGCATCAGGTGGCCCGCCGCTGGACGCTCGGCTGGCGCACCCGCTACACGTTGCAGCAGCGAGGCCTGACGGGTTATGCCACCGTGCCCGTGTGCTACCACACCCTGCGCCTCCGTGCCGCCGCCACCTATGCCTCGCGCCGAGCCAGCCTACATGTGCAGGCCGACGGAGCGCACAGCCGTTGCCGCAGCGGCGAAGCGGGGTGGGGCGGCATGTGCCTGCTGCGCGCAGGCTTGAAGTGGCACAAGCATTGGCAGCTCAAGGCGCTCGGCGCGTGGTTCGCCACCACCGACGGCCAGACCGCGCTCTACGCCTACGAACCGCAGCTGCCCGGCGCAGGAGCCTTCCCCTCGTTTCGCTACCACGGATGCCGCGCCGTGGCCCTGCTGCAGTGGCAGCCCTGCTCCTGGGTCAGTGCCGCCGTGCGCGCCTCGTCGACCGTCTACTTCAACCGCTCTACCATCTCCACAGGACTTGAGGAAATAGCGCATCGCAGCAAGCAGGACATCAGTGTGCAACTGCGTTTGCGCTGGTAGACGGCAGCGTGTCCCGCCCGCACTTTCCACCATAATGTGAGATGGCGCTGCCGTTTGCAAGCGCCGCATTTCATCCAACCTTATCTCGCCATGGCATCGCATAAACCAACAGGCTTTGGGCGATGCTCATTTATCTTAATGAAAAGGTTGGATTTCTCTTTACGTAGCATCTATTTTCGGCGGGGTGGGGGATGGGAAAAAGGAGATGCTACGTAAAAAATATCACGTCGTACGTAAAAAATATCACGTCGTACGTAAACTTTTTTACGTAGCATCTATTTTCGGCGGGGCGGCGG
>SFEP01000074.1 GCA_004557185.1 Bacteroidales bacterium
GAATAGTGTCAGCGATGTTTGCCCGGGAAGCGTGTTGACAGTGCAAAGGTAGGGCGGCTTGCTCGCAGCAGTGACGTTTAAGGGTGTGCAGTGCAGGGCTGCGGTTGAGGAAATTGGCAGCGTAAGGTTTTCGGTGTCAAGCGGATGAAAGAAAATTATGCGGGGTGTGCAAAAATATGCGCCTACTGTATAGACGGTGTGTCATAATGGCCAATCTGCTTCGTTGCTATCGGCATTCGGGTTTGGTCATGTACTTTAGTACACTCCCTGCGCCCTCAGCCTCAGCGCCTTGCATCTTAGCCATTCTGACGCACCTTCGAGTGCGCGTCAAAATTTGCATTCCCTTTCGGCCCGCTGGCAGCAAGCGTTGGTGGCATGCGCCTCAGGGCCGACTGCGGGTGGTGGATGGCTGAGCACGGCTGCAAAACAAGGGCCGCGCCACGGGCGGGAACCCATGGCGCGGCCTGATGGTGGGAGGTGGCGGCGTTAGCGCAGCATCACCTTGCGGCCCTGCATGATGTAGATTTGGCCGCGTACGGGACGGGTGACGGGCCGCCCGCTGAGGTCGTAGATGGCGGGAGAGCCGGCGCCCGGTGTGAGGGAGATGTGCTCCACAGCCTCGGGCACGGGACGCAGGGTGCCGAGCGTGTAGCGCGTGAGGCTGAAGTTGCTCAGCGTGAGGCATTGCTTGCCCTCCATGTTCACCAGCAGGCCCACACTCACCGTGGCGGGCTGCGTGAGGGTGAAGGTGATGGCGTTCGAGGTTACCTCGGCGCTCTTGGGCTGCATGAGTTTGTAGGCGAGGGCGCCGTCGGCAAGGTCGAGCGTGCCCGGCAGGGTGCTGCCCGGGGCGGCCACAAGGTAGGAGTTGCCGCTCTCGCCCTCATACTCGCCGTAGTCGGCGCGGAACTCGTAGGTGCCGGCGGGCAGTGAGAGCGTTTGGTAAACCTTGTGGTCGGCCAGGAGTTTGGCGAAGTAGTCCCACTCGGTGGTGATGGTGAGGTCTTCGTTCTTCTGCTTGTCGACGTGGGCTCCGGTGCGCGGGTCGGTGCCGATGGCATTTTCCTGTTTCCACGACTTGAGTTCCCAGAATCGGTAGGCGTCGGCCGTCATGTTGACGGGCTGGCCAGTGGTGACGAAGGGCTCGGTGTAGTTCACCAGGTATTCGGCCGTTACATTCTCAGCCTGCGACTGGTTGAAGTTGAGGCAGAACACGCCGCGCGAGAGTCCCCAGGCGTCGCCGTCGGGCCCGAAGCCTGAGCGTGTGCCGTGGTTTTGCTTCGAGGTGGCATCTTGCACGTCGCCTCCGCTCTGGTTGCAGTTGTAGTAGAGCTGCAGGCCCATGTTGGCTTCGGCTTGTGCCACGTTGGTGAGCGGGGCGTTGCTCACGCTCTGCAGCTGACTGAGTGTGAGGGCTTGGTTCCAGATGCGGAATTCGTCGATTTGTGCACGGAAGGGCATGTCTTTGTTGCCGCCCAGCACGAAGCGTGGGATCGAGGGCAGGGTGGTGGTGCCGAGGGCTTCCTTGCCGATGTAGCGCCCGTCGCGGTAGAAGAGCATGTTGCCCTCAGCGAAGACGACGGCGTAGTGGTGCCACTGCTGCGGAATGATGAAGCCGTCGGGCGAGAGGGCCTTGCTGCCCTTGCACTGCACCTGCATGGCCCCGGAGGCGGTGGTGGTGAAGAGGAGTGTGTTCTGGGTGTCGCCCATGGGGTTGCAGTCGGTGTCGAAGTCGGCGGCTCGCATCCACCAGTCGATGGTGAAGGCTTGCTGCGAGGTGGTGAAGGGCACTTTGGCGAGGGTGACGCCAGCCTCGTCGTAGCTGAAGTTGAGGCCGTTGTGGCTCTCGGCGTTGCACACGATGAGGGCACGTCCCTGGGTGAAGGTGTGGCTGCCTACCTCGTTGGTGGTGGTGAGTGAGATGTCGTAGACTCCGGGCTCGTCGGCCATGAAGGCCACGTGCTGCTCTTGGGTGTTGTAGACGTGCTCTTGGCTCTTGATGAACCAGTTCCAGGAGGTGGGGGCGTAGCGTGTGCGGTCGGTGAGTGTGACGGGGTCGCCGCGCATGACGATGGCCTGCGACACCTCGAAGTCGGACTGTGGTGCTACGGCGCTGACGTGGATGCGCTGGGTTTGCGTGGCCTGGGCACCGGCGGGGGTGCTGACGGTGAGTGTGACGCTGTAGTCGCCGGCACGGTCGTAGGTGGCGGCGGCGTTGGCCGAGGCGGCCTCAGGCGTGTCGGCACCGGGCATCTGCCAGCGGTAGAGGTAGCCCAGGCGTGGCTGCGAGGCCAGGAAGGTGACACGCTCGCCAGCCTTCACATCCGTCTGGCTGAGGGTGAATGCCGCCGAGGGGGCGGGGAGGTCGGTGACGGTGACTTCGGCCGTGAGGGTGCGCGACTCGTTGTTGGCATTGTAGGCCGTGGCCTTGACGGTGTGCGTGCCAGCGGTGCTGAACACGAACGAGGGACGCGGGGCCCATGTGCTGCTGACGCCTGCGTCGGGGCATTCCCAGCACACCGACTTCACGCCGGCTGCACCCTGCAGGGCAAAGGTGAGGGGTGTGCCGGCATAGAGCGTGCCCTGGGGCACCTGGATGGTGGCGTTGAGGTCGGAGGAGGGGCGCACGTTGGGCAGCACGGTGGAGGCGAGGGCGAAGTCGGCGTTGGCCAGGGGAGCGTGGCGGGCGTAGCGTGAATGGTCGCGTAGATAGGTGACGCCGTTGCTGGTGAAGAGGTCGCTCTTGTAGTAGGCCAGGAGGTCGTCGGGCATGGCGCCGTCGCCTATCTCCTCGGAGCGGTCGGTGAGAATCTGCGAGGCGGTGCGTGCTGTGCGCCAGATGCGCAGTTCGTCGACCTTGGCGTTGAAGGCTCCGTTGCCCGACGACTTGAACACGAGGTCGCCGAAGCCGCCCAGACCGCTGTAGGTGTCGGAGGTGACGCTGGCCCGTTTCACCCCATCAATATAAATGCTGAAGGTGTGACCGTCGACCACGTAGGCCACGTGGCGCCAGGTACCGTTGGTCAGGCAGTTGGCGGGGGTGGAGCAGCGGTTTTCCACATCCCATCCGGCAGTGAGTGAGCCGTCGCGGTTGGCGTGGAACTGGAAGGTGCCCCAGCCTGGCCCGCCGCTCTGGTTCCAGTTCTCCAAGGTGTTGGGGTTCATCCAGTACTCAATGGTGGCCTGTTCGTAGACGCTGCCGAGGGCGCCGGGCACGGTGAAGCCGCAGTGGTTGAGCTGGAGATGCTGGTTGAAGTAGGTGGCGGTGTAGGTGGACGTTTCGGCCTTGTTCGACTCGTGGGTGCCGTAGAGGGCGCTGACGCCGTAGACCTCGGTGCCCGTTTCGCCCAAATCGTAGGAACGGACGTCGGCGGCCACGGTGCCGAGCAGCTGCGTGCCGCAGTAGACGTTGTAGCCCGTGACGGGCAGGGCCGAGGGAATGGGAGCCGTCCACGACAGGGTGGTTTGCTCGATGTGCGGGTTTTGCGGCGCATAGAAGCCCGCTCCCTGCACCACGGTGGAGATGATGGTGCGCTGGCCCGCGCTCTTGATTTCGGTGCCCGAGGCGGCGGGGAGGTTGAAGGGGGTTTCGATGCCCAGGAGGTCGTCGCGGTAGTCGATGATGGAGGCGTTGTAGATGTGTCCTGAGCCGAGCGCCGTGGGCTTCGTCTGGATGATGAAGAAGTACTTGAGGGGCATGTTCTGGTCGAAGGAGGCGCTGAGGTCGGTGAGGTCGTAGCCAAACTCCATGGGCTCGTCGTGCAGTTTGCCGTCGGCCCATTTACCGAGCATGGGCACCTCGGGAGCAGGCACGGTGTTGCCGTTGTGGCCGTCGCCGGCGTAGCGGAAGTGCTCCATGGGCACGAGCATGTCGGGCTCGGTGGCGTTGAGGTCGGCCGAGACGCCGACGCTGAGCAGGAGTTCGCTGCGGCGGGAGTAGTCCATGCGGAGCTTGATGGTGCGCAGGGGACGGTAGTTCTTGCGCACCCTGTAGATTTCGGGCTGCCACCAGCTCGTGTTGCCCATGGTGCCGTCGGCATTGAACCAGGCTCCGGCATGCGCATAGGGGCAGTAGACGAAGCCGTTGTTGCACCAGTAGGGTCCCCAGGAGTTGACGACAATCCAAGCGCCGACCTCGTCGGCCGACTTTTCGCCGTAGATGCCGTTGCCGTTGAGGTCGAACTCAATGCGGTCGTCGTAGCCCACGATGGTGAGGGCGTGGTCGACTTGGGTGCCCCATTTGGCTACATACTTTTTGCTGGTTACGCCGATGGCGTCGTTGGTGGGTGTGGAGGGTATGCTCCCCCAGCGTCCGGCGCTGGCTACGCCGATGCCTACGACGCCGCCGGAGTGGAAGTCGGCGTCGCCGGCATGGTTCCAGAGCCAGTTTTTCAGCAGTTCGCGGCCTTCCTCAGTTTCGACACTGATGGGGAGATGGGTGGGTGCCCACATGCGGTTGAACATGGCGGCGTACCATTTGTCGTAGCCCGTCATCCAACCGAAGTTGTTGTCCGTTTCGACCTGATAACCGAAGAGGTTGGAGAAGGTGCGTCCGCCGTAGATGGCGGCTGAGGGTACGCCGACTTTGGTGATGAACTCGTCCTTGCCCGAGGGGCTGTTGGTGAGGAGCCACACGAAGTGCGAGGGGTAATAGTTTTCGGGCTCGCGTCCGTTGAGGTTGCGGAAGGAGTTGAGCTCGTGGGTGAACATGTAGCAGATGCGCGAGGCCGAGCCGCAGGAGCCTCCGTCTTGGTTGAAGACGGTGGGGAAGTGCATGGTTTCGGCATTGTTGACGCGGACGGGGCGGGTGAGTGAGGCCATGGGCACGAAGCGGGCTTGCTGGGCGGCCAGCTGGGTGTCGATGTGGCGAATGGAGTCGTAGTCGGGGTATTTGGTGCGGTCGACCACCTGTGCGGGGGCTTGCCATGCCAAGGCCGAGAGGGTGAGGAGGGTGAGGATGTGTTTCATGGTTTGTTGGGAAAAAAGGTAATTGTGGAGGGGAAATGGAGGGGCACTGTGGGATTTTCCCAGTATGCCGTGGGATGGGGCGAAGGGGTTTGAGAATTTCTAAAACATGCGTGAGGATTTTCCCAGCCTCTGTCAGAGAAATGTGTGCGCACCGCTTCATCGGCCGTCAGGGTGACAGATGAGGCGGTGCGCGGTGTGGGGTGTTTAATACTTATGCTCGGTGTGCTGCATTTCGTCGCGGCTGATGCCACCCTTGTCGATGGCGTGCCAGGCGTAGGCAATGTAGGCCAGCACGAAGGGGATGGCGAGGCCTGCTACCGACATGACGCGCAGGGTGAACTCGCTGGAGCAGCTGTTGGCCAGGCAGAGCGAACTCTGCGGGTCGGTGTACGAGGGATAGTAGGCCGTGTGGTTGAGGCCCGCGAGCAGCAGTACGCTCATGACGGCCAGCACGGTGCCGATGCCGGCGTACCAGATGCCGCGCGTCTCCTTGCTGCACCACACGGTGCGCGCTAAGCCCAGCAGCACGAGCACGGTGCCGCAGAGCAGCATGACGGACACGACGGGCAGCGCCAGGAGGTTGTGCAGGTATTTGTAGGGCTCGGGGGTGAATGCCTGGGCTGAGGGGTCCCACGTGAGGCCGCTGGCGGTGAGCAGGAACACGAGGAAGGCTACGAAGAGGAGCACAAAGGGGACGGCGTCGACCAGCACCTGGCGGCGCAGACGCTGGCGCAGGGTGTCGTCGTGCAGGTTGTTGATGAGGTACATGCCGCCCAGCGTGCGGGCCAGGAAGCAGAGGGCGAGGCCCAGCACAAGGTTCCAGGGGTTGGCCAGCGCTTCGAGGCCGTGCCAACTGCTTGCCCAGCGGCTGATGACGGGCGTGAGGCCCATGCCGTTCATGGCGTTGTGCTCCACTACAAAGGGTGAGCCCGTGAAGAACGTGCCCACGGCAGCACCCACAATGATGGGGGCCAGCAGGCCGTTGCACACGAGGAAGACGCGGTAGGCCGTGCGGCCCATGACGTGGCCGGGCTTGTTCTGGTATTCATAGGCCACAGCCTGCAGCACAAAGGTGAGCAGCAGAAGCATCCACACCCAGTAGGCGCCGCCGAAGCTGGTGCTATAGAACAAGGGGAAGGAGGCGAAGAACGCGCCGCCGAAGGTGACGAGCGTGGTGAACGTGAACTCCCACTTGCGGCCTGTGGAGTTGACAATCATCGTGCGCTCAGCTTCGTCGCGGCCGATGCGGAAAATGAGGGTGTTGGCACCCTGCACGAACATGAGGAACACCAGCAGGCCGCCCAAGAGGCTCACGAGCACCCACCAGTATTGCTGAAGGAATGTATAGGTAAACATAACAAGTGTGCGGTTAGTAGGAATGAATGTCGTTTACGCTGCCGTGTGGCGTGAAATGGCCTTGCACATGATGCCGACCTCGGCGGCCAGCAGGAGTGTGAACACCAGCAGGAAGAGGAAGAAGGTGACCATGATGTTGGCCACGGGGAGCTGCGACACGGCGGCCTGCACCGGCAGCAGTTCGTAGATGGCCCATGGCTGGCGGCCTACTTCGGCCACTACCCAGCCTGCCTGCCCGGCTACGTAGACCATGGGCACGGCGGCTACGCCCAGCCACAGCATCCAGCGCATGGTAGCCAGCTTGTCGCGGCGCTGCAGCCAGAGGGCTACGACGAGGTAGAGCATGAGGAAGGAGCCGATGCCCACCATGAGGCGGAACGACCAGTAGACAAGCCATACGGGCGGCTCAAGCTGTGAGCGGTGGGTGAGGTAGCCGTAGCCGAAGTAGGGCAGGTGCTCTTGCAGGGTGGCGCGGGCTTCGGCTGCTGCGGCGGGGTCGCTCTTGTAGGTGGCTCGGAACTGGCCGAAAGCCTGCAGGGCTTGCTTGCCGCGTGCTATCTTTTGCTCAGCCGAGAGGTGCTGCACGCCTTGGGCATCGGTGTAGCCGTCGAGCAGGTCGTCGATGCCGGGCACGTAGCCGTTGAGGTCGTGCGTGGCCAGCACGGAGAGCACGCCGGGCACCTCGACGCCGGGCACAATGCTGAAGGGGGCTTGCGTGCCGCCGCGGCGCAGACCCTCGGCCGCAGCCAGCTTCATGGGCTGCTCCTGAGCCATCACCACGCCGCTCTTGTCGCCCGTGCCCATCACTACAAGGGTGGCCAGCACTCCCGTGACGGCGGCCACGTTGAGCGATGCCTTGGCCATACGCACGTTGCGGCCCTTGAGCAGGAACCAGCAGCACACGCCTACTACAAACACGGCACCCGTCATCCAGCCGGACGACACCGTGTGCAGGAATTTCACTACGGCCGAGGGCGAGAAGGCTACTGCCATGAACGACGTCATTTCGTTGCGCACGGTTTCGGGGTTGAACTCCATGCCCACGGGGTGTTGCATCCAGGCGTTGGCTACCAGAATCCACCACGCCGAGATGGTGGCGCCCAAGCCTGTGAGCCACGTGGAGGCTAGGTGGAAGCCGCGGCTCACCTTGTTCCAACCAAAGAACATGACGGCGATGAACGTGCTCTCCATGAAGAAAGCCACTACGCCCTCAATGGCCAGCGGCGCACCAAAAATGTCGCCCACAAACCACGAGTAGTTGCTCCAGTTGGTGCCGAACTCAAATTCAAGGATTAGGCCCGTGGCCACGCCGATGGCGAAGTTGATGCCGAAGAGCTTCATCCAGAACTGGGCCGTACGTTTCCAAAAGGCATCACCCTTGACGTAGTACAACGTCTCCATGATGCCCATAATAAGTGCCAGTCCGAGCGTCAGGGGCACGAACAACCAGTGGTAGCATGCCGTGAGGGCGAACTGCGCACGCGACCAGTCAATGGCCGAAGGGTCGAGAGCAGATAAGAATGTCATAACGCTATAATGGTATTAGATGAATATGCACACGTTAGGAGAGGTGCGGATGCCACCTGCCCCCTCAGCGCGGGGCTTGCAGGGCCTGGCCTACGCGCTCCACCTTTTCGTCGTGGGTGAGGCCGGCCAGGGCAGGCTTGAAAAAGAAGAGGCGCAACACGGCAAACATGATGAAGAGCTTGATGAGAATGATGCACCACAGGGTGCGCCCCCACGTCATTTGCCGAAATCCGTCGCGATAGAAGCGCCAGATGCCGCCCAAACTTGCGGTGATGTTTTTCATATAGTATGGTTCCTATTTCAGCAATTCGTCAAGTTTTGGTGCAGTGGGTGGAGCATTCTTCTCTACAATATTACCGTTCCTGTCAATAAGTAGTGTGAAAGGAATGGCGTTAAACTGGAACTTGTTGGTGAGGAGATTCCATTCGTCGGAAGAGATAAAGATGTGCTCGCCCTGGATGTTGTTATCGGTGAGGAACTTCTCGCTTGGTTCACGTGGAGAGTCTTTTTCGTTGCAGATATAGAGGAAACGGACAGGAACTTCTTTATATTGTTCAACGAGTGTACGCTGGTCGAGCATCCCCTTACGGCAAGGTCCGCATCCGATGCCCCAGAAGTCCATATAGATGACGTTGCCGGCATATTTCTCCTTCAGTGATTGAAAGAGCGAATCTCCCGGTGTAGGATTCGAAGCATCAATGCGAGCACTTCCTTCGCGCTCAATGACAAAACGGCGGTAGGCGTCCACGGCATGGTGGCAGATGGAAGGGTCGGTAAACTGTGGAATAGCTCCAGCCAATTCCTCTGCCTTGCGAGTGAGGAACCAGCCGTCAGAGCCCTCGAAGTCGAAGTCAAGGACGCGATGAAGCAAGCAGAGCTGCATCATGAAACCTGTATGGTCAAGCTTGAAACGCGAGCGGATACTGTCGCTGCACATGGAATAATAGTCTGCCACGGGAATCAAGCGTCCTTTATCGTATTCAAGCATATCGCGGTGAAGCTCAGGGTCGTAGTTGTATGGCAGGATAAAATTTTCCTTGTAAGAGCCCAACTCGACGGAGTCTGTTGACTTGCTCCATCTTTCCATATCGTTTGCCAGGTACAAGTATGCGTTGAGTACATAGAATTCCATATTGTTGACGACACCGCCGCCATCAGCTGCGAGGATCATCAATGGATTGTCCATCAAATAGGACTGCCTTGCCGAAAGAAAATCGAAGAATGAGTCAGAGGAAATCGTCAGGGCTGGATTAGGCTTTCTGTCCTCGCTCCTTGTTCTCCACCACCACTGATGTAATGCCACAAGTGCTTGTTCCAGTGGCATGGCCAGGAGACTTGTTTTCAACACGTCCTTTGCGTAATCTGAGCAGCCGTTTAGCAAGGTGATGGTGTCGGCATCTATGGCACTGGCTATTCGGTCGAGTTCCCTGACCTTGCGGTTTTTCCACTCCAGCATGAATTCACGGTTCATTTCCTCCCATGGCGTTCGTGTTTCCTTCGAAGCGAACTGAGTCTCCAACCGTGGCCAGACGCTGTTCACCTCGCCAGTGGCGCCACTGCCCGAGATTGTTGTTTCATCCCCTGTGCCATGAATCAATAAATCCAAGGTGTCACCAACAGCGATAAAAGCAGGCGGAATTTCTGCACCATCGAAGTAAACCCATCCTGAATGCGGCAGACTAATCAGTTCAAGAAAAGAACCATCGGGTTCGATGTGAATCGTTCTGACGAAAGCTTGATTCGAGAACAGGTCAGTCCCTGTCACATTGAAAGTTGAGAAGCTGTGTTCCGTCCGATTGACAAAACGACCCTTGACTATTGCTTTTCCTGCATGGAAGTGGTATTCATCTATGGCCCCCGATGGGTAGCCCTTGAGCCTCGCTTTAATTGCAGGCTTCTTCTCTCTTGCCATGCAGCAAGTAAAAGTCAATACTGCGAGCATAGCGGTGATGATTGTTTTCATAAGGGCAAAAATATGTATTTCCACTGTATCACCCTACGTTTGCTGCCTACAAAAAAGCCTTGCTGCCTGCATTTTATGTTATTGGTGTCCGGTAAACTGGTATGAGCGCCCCTATAAAAGACGGGTGCTCGGTAAACGTATTGAAGGCGTTGCCTCCGACGGGATGCCGTGGAAGAAAAATCCCCCGCCGTGGAAGAAAGTTCCCACGGCGTGGAAGAAAGTTCCCACAGCGGCCTGTTTCTACGGCGCGTCACCCCGCCGAAAATAGATGCTACGTAAAAAAATTTACGAACGACGTGAGTTTTTTTACGTACTACGTGAGTTTTTTTACGTAGCATCTCCTTTTTCCC
>SFEP01000075.1 GCA_004557185.1 Bacteroidales bacterium
TTTTTGACAAAGGGGGCTTGTCCATGATAAGCCGAAAGCCACACTTCTGTCTCTCGGAAAGTTAGGGGTGTAGTCTTAGGGTTTAGCGGACAGTAATAATCTAAAAAGGGGAAAAACGCCAGCGGCGCCCCATGGGCCTGCACGCCTCCCCTCGTTCACCCTCACCAGCACACACCCATGCCTCATCACCACCTCATTCGTATGCTGTGCGCCACCGCGCTGGGGCTGTGCGCCACCGCGCTGCATGCCGACAGCATCAGTGCCTCGCAGGCAGTGCTCATAGCCCGCCGCTGGGCCGAGGCGCATGCCCTCACGCCACGGTCGGCCACGTGGACGGCACACCGCCTGCCGCGAGCCTACGTGCTCACCTCACCGCAGCACTTTGTGGTAGTGTCGGCCTGCCACGAGAGTCCGCAGGTGCTGGGCTACGGGCAGCGCACCTCGGCCTCAACCGCTATGCCCGCACCGCTGCAGGCGTTGCTGCAGGGCCAGTCACAAGCGGTGTCAGCCTATCCGCCCTCTGGCATGCTGCCCCACCCCGCCGTGGCACCGCTGCTGAGCACCGTGCGCCACCAAGAGGCTCCCTACAACGCAGCCTGCCCCTTCTACACCGACGACGAGGGGAACACATCCTCACAGCGCTGCGTGGTGGGATGCGTGGCTACGGCCATGGAGCAGATATTGACTTACCACCGCTTGCCCATCACCCTGAGCGACACGCTGCATGGGTGGGAAACGCCCCACTACACCGTGCCCGACGTGCTGCCCGGCGCCACGGTCGACACGCGCCTCATTGCCGACAACTACGACACCCTCTCCACCACACCCGAGCAGCAGGATGCCGTGGCCCGCCTCTCCTTCTACCTCGGCATGGCGGCTCACATGCGCTGGGGGTTGCACGAGAGCGGGGCTTACAGCGAAAACCTCGTAGAACCGCTGCGCCGCGCCTTCGCACTGCAGCATGTGCACTACCTCGATGCCTACCTCTACGACCCCGCTGCCTACTGGAACTACCTGGCCGACGAAATCGTGGCACGCCGTCCAGTGTACTATGCAGGGTCGGTGGCCGAAGGTGGCGGCCATGCTTTTGTGCTCGACGGCCTCGACGCCGACGGTCTGTTCCACGTAAACTGGGGTTACGGCGGACACTACGACGGCTACTTCCGCCTCGACGTCCTCTCCTTCGCACAGCCAGCCGACCAACGGCTGCACCGCCCCGTGGGCTCGGGCTTTCTGGCCAACCACGAGGCCATCACGCTGGCTCCCACCGACCCCGGCACCGTGCCGCCCGACACACTCGCACGCACCTCGCTCGAGGTGGCCGTCGATTCGCTCCAACTGCTCGCTGCGCCGCTCACAGGCCGCCTCACACCAGCGCTGCTACACCTGCACAACACCACGCAGCAGGCGCTGCACACCACCTTTGCCCTGGTGGAGAACCTGCCTACCGACACCGCCGTCTACGACCAATGCGTTTTTCTGCAATACGCCGTCGCCACCCTGGCCCCCGATGAGCACACCTCGCTGCCTGTGCACCTGAGGCTGACGCGTGAGGGCAACGTGGTGCTGCACGTCACAGCCGATGCCGAGCACACCCTGCTGGCCCTGCCCCTACACGTGGCCGCCGCGCCCCCACAGCAGGTGCAGGCCTCTCAGCCCCAGGTGCTCTTCCCCGCCGAGGGCACGGCCGTCATCTGCCAGCAGGTGAGCAATGCCAGCAGCGAGTGGCCCGCGGGCGACAACTTTTTCTACGAAATAGAACCCGCCGACGGCGGCGAGGCATGGCGTCAGTCCTCCTACATTTACCTGCCGCCCGCCACCTCGCGCACCGACAGCCTCACCTTCAGCAGCCTGCGGCCCGGCGTGCGCTACACCTACCGCCTGCGGCAACAATGGCCCATCGTGCTGAGCACCACCTTTGTGATGCCCCAGGGCACAGGCCTCAGCACACCCACCCCGCCCCAGGCCGAGGCCACCTACTACGACCTCAGCGGGCGTCGCATGCAGCCCCACGCGCTGCCTCGCGGCACCGTACTCATCAAGCGCACGGCCGACGGCAGCACCACCAAGTGGCTGATACGCTGAGATGGCTGCGGCTGCCAGCAGCCATCTTCCCCTCGCGTCACGCTTCTTTCGCAGGATACAGCGTGCGCAAAGCGCGCACCGCCCTCTTCTGCGCGGTGCCGCCTAACTTGCTACGCAGGAGTGCGATGTAGTTCCGTTTTCAGCACCGAAAAGCATGTTTTTGCCCCTGCTGTGCTTGCTGTTTGCACGGCAAGGGCTAATTTTGTCGCAGTATCATCTATTTTCCCCCTTTTCCCCAAAAAAAGAATCGCATTCACCATGTCGCAACACATTGAGGTAACCACCCGCCTTGTGGTGCAGGGTGGCGATGGCGAAACCGAAACATTCACCGCTACGCTCAGCGGCACCTGCCACGTGGCACGTTCAGGACTGCTGTTGCACTATGCCGAGCCCGACAACGGCGGTCACACCTCGCTCATTGTGGCCGACGGACTGGTGCAGTTGCAGCGTGAAGGGCACATCAAGTCGCAAATGACGTTTGTGGAGGGCCGCATGCTGCCCATGCCCTACACCTCGCCCCACGGTGCACTCGACTTCAGCCTCTTCACCCACAGCGCACGCCACACGGTGCACGCCAACGGCGGCACGCTGCATCTGCAATACAGCCTGCTCAACGCGGGCCAGCACCTAAGCGACAACACGCTGCACGTGGAGTGGCGCACCACGGAGTGAACGTTGTCGGCCCACCGCGCTTCCTTATATATAATAGGCGTGCCCCTGCTCAGGACTGGCCGACACCGCGGAGGAATGCCTCGTGAAGTGTGGCATGCCCACCGCAAGATAATCCAGAAAAAAACTGACCTTCCATGAAAGAATACATTGCACACCACGAGGA
The DNA here is from genome assembly GCA_004557185.1 of Bacteroidales bacterium. Classification (GTDB taxonomy): domain Bacteria; phylum Bacteroidota; class Bacteroidia; order Bacteroidales; family Bacteroidaceae; genus Alloprevotella. The sequence continues at coordinate 2,921 of SFEP01000075.1, forward strand.
GCGTTTCCTCAACGAACTGTTTTCACTGCTCCGCATTCCGAGCATCAGTGCCGAACCCTCGCACCACGCCGACATGTTGCGCTGCGCCGACCTCTGGCACGAACTGCTGCTGCAAGCCGGGGCCGACGAGGCCGAGGTGATGCCCAGCGACGGCAACCCGCTCGTGTTTGCCCAGAAACATGTGAGCGACACTGCGCCCACGGTGCTCGTCTACGGCCACTACGACGTGATGCCCGTGGCGCCGCTCGAGCTGTGGAAGTCCGCCCCCTTTGAGCCCGAGGTGCGCGACGGCCGCATCTGGGCTCGCGGCGCCGACGACGACAAGGGACAGAGTTTCCTGCAAGTCAAAGCGTTTGAGTACCTGGTGCGCACGGGCCAGTTGCGGCACAACGTGAAGTTCATTCTGGAGGGCGAGGAAGAAATCGGGTCGCCCAGCCTGCACGCCTTCCTCACCCGCCACCGCGAGCTGCTCAAGAGCGACGTCATCCTGGTGAGCGACACGAGCATGCTCAGCGAGGACCTCCCCTCGCTCACCACAGGGCTGCGCGGCCTGGCCTACTGGGAAATTGAAGTGACAGGCCCGCAGCGCGACCTGCACTCCGGCCACTTTGGCGGCGCAGTGGCCAACCCTATCAACGTGCTCTGCGAAATGCTGGCGCAGGTGGTCGACAAGGACGGCCGCATCAGCATTCCGCACTTCTACGACGACGTGCAGGACATTCCCGCTGCCGAACGCGAGATGATTGCCCGCATCCCCTTCGACGAGGCACGCTACAAGGCAGCCATCGGCGTCAAAGCACTGCGCGGCGAGCGCGGCTACTCCACCATCGAGCGCAACGCCTGCCGCCCCTCGTTCGACGTGTGCGGCATTTGGGGCGGCCACACGGGCGAGGGCTCCAAAACCGTGCTTCCCTCCAAGGCCTACGCCAAAGTCTCCACGCGGCTCGTGCCCCACCAGCAGCACGAGGTCATCTCCCAGCTCTTCATTGACTACATGGCAAGCATCGCCCCCGACTGCGTAACCGTCAAGGTGACGCCCATGCACGGCGGCGAGGGCTACGTATGCCCCATCGACCTCCCTGCCTACCGCGCTGCCGAGCGAGGCTTTGAACAAGCCTTCGGCAAACGTCCGCTGGCCGTACGCCGCGGCGGCAGCATACCCATCATCAGCGACTTTGAGCACACCCTCGGCGTGAAAACGGTGCTCATGGGCTTCGGGCTTGAGAGCAACGCCATTCACTCGCCCAACGAGAACTTCCCCCTCAGCATGATGCGCCGCGGCATCGAGGCCATCATCGGTTTCCACCTGCATTTCGACGAAGTGTAAACCGTGGCGCAGCCCTGCACCCCTCCCCTTTTACCACACCTATCCGTTATGTCTGATTTTCCCAAATGGATGCTGGCGCTGGCAGGCATCAGTCTGCTGCCCGTGTTGCTCTCGCCGTTCTACCTGTTCGGGCTCCAGCCGTTCGGCACGTCGCCGAGTGCCCTCGTGCGCTTCCTGCTCTACGTGGCCACGCAGTTGCTCTGGCTCCTCCCCCTCATCCTCTTCTTCGTCAGCCTCGACCTCTACCGCCGCGGCTACGAACGCTTGGGCATAGCCGCCGCCCTGCTCGGCGCCGCCCTCACCGCCACCGCCCTTTGGCTGCTCTGAGCGGGATGGCGGTAGTAAAACAAAAATGTTTGATTGCAGAAAAACACATGCTCCATGATGATGAAAGCAAAACACATCCTTACCTGTGCAGCAGCCCTATGGTGCCTCATCGCCAGCCACGCACAGACGATACAGGTCACAACGTCTGAAACAGACTTGTTCATGAAAGTCAGTCCCGCAGGACGGCTCTACCAAGTGTATCTTGGCGAGAAACTGGCCAACCCTTCGGATGCCGAACATCTTGACTGGCCGGTCTATCCATCCTCCGACGGCTCTGTCTCAGAGCGCGGATGGGAGGTTTATGCCTGCTCAGGCAACGAAGACTTCTTCGAGCCGGCGCTCGCCATGCAGCACAGCGACGGTAACCTTACCACGCGCCTTTATTATGAGAGCCACGAGCAGAAGGCGGTGGAGGGTGGCACGGAGACCGTCATCAGGCTTCGCGACAAGGCTTATCCTGTGGCCGTCACGCTCCACTATGTGGCATACACCAAGGAGAATGTGATAAAGACATGGAGCGAAATCGTCCACAGCGAGAAGAAGCCTGTCACACTGTCGGCCTACGCCTCGACCATGCTCTATTTTGGCGCAGACAAGTATTTCCTCACCGAGTTCAGCAGCGACTGGGCACGCGAGGCACAGATGTCCTCACAACAGTTGCAATACGGCAAGAAAGTAATTGACACCAAACTCGGCTCGCGTGCCGCCATGCACACCCACCCCTTCTTCGAACTTGGCATTGGCGGCGAGGTGGAGGAGCAGCAGGGCACCGTGCTGATGGGCACACTCGGATGGACGGGCAACTTCCGCTTCACCTTTGAGGTTGACAACGTGGGCAACCTGCGCCTCCTGCCTGGCATCAACCCCTATGCCAGCCTCTATCAGCTCAAGCCCAACGAGGTGTTCACCACGCCTGAGTTCATCTTCACGCTCAGCAACAAAGGCACATCGAAGGGAAGCCGCAACCTGCACGAATGGGCACGCAACTGGAGTCTGAAGGACGGTCACGGCAACCGCCTCACATTGCTTAACAACTGGGAGAACACGGCCTTCGACTTCAACCAGGACATACTTGCCAGCCTCATGAAAGAGGCCAAAAAACTGGGCGTGGACATGTTCCTGCTCGACGACGGATGGTTTGCCAACGGCAAGCACGAGCGTAAGGACGACCACGCCGGACTGGGCGACTGGGACGTCAACCACGCCAAACTGCCACAGGGTCTGCCCGCACTCTGTAATGCCGCCGACGAAGCAGGAGTGAAGTTCGGCATCTGGATTGAGCCGGAGATGGTCAACCCCAACTCAGAACTCTTTGAGAAGCATCCCGAATGGGCCATCACACTGCCCAACCGCGAGACATACTACTACCGCAACCAGCTCGTGCTCGACCTTGCCAACCCCAAGGTGCAGGACTATGTCTACAGCGTCGTCGATAACATCATGAAGGCTGACCCGCGCATAGCCTTCTTCAAGTGGGACTGCAACTCGCCCATAACCAACGTCTACTCTCCCTACCTCAACCAGCACCAGCACCAGCTGTACATTGACCACATACGCGGATTATATAATGTCATGCGGCGTGTGAAGGAGCATTATCCCGACGTGCCCATGATGCTCTGCTCGGGTGGTGGCGCACGCTGCGACTACGAGGCTCTAAAATACTTCACCGAATTCTGGTGCTCCGACAATACCGACCCCGTAGAGCGTTGCTACATACAGTGGGGCTTCTCACAATTCTTCCCAAGCAAGGCCATGTGCGCCCACGTAACATCGTGGAACAAGCGAGCCTCAGTGAAGTTCCGCACCGATGTGGCTTCGATGTGCAAACTCGGATTCGACATGGGCCTCAAAGACCTTACCGACGATGAGATAAAGTATTGCCAGACTGCCGTAGCCAACTGGAAGCGGCTGCAGCCCTGCATTCTCGACGGTGTGCAATACCGCCTCATATCGCCCTACGACACCAACCACATGGCGCTGAACTATGTTTCTGCCGACAAGTCGAAAGCCGTACTCTTCGCCTACGACCTCCATCCACGCTTCAAGGAGATGCTGCGCAATGTGAAGCTGCAGGGGCTCGATGCAAGCAAGCGCTACATGGTAAAGGAAATAAACCTCATGCCGAATGCACAGCCTACCTTAGAGGCTGACGGAAAGATATTCAGCGGTGACTATCTGATGAAAGTCGGTATCAATGTATTCTCCGCCACTGAACTGACAAGTCATGTCGTAGAAATCACGGCGCAGTAGACAATTCAGGTCTTACGATTTTGTTTTTATAGATACAGCCCGAATGGCAATGGTCAAAGGCCGCTTGCCATTCGGGCTGTGTCGTGTTCAGATGTAACGGGTATTCCTGCTTCGTTACCCAGGCTTCACGAAAAGGGGATGCCGTGAAGAAAAAGCTCGTGGCAGGCCTCGTTTTCCTGCATTCCTTGCCGTCAAGCCCTACTCCTTTTTATATATACGCACGGCGAAGGGGGCTGCAAGGGCAGCACTGTGGGCGGGGGTAAGGAAAGGAAAAGGGGCGCCGCCGACGTCACATTTTTTACGTTGCATTTTTGGGGAAGGACTTTTGCGTTTGAAAAAAAAATAGGAACTTTGTAAACGTTTTCTACGCAAAAACACACTTCACCTTGAACGACACGGAGCAACTTTGGCTTAACTGCCTCGCATCCATACGCCAGCAGGTGCCCGACCAGCAGTTCGTCACCTGGTTTGAGCCTTTCAGGTTCCTCGCTTTTCAGAACGGGGAACTTACCTTGGGTGTGCCCAACCGCTTCCTGCCGGACTACGTGGAGGGACATTTTCTCGAAATCTTCCGCAAGGCGCTCGTCGCGCAGTTCGGCACACGCTTCACGCTGCGCTACAAGGTGACGGAGGAGGAGGCGAAGCCCGCCCCGCAGCCACTGCTCAACCCCGCCCCCTCCACACCCGCCGCCGAGCACCGACCCCGCACGCCGCAGGACATGGGTGCACCGCTGCCGCTCGACCCGCAGCTCAACCCGCGCTACACCTTCGAGACTTTTGTGGAGGGCGCGAGCAACAAACTGCCGCGCAGCGTGGGGCTCAGCATAGCCGAGCGGCCGGGCCAGAGTTCCTTCAACCCCCTCTTCCTCTACGGACCCAGCGGCGTGGGCAAAACGCACCTGGCCAATGCCATCGGCGTACGCATCAGGGAACTCTATCCCGACAAACGCGTGCTCTTCGTGTCGGCCCACCTCTTCAAGACGCAATACACCGACTCGCACCTGCACAACACGTCGAACGACTTCATCAACTTCTACCAGTCGATCGACGTGCTCATCATCGACGACATACAGGAAATCACCACGCCCAAAACGCAGTTGGCCTTTTTCCACATCTTCAACCACCTGCAGCAGAACAACCGGCAGATTGTCATCACCTGCGACCGTCCGCCCGTGCTCTTCGAGGGCATTGAGGAACGCATGCTCACACGCTTCAAGTGGGGCATGGTGGCCGAACTCGAAAAGCCCGACACCAAGCTGCGCCGCGACATCCTCCTGTCGAAGATACGCCGCGACGGACTTGAATTTCCCGCCGACGTGGTGCAGTACATAGCCCAGCACGTCAACAGCAGCGTGCGCGAACTCGAAGGCATCATCAACTCCATCATGGCTTACTCCGTGGTCGACAACTGCGAAATAGACATACAGCTCACGCAACGTGTGGTGGCCCGCGCCGTCAACCTGGAACAGAAGGCACTCACCGACGACCACATCATACAGGCCGTGTGCCAGCGCTACGGCGTGAAGCCCAAGGACCTCTCGTCGAAATGCCGCAAGCAGCAGATTGTGCAGGCCCGCCAGATGGCCATGTATCTGTGTCACAAATACACCGAAATCACTTACAGCCGCCTGGGCCGCCGCTTTGGCGGACGCGACCACAGCACCGTGCTCTATGCCTGCAACCAGGTGGTGCGCCGCATGAGCGTTGACAAGGCCTTCCGCCACGAGGTGGAGGAGATGGAGGCCGCGCTCAACAAGGGCTGAACGCGGGCGCAGCAAGGACTCAACAAGGCTGAACGCGGGCTCTCATAGTTAACGCTATACCGCGCGGCGGCTCGGAATAGTAAAATTGAAAAACTGCGCTTTTCATTTTGCTATTCTCTCCTTGCACTAACCTTGCCCCGCGTTATCAGCTACGAAAAGACTATGGAAAACCGGAAAGGGATTATTATTGTACTGCTTGCCCTCGTCCTTGCTGTGGCGGGACGGGCACAAGGCTTCACGCCTGCTGCGGACGAGCGGATTGAATTTGTCATTGAGGGTAGGGCCAGCGATGGCGCGGATTCCGTCATTTTTCAGGAACGACCCTATACAGACCCAAAAATGTATCCGGTGCACAAGGGCCGCTTCCGCATTGTCGTCCGCCAGCCGCTGCACAAGTTCATACAGATAGAGGACGGAAAGGGCGGATGGATGGTACTAATCGTGGACAACCAGCCCAATCAGGTGACGGTGGATTTCCGTACGAACACGGTGGTGGAGGGATCGCTGCTTAATAAGCGTTTCAGCCGCTACCAATTGGCGCGTGACAGCATAGAAAGCGAATTGCAGCTGCACGAGGAGGACGCTGACCGTACCGTCAGCGATTCATTGGAGGGGCGGTTGGAGGAACTGGCGTGGAAAGCCATCGCGGAAAACCTTGACAATGTCATCCCGGTGTATTACCTTTCCCTAATAGGGCAGTTCTGTATGATTTCCCCCGAACAGCTCAGCGAATGTATGAAGGAGGAATACGCCTTCGCCCATCACCCCGACATGGAGTGCGTATGGAGGTATTATCGGGCCATGCAGAAACGGCTGCCCGGTCAGGATTACCACGATATAGAGCTGCCCGATACGACAGGCTCCCTGCACTGCCTCTCGGAATATGTGGGGCACGGGCATTATGTGCTGCTTGATTTTTGGGCTTCGTGGTGCGCTCCCTGTGTCGGATCCATGCCTATGATGAAGAAATTGTACGACACGTATGCGGGCCGCGGCCTGCAAATTATAGGCATCTCGCTCGACCGTACGCGGGAGGCATGGCTGTCCGCTATCCGCCGCCTTGACCTGCCGTGGATTCACCTGTCCGACGTAAAGGGGTGGGAGTCCATTGCATCCGAAATATACGGTGTGAATGCCATTCCCGAAATAGTACTGATTGATCCCGACGGGAAGATTATTGCGACGGGGCTTCGCGAACAGGAATTGGAGGCGAAGCTTGATGAAATTTTTAATGGTAGATAATTCTTGCCT
>SFEP01000076.1 GCA_004557185.1 Bacteroidales bacterium
CGCTATAATATGTTGTGCAGCATGAAACGCCAAAAATATTGCATGCCACGAAAAAAAAATAGTCAAATTGTTTGGCATGCAAATGTAATTGCCTATCTTTGCACCAGAAACAAGAACCACTAACAACAATAAAAAATTACACATCATGAAAACGTACACTTACAACAACCATCCCGTATTTATCGCCGACACCGACGACATGCCTAATGTAACCCCGCTTGCCGAGTGCAACGGAAAAGGTATCTATGCCATTGCAGCCTATAATGGATGCCAGACGCTCGTTGCAGCTGATGATGAATACGCCGAGGGCGACGATGACGTCGAAATCGTTATCGCAGACTGCAACGAGAACCGCGTCGACGACATCTACACGAAGGGCTATGTAATTACCGAAGAATATCACACGCAGTTATGCAGCGATGAGCCCGGCACATGCCTGTCTGAAATGATTGAGGACGTGAACTTGAGTGCAAACAAGGGCATCCTTAGCAAGGAAGAATATAAGCGTCTTGATGAGAAGTGGAGTGCCACCGTGTCGAAGTATCAAGACAAGGCCGCCGCCACGCCTTACGGCATACCTCTCTACGACGTGCCGACCGTGTACACTCTCTGCGATGAATTAGGCATTAAGATAGAGTGCTGAATGGATAAGGCAGGCGGCGCGCACCGCCTGCCTTCACACAAGCCCCTCGGGTGTTCCTGTATGAAGCAATAAAAAATATTGCACCGCACGCAAAAAAAATAGGCAAATTGTTTTACGTGCAAAGATAAATGCCTATCTTTGCATCAGAAATAATAACAACAACATCAAAACAAGACATCATGAAAACGAACAACATCACAAAGAAGGAGATTATCAGCACCCTGCGCACGCTTGACCGTACGGCTATTTTCGCACTCTATAAGAAGATAAACGGCCAAATCAACCGCTCTAAGATTGAGGATTTCATTTTGGCTTTCGGTCCTACGAAGGCTATCCGACGCGCCGCACATGAAATTGCCTTTGGCGGCCGCCGTATGCCGGCACCCGTGGAAACGATGGGTAAGCGAAAGGAAGTGGTGGAGGCTGTGAAAAAGTATTTATCCGAGCCCTTCTCTGATTACACAAAGGTGCCCATGATGGGCTGCACGCGCCTTTACCTTTGCAGCCCTGTGTTTGGTCATAGGGATTATAATAAATCCTCGGTGCTGCCTATTGCAGGGAATGAGCGTTTTTGCGAGGTTCTTATAAAGTATGCCCAAAAATTTATCCAATACAACTCATGAAAAGGAAAGAAACTTATGCCCATTGGTTCGTGTGTGAGAACATTCTCGCACACGATGGGCAACTTGGAATCCTGCACATGGATGGCCCAGAGGTGTTCATTCTAATTAGGAATTACGGCGACTCGCTTTTTGCCTCCTTTGAAGAAATTTGCAACGGCGTGGCCGAGGTCAATTTTTTTCATGCCGGCGACCGTGAAGCCACGGACCTTACAGATTTATTAACCGACGCGTGGAATTTCCTCGCCACGCACGAGAACGAGGAAGAAAATAGATACTACGAGAATGGAGAATTTGACGACGACCTCGGGCTTGACTGAATATGAAGCCTACTTAGCACAGATTGTAGACGACAAGCCTACGGCCGCAAACACGGAGAAATTTGCTATTCTGAACGGCATTAAATGGTTTGCCGTTGACGGCGTGCTTCCGATGAAGCATTACTTTGAGCTGCGCCAGCGTTGGAAAGACGAGGTGGTGATGGCGTTGCCGGTGTCGTTATCTGACGAGGAGGAGGAAATGGCGTTAGAGCGCACGCCGTCCTTCGAGGACTTGATGGCAGCCTGCAAGGTGCGGCGTGAAACCTTCCGAGACGTAATAGCCACGGCGGCGCGTGAACGTGGCTATAAGCTGCCTGAACTGGCAGCGAAAATAGGGTGCAACCACTCGAGTTTGTGGCGGTATCTGAAGGGGCAAATCAATATGAGGGCCGACAAGGTAGAGGCCTTATTAGACATTCTCGGCCTCGTTCCTGTGGCGTACGAAGTTGCACCTCACGAAGATAATTAAGTAATACAGGAATACAGACAGCGCCGCGCGGAGCATTACGTTCCGCGCGGCGCGTTTTGTGTACAGAAGTGTACATGTGCATGTACAGTAGTGTACACGTGCATGTACAGAAGTGTACATGTGCATGTACAGAAGTGTACACAATTGCAACGTACTTTGCATGCACGTACAACGCTCTTTGCATGCACATGCAACGCTCTTTGCATGCACATGCAAAGTACGTTACACTGAAGCCTTATTGTATCTCATAGAAATACCCCGTGGCCAGTGGTTGCAGGCCGTTCTCGTCGATTGTCAGTTCCAGTTTGTTGCAGGCGTAGCGCCTGGAATGGATAAGGAACATGCGGGTCGGGTCGATGGCCCCTTGGTGTGCGAACTGGCAAGCGTGCTCGGTTCTTGAGTTGATGATGCCGCCGCCCTGCCATAGGGTGGCAATCGTCTTGCCGTCGGTGCGGTTGAGGTCGAAGGGGCCGGCCTCTGGTGTTTGCGGCGACCCGTCAAAGGGGCCGTCGGTGCCTGGCCACTGGTATTCTCCGATGTTCCAGGTAGGCCGTAAATCGCTGGTCAGAATATTGCCGTCCTCGTCGGTTGCGTACATTATTCCGAGTGCCTGCGGGAAGGCATCACCGCCACCGAAAACGCTATTCGTGGTGCTCATGGCCGCGTAGTAACTTTTACCATCCCACCACGCTATGGCCATTTTGTCCTCCTTGGCGGTGCTTGTGTCGCCTGTGTAGTCGCTCTCCCCCTCCTCGGTGGTGCCGAGTAGCGCGTTGTCAACGCTATATAAATATTTCGATACGTCCTTCAACGCGTCGTAACGCCACATTCCCATAACCAAGCGATTGTTAACCATTTTCTCTCCGCTGGTGGTGCGCACTGGGAAAAATGGCAGTTCGTTCACGCTGTCACGGGTTGCTTCGTCTCTGATGAGCGGCCCGTAATGGTCTACCCGTTGCAGGCTCTTTATTTCACCGTAGACGTCTCGCAGCCACGCAAACGTTTGTCCGGTATCGCTTACCTTCCAAAGCGTATTGCTCTTTTTCCGTTCGGCGTCGCTGACGCGTTTTGCCTTAATATATAGGTCCTCGTTGTCGATAACCTTTCTGAGTTCAGCATGCTGCCACACCTCTGCGGGCATGTGTAGCAGGCCGGGCACGTCTTGGTGTGCAAAATCTATGTTCTGTGTACTTATGTCCTGCTGTTCGTAATCTTCTGATGCGTCCACCGTGCTGTTCCAGTCGTCGAGTGCCTCAATCGATACGGGCTTCTCTGTTGCTGACTTGTAGAAACTGCTTCGTGTCTGCACGTGAACCGTTCCGCCGTCGTAGAAGAACACGCAGCCGAGTAGGTCCTGCACGTAGCTTATAAATTCGGCCACGGTCCAGTGCGGGAGCATATCGGCAATGTTGAGAGTGTTGCGGCCATTCGCCACGATAATGTAGCGGGCGTTGGTTTCGGTGATGCCGCTCAGCACACATTTGTAGCCGATGGCCACGATGACGCGCCTAATCACGTCGAGAAGGAATGGCTGCGGGGCGATTTCGCAGCATTCATAGGTGTATTCGGTGCCGTTAAGCTGTGCTCTGCACCACGGGCACCACCCCTCGTAGCGCGGCTCTGGGTGCTTGGGGTCATTTACCCACTTCTCGTAGTAATTTCGGTGAACATTACGTCCGAGTACTGGCAAGGCCACGCTGTCTGTATTAGGATAAGTGCCGTGTGTAAAGGAGCGTGCGTACTGGAACACTGGGTAACCGTCGCCGCCGGGGTTGTCCGCGGCATACTTATACAGCGACTTCAGCCATACGGGCATATTCTTCAGCCCCGCCGATGCGCGGGTGATAGCACGCGTCGTGTCGTAATATCCCTGCACTTCCTTGTCTTTACTGGTGTCCCATGCCTCCCCCAGCGGGAGCTCGTCAATGTACTTGTCGCCGCCTGCGGCCTTGCCAAAGAGGGCGTTCGCCTTGGCGACTATTTGCACTTTTACTTCGTCCTCTGTGATACCAGTCACAAGCGCATAGCCTTCAAGGTGCAGGGGCGGTGCGTCGAGGCGTGCGTCAAGGCGTGCGCCCGCCCAGTTGCCCGTGGTCGTGCTTGCCAAATGCAGGTCGGCGAAGGCTCGGCGGTTGGCGGCGCTCCCGTGCATGGGTAGCGTGACTTCCAATGTGTAGTCGCCGCCCTCGGCGTTAAAGTAGGGGTTCGTTCTGGTGAGTTTGATAGTTGTGCCCTTCTTCAGGGCCACGCGCTCACCGCGTATCATGATTGAGAGCATGGCTATATATATATTAAAGGGGTCTCTGCAACTTCTTGTAACGCTCTAAGTTCTTTGCTACGCCGTCGTTGCCGTCGATGGTGACTACGGCCTTAATGCCCCGTTCGATGTTCTCGTTCAGGCGGGCAAGGGTGGCGTTCCCGTTGTCGGCGGCGGTGGCGTTATCGGTGCGCAGGCCGGCGGCAATAACGGCCGTATTTTCGGCGGCGGCGGCGGTGTCGGCGGTATTTGAGGCAGTGGCGGTGGTGGCCGCTGCGGTGGCTGCTGGTGCACCCAGCGTTCGGCTTACGTCGTCGGCGGTGAGAGAGGCAACGGTGTTGTTACGCTGCGCGGCGTCGATAAGGCGGAGCACAGGCAAAATGGCGGGGTTCTGCACGGCCTGGTGGTTCGCTACAAACTCGCCTTCGTGCACCACGCCGGCGGGCTGCTTATAGCGGTTGCCGCCTGTGAAGCCGCCTGCGTAGTATTCACTTTGCGCTTCTGCCTGTTTCTTTATGGTGGCTATCTGTATGCCACCAGCTGCGACGGCAAGTGCTGCGGCCACGGCGCCCAGTGCAGGACCGACCACGGGTATGTCGGCCATGGCAGCGTATGCCTTCAAGGCGTTGAGAGCGGTCTGCGCTACGGCCATGGCTATTTGCGCGGCTGCCTGTTTCTTGGCATATTTGCTCTTTACTTTGGCCAGTTCTGCTTGGCGTTGCTCCTCCAGTTTTTTTGCCTTCTTTGAGTTTTTGCCAGCTGCCTTGATTTCGGCGTCGTATCGGCGTTTGATTTTCTTCTCCTCGATGGCCATGTTGGCCTGCATGAGGTTCGTCACAGAGTTCATGAGCGCCGACACGGAGGCGTATGCCGCCTCGGCAACGGCCGCCATGTTCTGGTAGCGCTGCTTGTCCATTTCGGTACATGCTGCCTCGTACTCCTGCTGGCTGATGCGGTCTTCCTGGCGTAGCCGTTCCAAGTTCTTATACACTTCATTTTGCTGCTGTATTGTGTAGGCAGCGCTTGCAATCCCAGAGAAACCGAAATCGCCGTCGCCTATACCTCCGCCAGTGCGGGGGCCCGTATATTCTGCCATTTTGAGCGCACGCTCTGCGCCCGCCTGCTTCTCCTTGTCGATTTCGCCACCCTTGCCTTCGTATTTCAACCCTATTAGCGCCTTAATACGCTTGTACTGCGCTTCGGTCATGTCCGAAATGCGGTTGCCCGCTTCGTCGGTGGCATTGTAGACCGCTTCCAAGGTTGCCAGTTCGATTGCCATGCGCTCCGCTGCGCTCTTCTGTGCGTATTCCTTTCGGAGCGCGGCCACCTTCTCCTCGTATTGCTTGCGGCGCTCGATGGCAGCGTCTTGCTGGGCGGCCTCGTACTGGGCATTGTACTCCGCCGCTGCTTCCTTGTTGCCGTATTCTTTTGCCAGCTTGGCGCGGCGCTTCAGGGCGTCCAGTTTCACGTCGGTGCAGCGTTGCTCGTAGTCCTTCTGCGATATTTCGCCGCGGGCGTATTGGTCACGAAGCGCCGCCAGTGCTGCCTTCTCATTCGTGGCGATTTCTGCCATGCTCCAGGCTTGCTTCTGGTCGGCCATGCGCTTTTCAGCGTCGAGTCGCGCCTTCTCGTACTTGGTTCTTTCGCTTTCGCCGTCCTTGTATAGGTCGCGCTGCTTGGTGGCGGTGTCGATGTCCAGTTGAAGGGTTTTTTCGGTGTAGTCGCTGTGCAGCATTTGCCCTTCCTGGTACATGGCTTGCCAAATTACCTTCTGGCGCTCGGCGGCTTCCTGCATTTTGCGGGCTTCTTCGGCGCGCGGGTCGGTATTGTCCTTGCCGCCGCCCTTGCCGTTGCCGCCGCCGCTGGTGGTGGTGGTGCTTGTGGTGGTGGTGGTTGTGGTGGTCGGTTCGGAGGGCGTGTTGGAGTTGTTAGCGGTAAGGTCCAACTCGTTGCGGCGGGCAAAATTTTCGAGGGTGGCACGGCGCGACGCTGCTGCGGCTTGCTGCTGGCGGTACTTGGATACCTTGGCGTTGTCAGCGTCGAGGGCCTTCTGGTTATCCGTTTTTTCAACGCCAGATACTACTTGCCCTGGTCCAATAGCAGTCATTACCGTCTTATAGCCGCTATCCCCCTGAGCACGCATAAGGCTTTGGCGATTACGCGCGCCGCGCTCCCATGCTTCGGCTGCCAGTTGCGCGTCCATTTCCTCTTTCACGGTCTGCGTATATTTATCCTGTATGGCCTTCTGAAGGGCCATGTTTCGCAGGCTCTTAATATAATTATCAATGGCGCTTTTGTTGTCGTTGATGAGTTTGCCCTCTTTGGTCAGTTCACCAAGGTAGCCAGGCACGATGTTACGCAGTTCGGCCAGCGCTTTGCGGCGCTCTGCCAGCGTGCGGTTGTTGTCTCTGATGATGGCGGATAGCAACTCCACGCGCCCCTTCTGCTCTGCTATCTGGCTGTTAGCAGCGCGTTCAGCATCTCCTATTTCCTGCAAGGTGCGGCGGCGCTCCTTTTCGGCTGCGGATAGTTCTTTCGTTTTGCTAATAAGGGCGGCAATGGCGGTTCCGATGGCCAGAAGCAGCGAGGCGACAAGCATGTAGGGGTTCGCCTTCATGGTTTGGTTGAGGGCGATTTGCGCGGCGCGCAGGGCCACCGCTTGACCCGTGGCGGCGTAATAAGCGATGCGTAATGAGAGGGCAAGCGCGGTGGCCACCTTGACCACGGCGTTTTTCGCAGCCACGGCGGCGGTGAGCGCTTTGGTGGCGGCGGTGTGTAGCGCCGTTTGGATTTGCGATGCCTTCACGGCGGCGGTGTAGAGCACCACGGCGGCGGTGAGCGCAGCCCAGGTGGTGGCGTTGCGTGCAATGTGCTGCACAAGGAGCTGCAGCACGGTGCCGGCCTTGGTCATTACGTCCATACAGCTTACGACCACGGGGAGCACGGCGCCGCCGAGTTGCACGCGGAGGTCGTTCAGGCGGTTTTGCGCTTTCTCAAGTTTGGCGGCGGCGGTGTCGTTAGCCACTGCGGCCTCCTTGACCACACTATTGCCAGCGGCGAAGGCGGCGGCGGCCTGCTCCTGCGTGCTGCGCAGTTGGTCGGTGCGGGCGGCAAGCGTGGTGAGCGTCTGCGTAACGCCCGCGCCGCTCATGCCGAGTTCCTTCAACACGGGGGCGATGCCGTCCATGCCTCCCTTGCTATTGAGGGCTTCCAAGAAAGTAAGCAGCGCCTCGTTGGCGTCCTTCTTCAGTAGGGCTGTGAATTGCTGCACGTCAAGGCCTGCACCTTTGGCCATTTTGGCGGTGTCGGCAAAGAGGGCGTTGAGGATATTTTGCATGGCCGTCGCGCCCTTCTCCACGTTGACCTTGTTCTGGTCCATTACTGAGGCAATGCCCAGCAATTGTGCTTGCGTCATGCCCGCCGACGCGCCCACGCCGCCCAGACGTGAAGCGAACTCCATAAGGTAGGGCTCGCTGGCAGACGAGGACTGCGCCAGCTCGTTGATAGTGCTGGCTGTACTGAGCATGGCCTGCTTGAGCCCCAACCGCTGCGAGTCGCCGAAAACGTCGGCTAACTTGCCGATGTTCTTCACGGCGTCCTCGCCGAGGTCCTCACCGAGGGCTATGTTGATTAAGTCGGCGGCCTGCACGAAGTCAAGCACGGCCTGCTTGCCCTGAATGCCCAGGCGGCCTGCGTCGGCTGCAAGGTCGTTGAGCGCTTCACGGCTGGTTCGGGTGTCCATTCCCTTAAAGGACTCGTTAAGGCCGTCGACCTCCTCCGTGGTCATGCCAGTATATTTTCGCACCGAGGCCATGTGCTCGTCCATGCTTGCAAATGCCTGCGTGTACTCGTTAAGCGACCCCATTACGCTTTGGATTGCCGACTTCACACCAAGGAACACCTGCGATACGCCGCCCCATGCCTTACCGAAAGCGCTGGCGGACTCAGAGGTTGACCGCCCCAGCGCGCGCTGCTCCTCGTTGATACGGGCCAGTTCTGCCTTTGCTTCGCCCACGGCGCGCTGGTAGGCATTCCACTTCTCGGAGCCGCGCTCCACTTCTCCGCTATTTATGGCCTTGTTAAGCAGGCGTATCGTGTCTTTGAGCTCCTTTGGCGTGGCTTGGTCAAGCCGCTTCAGCGTGCGCTCCGCTGTGGCGATGCTGCTGGTCATCTTGTTAATCTGGGACTCTATCTTGTATATGTCCTTATCGAGGCCCTGTGCGGGGCCTGTAAGTCCTTGGTCGATGAATGCCTGTTTCTTTGCATTCAGTTCGGCCAGGGCGTTGCGCAGGTCGCGTAACTTAGATAGGGTGTCCCCCGTTTGCAGGGCAAGGGTGACGGTGGCGCGGTCTGAACTATTCATAGGGCTATATATATATAAAGGAGTGGGTGCGTTTATTTCAATTCGTCAAGCACGGCGGCGCGGGTGGCGTCTCCGAGTATTAGCGCTACGTGGTCGCGGAGCACGGACACCGATATGTGCCAGGACACGGAGAACCACCGCCGCTTTTGGCGAGGTTTTCCCAGTCCGCGGCCGAGGCGGTAAGCCTTATCGCGCATTTGCATTTTGCCGTCGTCGCCGCGGGTGTAGCCGCGGCCCGTGCCGGTGTCCACGTAGATGCCATAGCGGATAAAGTCGAACGTCATTTGCGCGTCAAGCCCGCTGCGGGCAATGGCTGCGGCGTGCGGGCTACGGAATAGCGCGCCCGTGCGGTACACGTCAAGCAACGCCATGCGGTCGCGCCAGATGTCAATCATTTTGCTTGCCCAGGCGTCCTCGTATCGGGTAAGGCGTTCGGTGGTGGATTGCATGGTGCTGGTGGTTTACAGGGCTGTGCCCTCGCTGCGGTCCTCTTCGGGCGGTTGTGTGTTGGCGAGTTCTGCTTGTTGTTGCTTGAGTTGTTCCGCTTCTTCTATGCGGATGTCTTTCCAGTTCTCTGGAGCATCAGTAGCCGCTAACCAAATTTCCTCCGAGAATACTCTGTTTTGCAGTTCTACTTCTGCGCTCTGGGTGAGCACGCAGCCTTCGTTAGGCTTCAATATGCTCACGTTCACTTGTTTTACTTTCTTTTCCATGATTATTATTTATGCTATTGTATATCCTTTTGAAGTTATGGTGGCCTTTTGTTCGTCTGATAAGGCCGCCTTTGTGTTGGCGTGTAATTTTAGGGTTAGAGTGTTAAGACCTGCTGCGGCTCTGTCATAAGAGTTCGTAACAAGGGAGGTTACTACTGTTTCGTTTGTCCATTTTCCACAATAGGAGAAGTCTATGCTTGGTACGGCAGAGGTCTTGAAGAAGTTGGGACCTAAGAGAAGTGAGGTTATAGAATAACATCTGACGAACGTTGAGCCATTGCCAGTAGCACTTGATG
>SFEP01000009.1 GCA_004557185.1 Bacteroidales bacterium
CTGCACCCCAAAACGCAGGTCACCACCGGCGTTCTGGAGGACGAATGTGCCCAACTGATGAAGGATTTTTTCAAGAAGAAAAGGTAAGCGCAGGCTGACGGCCACGCACCTTCACGGCATTCACACCCACATACAGTTTGCAGCCCTATGCCCACGCCTTACTACCGCAGCCCAGCCCGCGACTTCACACTGCTTGCCGGCGACTGCACACAACTGTTGCAGGAGTTCACCTTCCACTTCGACATGATATTTGCCGACCCGCCGTATTTCCTCTCCAACGGGGGTATAAGCGTGCAAAGCGGTAAGGTGGTGTGTGTGGACAAAGGCGAATGGGACAAGGCTGGCAGCCTGGAAGAAGTGGATGCTTTCAACAAGAAGTGGCTGATGCTATGCCGCGAAAAACTGAAGGAGAACGGCACGATTTGGATTAGCGGAACGTATCACAACATCTTCTCGGTGGCGCACACGCTGACCGAGTTGGGATTTAAGATACTCAACGTCATCACTTGGGCTAAGACCAATCCGCCGCCAAACATTTCATGCCGCTACTTCACCTATTCCACAGAGTTCGTGGTCTGGGCGCGCAAAAGCCCGAAAGTGCCCCACTATTATAACTACGAACTCATGAAACGGCTGAACGATAACAAGCAGATGACCGATGTGTGGCGTCTGCCCGCCATTGCCCGATGGGAGAAAGCATGCGGCAAGCATCCTACGCAAAAGCCACTCGCGCTGCTGGTGCGCCTCATCCTTGCCTCCACCCAAGAGGGTGCATGGATTCTCGACCCTTTTGCCGGAAGCAGCACCACAGGCATTGCGGCCAATCTGCTGAACCGACGCTTCCTGGGAATAGAGCAGGAGCCAGACTTCCTGATGCTGAGCAAGAGCCGACGAGAGGAAATAGAAACGTGGCAAACGAAAGCATACTATCAAAGCAAAATAGCAGACATAGCCCACCTGAAACAACAGGGCATGCACGTATGCGAACTTGAAGAACCGCCCTACAACCTGCCTTTCTGAAAACCAGTAAAAGGCAAAACACAGTTTTACGACAGATGACCATGAACCTCACGTGTAGCCCCACCGAACCACAGCACCTGCACAAGTGCACGCAGCCTGTCAGGGCGGTTGCCACTCAGCGCCCCAAAGGCTTCCAACCCATGTGCAGGCCTTTTGTGAAGTGGGTAGGCGGCAAGAGTCAACTGATAGAACAATTAACGGAACTGCTGCCCAAAGATTTCTCGAAATGGGAGGACGTTACCTACATTGAGCCCTTTGTAGGGGGCGGGGCCATGCTGTTTCACATGCTGCAAACCTATAACGGCATCAACCGAGCCGTTATCAGCGACATCAACCCCAAACTCATTACGTGCTATCGCACCATCAAAACGCAGCCGGAGGCATTGATTGACCAACTTGACAGATTGGAAAAGGAATATCTCGGGTTGCCCGATGAGGCGACACGCAAGGACATGTACCTGCTCCAACGCGCTGCCTTCAACCAGCCGCAGGACGACGTGACTACCTCGGCGCTTTTCATTTTTCTGAACCGTACGTGCTTCAACGGGCTTTACAGGGAGAACAAACGTGGCCTTTTCAATGTGCCGCACGGCCGCTACGCCCATCCTACCATCTGCGACGAAGCCAAACTATGGCATGTTCACAGACTGCTGCAAAAGGTGCAGATATACTGCTGCGACTTCACGGAAACCTTCGGCCACGCCACGGGCAAGACGCTGTTCTATTTTGACCCTCCCTACAAGCCCCTGAGCCCGACGTCCAGTTTCAACGACTACACGAAGCAGGAGTTTGACGACGAAGAGCAAGTGCGGCTGAAGTTGTTCTGCGACAAAGTGGACCGCGCAGGCTTTCAGTTCATGCTGAGCAACTCCGACTGCCCCGCGCAAGGCAACGAGCCCCCTTTCTTCGACCAATTGTATGCAGGTTATCCACTGCAACGGGTCTGGGCCAAGCGATGCGTCAATGCAAAAGCAGACCGAAGAGGGGCCATCAGCGAAATTGTTGTGAGGAACTTCTGATTTCCCCCTCTGAGCACAGGCTTCACATCCATCAAGAGTTTCATCCATTGAACCATGAACAATATTCCATTTGCCACCTTCTTGGAGCAATTGCAGGAAACGAACCAGCCTCTTGATTTCTTCTGCGACTTCGAGAAGATAAACAGAAACATGGAGGACATCAAACTCGACCTTTGCATGCTGAACAGTCTGATAGGCTGCACCGACATGCGTCGGGCGGTCGAAACCATTTGGCGACGGGACAGGGCCACTTTTGCCTCCCTGCCTATGCTCCTTGCGCTGCGGCCCGGCGAGAACAAGAAATATATGGAGGCCGACGGTACGTGCAAAAGCGTAAGAGAATTGACACAGTCCGTCGACGGCGTGATGCATTTGCTTAGAGAAAGCGGCCTACAGCAGGTGCTGCAGGAGCAAAAGATAAAGGATACGGTGGACTACGTCTTTGGCATAGAAACAGGTCTTGACACCAATGCACGGAAAAATCGTAGCGGCCACATCATGGAGCAAAGGGTAGCCCAATTGCTACGCGAGTACGGCATCACGTTTGAGACAGAGGTCTACTCCCGCACATGGCCGGTCCTATCAGAGGCTCTCGGCACGGACGAGAAGCGGTTTGACTTTGTCATCCGCACACCTGGCTGCACCTACCTTGCCGAGGTGAATTTCTACAGTTCTGGCGGTTCGAAACTGAACGAAGTGGCACGCGCCTACACGGAACTATCTCAAAGAATCAACGAAGTGGCGGGGTTCACCTTTCTGTGGATTACGGATGGCAAGGGATGGCTGTCGGCCCGCAACAAACTGCAGGAAGCCTACGCCGCCATACCTTTGGTTTACAACCTTACCAGCATCAGGGATTTCCTATCCTCTATCACGGCATAAGCCGAATGAAGGATGTAACATAAAAGAGGAAGTTCCATCCATTCACACCACACCCAGCACGCAAGGCTCCATGGGTGAGACCGTCGCACTGTCTCCAACCCACCTCATTTCCCCACCCCATGCCCACCGCCTCACACATAGCACTCGGCCGCCTCGGCGAAGAAGAAGCTTGCCTGCACTTGCTCATGGAGGGGTATGTGCTGCTCGACGTCGGGGCATTTGGAAATTGACATTGTGGCGGAGTATCACGGGGAAATTGTGTTTGTGGAGGTGAAGACGCGGCGCAACGAGGTGTTTGCCTCGGCCGAGAGCGCAGCCGACGAGCAGAAGATGCGACGCATTGCCGCCGCAGCACGCACGTATATGCACGAAAAGGGGCTGTGGCAGCCCTACCGCTTCGACGTGATAGCCGTGGTGGGCGAGGCTCCGCCCTTTACGCTGCATCATCACCGTTTTGCCTATCGTCCGCACAGGGCGTAGGCTGCTTCTTGAATGAGTAGAACCCACGTGAACCTAAACTAAAACGAAATGGACATTGAGGAGATACGCCGCCACTGCCTGAGCATGCCGTTAGCCACCGAGGATTCGGCCTTTGGCCCCGAGGGCATCCTGTTTAGGGTGTACGGCAAGATTTTCGCCTACATCGACTTGGAGAAGCCCGACTTGGTGGTGCTGAAATGCGACCCCGACCGCGCCATTGCTCTGCGCGACGCTTACCACGGCATCTGCGGGGCCTGGCACTGGAACAAGCGCTACTGGAACGAGGTGCACTTTGACTGCGACGTGCCCGACGCGCTGATTTACGAACTCATAGCGCATTCGCTCGACGAGGTGCTGCGCAAACTGCCCAAAAAGACGCAACGCGAATATGCTGAACTGCTCGCTGCCCGCTGACTGGGACCACGTGCACCTGCCGTGCACCGACAGCACCATGCTGCGCCTCAGGCACGACGACCTGTGGCTGCGCCCCGCGCCCTACGTGCTGCTCACCACCGACTACCAGACGGCGGGGCACGGGCAGAAGGGCACGCACTGGGAGGCCGAGGCGGGGGCGAACCTGCTGTTCAGCTTCCGCATGCACCCCGAGGCTCTGCACGCGGGGCAGCAGTTTGCCCTGTCGGAGGCGATGGCACTGGCGGTGGCCGAGACGCTCGATGCCTACACGGCCGACATCTGCGTGAAATGGCCCAACGACGTGTACTGGCGCGACCGCAAAGTGTGCGGCATGCTGCTCACACACGACTTGTGCGGGCAACACATTGCCGCCACGCTGACGGGGGTGGGCGTGAACCTGAACCAAACGCTGTTCCGCTCTGACGCGCCCAACCCTGCATCGCTGCGGCAGATAACAGGCCGCGAATGCAACCGCAGCGGCGTGATGCACGACATCGTGGCGCACTTTACCGCCCTCTACGCCCTGCTGTGCGAGGGTCGCGGCGCGGAACTGCACCACCGCTACACGCAGCGCCTCTACCGACGCACGGGCTGGCACGTCTATGCCGACGCCGCAGGCCACACGTTCACTGCCCGACTGGTAGAGGTGTCGCCCACGGGCTTGCTCACGCTCGAAACGGAACAGGGCACCCGCCGCACCTTTGCCTTTAAGGAGGTGAGGCATGTGTTGCCTGCCGCACAATAAACCATAGGAAAGAGGGGGAAACGCTATGCGCCCGCCCTGCCGTCTTCCCCATTTTCCCCCGAGCCTACTCCTTTATATATATAGGGCCGCCGCGGCCATTTTCCCTTATTTTCCCCTTCACCCTTATGTCATTGCCACAGCGCACATCCCTGTTCCGCTCCGTCTGGGCCTTAGCCTGGCCGGGCATCCTGTCGAACATCACGGTGCCGCTGCTCTCGCTCACCGACACCACGATAGCGGGACACCTGGGCTCGGCGGCGTGCATCGGCGCGGTGGCGCTGGGCGGCATGCTCTTCAACATGGCCTATTGGCTGTGCGGCTTTCTGCGTATGGGCACAGGCGGTCTGACGGCGCAGCAATGCGGGGCGGGACGCGAAACGGAGGCGGCCCACACGCTGAGCCGCGCACTGGTGGTGGCGGCGATGCTTTCGGGCGTGCTGCTGGTGTGCCAGACGCCGCTGGCCGACGTAGCCTTTGCGCTGATGGATGCCCCCGCGGGCACCGAGGCACTGGCACGGCGCTACTTCGGCATCGTGGTGTGGGGCGTGCCGGCTGTGCTGGGCACGTATGCCTTTTCGGGCTGGTTTTTGGGCATGCAGAATGCGCGTTACCCCATGTGGACAGCCATTGGGCAGAACCTGCTGAACATGGCCGCCAGCCTGTGGCTCGTGGTGGGCTGCGGCTGGGGTGTGGAGGGCGTGGCCACGGGCACGCTGGTGGCGCAGTGGGCCGGTGTGCTGCTGTGCATGGCACTGTGGCAGCGGCGCTACGGCCATCTGCTGCACGCCCTGCTGCACGCGCCGCTCAGAGAGAGGGGCAGCCTGGGGCGCTTCTTCCGCGTCAACCGCGACATTTTTCTGCGCACGCTCTGCTTGGTGGGCGTCACCACGTGCTTCACGGCGGCGGGGGCGGCGCAGGGCGACCTTGTGCTGGCGGCCAACACGCTACTCATGCAGTTCTTCGTGTTCTACTCTTACCTGATGGACGGCTTTGCCTACGCCGGCGAGGCACTGGGCGGGCGTTGCTGCGGGGCCAGACGGCGCACCGACTACGTGCGGCTCACACGCCACCTCTTCAAGTGGGGCGCGGCACTGGCAGCAGTCTTCACCGCCCTCTATGCACTGCTCGGCACGCAGGCCCTCACGCTGCTCACTAACCAGGCGGCCGTGGCGCAGACGGCGGCCACCTATCTGCCCTTTGCCGTAGCCATACCGCTGCTGAGCACGGCGGCCTTCCTCTTCGACGGCCTCTACATTGGCGCCACCGCCACGCGCGGCATGCTGGGCAGCATGCTGGTGGCCACGGCCGCCTTCTTCGGCACACTCATCGTCAGCCCCACGCACAACGCCGCGCTGTGGTGCGCCTTTCTCGCCTTTCTGGCCTTGCGGGGCGGCATGCAGGCGGTGCTTTATGGCAAAGTAGTCAGAGGGATTGAGGATATTTTGTAAAAAAGTTCCTACTTTTGTAGCACTAACCGCCGCCCGAGGACTTTCTTCTTCTCTTTTTCGCGGCGTTTCTAATCACCACGCCGCGCCGCCACCGCGCTCCACGGCCTTTACACATCAAGACATCATGACAAAATTCAAGCGCGTACTGCTTAAACTCAGTGGCGAGAGCCTCATGGGCGAGCAAGGCTACGGCATCGACGTGAAACGACTGAACGACTACGCCCAGCAAGTGAAGGACGCTCTGGCCACGGGCGTGCAGATAGGCATCGTCATCGGCGGCGGCAACATCTTCCGCGGGCTGAGCGGCGCAGGCAAGGGCTTCGACCGCGTCAAGGGCGACCAGATGGGCATGTGCGCCACAGTCATCAACTCCCTGGCATTGAGTTCGGCCCTCGGAGCCCTCGGCGTAAAGAGCCGCGTGCTCACCGCCATCCGCATGGAGCCCATCGGCGAGTTCTACTCCAAATGGAAGGCCATCGAGGCCATGGAGCGCGGCGAAGTGGCCATCATCAGTTGCGGCACGGGCAGCCCCTACTTCACCACCGACACGGGCTCCTCGCTGCGCGGCATCGAGATTGAGGCCGACGTCATGCTCAAGGGCACCCGCGTCGACGGCGTCTACACTGCCGACCCCGAAAAGGACCCCACCGCCACGAAGTTCACCGACATCACCTACGACGAAGTGCTTGCCCGCGGCCTCCGCGTGATGGACATCACCGCCACCGCCATGTGCCGCGAAAACAACCTCCCCATCTACGTCTTCAACATGGACGTCTACGGCAACCTCCTCAAAGTGCTCGCCGGCGAGGACATCGGCACCTTCGTTCACGCCTGAAGCCTCACCACCCACCAGTTCACGCATTTCACAAACACACCATAAATCATTTCAATGGAACTCATAGAACAACTCATTGCTCGCGCCAAAGCCGACAAGCAGCGCATCGTGCTGCCCGAAGGCACTGAAGAGCGCACACTGAAAGCCGCCAACCAGATTTTGACTGACGGAGTTGCCGACCTCATCATCCTGGGAAACGTGGATGAGATTCTTGAAAAGGCACAAGAGTGGGGCCTCGGCAACATCAGCAAAGCCACCCTCATCGACCCCGCCACGAGCGAAAAGCGCGAGGAGTATGCCCAGCTGCTTTGCGAACTCCGCAAAAAGAAAGGCATGACCATTGAGCAGGCCCGCCAAACGGTGCTCGACCCGCTCTACTTCGGCTGCATGATCATCAAGAGCGGCGACGCCGACGGTCAGCTGGCCGGCGCACGCAACACCACGGGCGACGTGCTCCGTCCCGCCCTGCAAATCATCAAGACGGCGCCGGGCATCACCTGCGTCAGCGGCGCCATGCTGCTGCTCACCCATGCCCCCGAGTGCGGCGACAACGGCGTGCTCGTCATGGGCGACGTAGCCGTCACCCCCGTGCCCGATGCCAACCAGCTCGCGCAGATTGCCGTCTGCACCGCCCGCACCGCCAAGGCCGTAGCCGGCATCGAGCCTCGCGTAGCCATGCTGAGCTTCTCCACCAAGGGCTCTGCCAAGCACGAGGTGGTCGACAAAGTGGTTGAAGCCTTCGGCATTGCCAAGGAAATGGACCCCGCCCTCTGCATCGACGGCGAACTGCAGGCCGACGCCGCCCTCGTGCCCTCGGTGGGCCACAGCAAGGCACCCGGCAGCCCCATTGCCGGCAAGGCCAACGTGCTCGTTGTGCCCAGCCTCGAAGTGGGCAACATCGGCTACAAACTCGTGCAGCGCCTCGGCCACGCCACCGCCATCGGTCCCATTCTGCAAGGCATCGCACGCCCCGTCAACGACCTCTCACGCGGCTGCTCCATCGAGGACGTCTACATGATGGTAGCCATCACCGCCAACCAGGCCATCGCCGCCAAGAAGGGCGAATAACACCCCACACGTTCACACATCCATCACATAAATGAAAATCTTAGTAATCAACTGCGGCAGCTCGTCCATCAAATACAAACTTTACGAAATGGACGACCAGAGCGTACTGGCCGCAGGCGGCATCGAGAAAATCGGCCTTGAAGGCTCGTTTCTGAAAACCAAAATCAACGGCGAAACCAAAATCATCAATTCGCCCTGCCCCACCCACACCGAGGGCATACGCCTCATGTTCGACACCCTGCTCCACCCCGAGTACGGTGCCATCAAGAGCCTCGACGAAATCAGCGCAGCGGGCCACCGCATTGTGGCCGGCGGCCGCTTCACCCGCAGCCAGGTAGTCACCGACGCCATGCTCGAAGAGTGGAAGCAATACATGGAGCTCGCCCCGCTCCACTCCGAGGCACACCTCAAGGGCTACGTCGCCGTCAAGCAGATGCTGCCCCAGCTGCCCCAGGTCTTCGTCTTCGACACCGCCTTCCACCAGACCATGCCGGCCCATGCCTACATGTACGCCGTGCCCTATAAGTACTACGAGCAGCACAACGTGCGCCGCTGGGGAGCACACGGCACCAGCCACCGCTTCGTCACGGCCCGCGTGTGCCAGGTGCTCGGCGTGAAGCCCGAGGACGTGCGCATCGTCACCTGCCACATTGGCAACGGCGCCTCCGTTTCGGCAGTGAAATACGGCCAGTGCGTCGACACCTCCATGGGCCTCACCCCCCTCGAAGGCCTCATGATGGGTACCCGTTCGGGCGACATCGACCCCTCAGCCGTGCTCGCTATCATGAAGAAGGAGAACCTCACCCCCGACCAAATGAGCGACCTCCTCAACAAGCAGAGCGGCGTGCTCGGCATCTCGGGCATCTCAAGCGACATCCGCGAGGTGGAGAACGCCATCAAGGCCGGCAACGAGCGCGCACAACTCGCCATGCAGATGTACGACTACCGCATCAAGAAGTACATCGGCGCCTACGCAGCAGCCATGGGCGGCATCGACATCCTCGTCTTCACCGCAGGTGTGGGCGAGCACCAGTGGGACGTGCGCCAAGCCTCCACTGAGGGCCTCGAGTTCATGGGCATCAGCATCGACCAGGAAAAGAACAAGGCCAACTTCGGCGAGGAAGAAATCATCTCCACGCCCGACAGCCGCGTCAAGGTCGTAGTCGTACCCACCGACGAGGAACTCCTCATCGCCTCCGACACGCTGGCGCTCATCTAACGCCACCAGTCCAAAGCCTCACAGCGCGGGAATGCGTCAAACCAACGCATCCCCGCGCTGCTTGTTAATCGGAAGCATGAAAGACAACGCAGAATTGACAAATTCCATTCTACATCCTCATTATCTTGAACTAAATAAGAAAAGACGTACTAAAAATAATACTATTCTACAGCGAATCGCGTGCATATCATATTACTTTTCGTACTTTTGCATTTAGAAAAGAAGATATCATGAAGTATAATGAACTTGAGCGAAAACTTCGGGCTGCAGGATGCTTTGAATACAATGGTAATAAGAAACGACGACACCCTCTTTGGCATAGCCCCATCACAGGCAAAGACTTTACAACAAGCCACCATGGGAGTGAAGAAGTCAAGGCGGGAACATTAAGAAGCATTCTAAGAGATGCAGGTATAAAGATTTGACAACATTCAAAAAAGACGATTATGAAAACAAAAGTAATTATCGAAGGTAACAATACCGATGGCTTCACTGCCTACATCGCAGACGAAGGCACACCTTACGGCCTCATCGGTGAAGGCAATACCGTAGAAGAAACAAAGTCAGACTTCCTTACTGCATATCAGGAAATGCGTGAACTCTACCTTGAAGAAGGACGTGCATTCCAAGAGTTAGATTTTGAATTTCTATATGATCTCCCCTCTTTCCTGCATTCTTGGGCATACGCTCTGACCTTGGCTGGCTTGAGCCGAATTACGGGCATCAACCAAGGACAACTGTCGCACTACATCAATGGAACTTCACGGCCGGCCCGACGAACAGTAGAAAAGATCCAGAACGGCATCAGCCGTTTTGCCAGTGAATTGTCAGATGTAAAATTTGCCTAATAAGTTTAGCACCACTGTTTACAGAGCATTCCTCTGCACCCCTCTATTCCACGAGCATCCCTTAACACCTTAATTTCGGGATGCTCGTTTTTTATTTGCCTACGTCTAAACCATGCAACCATCATCGCACCCTCCCTTTACACTCCTTTTATATATATATACGCACGGCCAACGGGGCGCAGCCGGCACTTTTCTCACACCATTCTTGCGGGAAAAGGGCTTTTTCGGGGGAAATGTAGGAAGAAAGGCGTTTCATGTGTAAATTAAATGTGAAATTGTTTGCAGCATTATGTTCTTTCTTTCTAATTTTGCATCCTAAATACTGCGTAAAGTCTTAACTCGCATGTTACTACGCGCCGCCGCGCCCCGCATGGAGCACGCCGCGCTGGCTTTTGTTTGCTGCAACTACACAATAAATACATAACACTATCAAACAACTTACAACATGGGAAAAACACCATCCTTGAGGCTGGCGCTACTCGCCATTCTCTTTGCTCCGCTGCTCGCGTTGGTGGCGGAGGCTGCCGCCCTTACTGAATTGACAGAGGGGCAGGTATATCGTTTACAAAATCATGGATCTGCTGGCTGCTATCTTACAGGTACGAGCGGCGAACAGCCCAAAGGCGCTGCGGGCGTTGCCAAGACTGACGCCAGTTTCCTGCTTCAATGTTGGAAAGTGGTCACAACCACCAACAATGACGGACTTGTATCGTTTCAACTTCAAAATTTAGGAAACGAGAAATATCTAACAAACGAATTCAAGCACTTAGCATTTCCTGCAACGGGTATTTTCACTTTGTACCTCTCTTCGCAGGATGGCTACAATACGATTTGTAACCAATCCTCATTAGGCTCGAATAACAACTACTTGCATATTAGCAATAACACAGCAAATGCAATTTCTTGGGCCCCGTCTGATGGTGGCTCGCAATGGACGTTCGAAGCCGTAGAGACTTATGAGCTATCTTTACTTTCTAAGATTGCCGAAGCCAAGAGTTATATAAATCTGCAGGTGCTTACGCCCACTGCCAACGGTTACCTCTTCTGTAATGATCCTCATTTGGCTAACAATAATGACAACTCTCCGCAGGCCAAAGGCTACAACCTGATTGACGGCATCACTGCCACGTACTTCCACTCGAATTATAACAATAGTACCAAGAAGCCGCTGGCAGACCAGTGGATACGCGTCACCTATCCCACAGGCATCAGCACGTTTACTTTTAACTACACAAACCGAAACACGGATGGGACTGCCTACGCCCACATCAAGACTATGGTCGTGGAGGGCTCGGTGGATGATGTGACATACACCCCTATTAAAGAGTACACCGCTGCCGATGCTCTTCCGAGAAATGCGTCGGGTACTTACTCGTCGGGAACACTGGGTAGTGCCGATAAGGTGTACAAGTACTTACGCTTCCGCGTTACCTCTACCTACCAATCAAATGCGAATTACTATTATATCGCTGAATTGTCAGTAACACGTTCCAACCTCAGCAGCGCTGAGAGCGATGCCATTGCTACCCTTCGGTCTGCCATCACCACAGCCGAAGAGGCATTGTCAAGAGCCACCACAGCTGAGGCTTATACGGAAGCCACCAGCGCCTTGGACGAGGCCATCAACACATATAACGGCGCCATGGAGAGTGTGTATGCTGCACAAGCGGCTAAGGATAAGGAGTTGCTGAAAGAGAAGATAGACCAGCTGAACAACGAATACGTCGGCAATAATGGTTTCTTAGAATCTGTAAGTGGCAGCACCTATAATTGGCAAAGCAAGTACGAAGCTGACAAGAGTTCACTTACGGAACTTGTTGACAGAATGCGCAATGAACTCAGTGCTGCCAACGCTGCCTATAAGGGTACAAACTTGGCTGCATACTGGACGCACATCACCCAATGCGAGGCTTTGACGCTTGAAGCGCAAGAGAAAAAGTTCTACAACTACAGCTTACCCGTGAAAATGTCGACCGCAGAGGCTACTTATTATTATAGTATCCACGAGAAGGGTACAGAGGACAAAGTATGGCAATACAATACCAGCACGGAAGATGCATCTTGGACAGACGGCTACTGCGCCAACAAGGTAAAATTGCTGACTATCTCAGCACCAAAAGAAGAAAAGGATAACGGTGTAGAAATCGGTAATCCTCGCCATGCTTTCTACTTCAAGCGCGGTGCTAAGATACCCGAAGTCTACATTTATAATGCCTACGACGGTTATCGTCTCTGCGCCATCAGTACCGACTTTGCAGAAGGTGCAGGTAAAGCCAAATTCCTAAAAGAAAGCACCAAGAACGAGGTCAACAGCGACTTTGACAATGCTTCATGCCGCTCTTGGGAGATTATCGCAAATGGCGACTACTACAACCTCCGCGGCATTGGAACCGACGAAAACAACACCTCCATGCTCTACGCGGCTCACGTCGCAAGTTACACCAACAATTTGGGTTTCAGCACCGATGCCAGCGCAGACATTGCCAAGTTCTCGTTCGAATTCAACAAGTACCCCAACAAGACCTGCGCTTATTATAGGTATCGTGATTACTTCCTTCACCAATTAAGATGGGACATGAGTAAAAAGGATGAGTTAGGCTATCCAACTTCCAGCACCTATCTCAAAGACAGTGAGGGCAATAATGAATCTCATTCCGTAACGTATAACTACATTGAAAATTATTGGGTTGCATACAGCAGATTAAATGGTTCAATTGTTGAAAGCGACAATGACGTAAACACTGGATTAGATAAACTCAAGAAGTACAACGAAGCCCTCACCATGTTCGTCCCCACCGCCCCCACCTACTACACCTTCAACAGCGGCTTGTCGGCGCTGACGGCTTACAGTCTGGCTATCGACCCCGCTACGTGCCAGTTGTCGGCCAAGGCTGGGATGGTGCAGACGGTGAACGACAAGACGACGGAGCACACGCAGGCCTTGTGGCTGATTACACCCGTGGCCGACAAGGACAATACGTTTACCATGCAGAATGTGCACACGGGCCTTTACGTGCAGTCGTTTGCTGGCGGTACGCTGAGCATGGGCAAAAACGCCGCTAACATTGTGCTCGCCAGCCGCGACCTTACTACGGGTCAGTTTGCCTTTACCGCCACCGACGCTTCCACCTACGTGCTCACAGCCGCCGAGGCCGACGGCACGGTAGGTGTGGAGACTGAGGCTGTCTCGCCGGCCGCCAATGCTGCCGACTGCTGGACCGCCACTGCCGTTACCGACCTTACCACCGTGCAGCACCCCGTGAGCATCACCTCATATGGCAAGGCCGGCTTCTACTCCAGCCATGAGGTCACGCTGCCCAAAGAGGTACAGGCTTGGTATATGAAAGGCACTACTCAGGTAGATGACGACCGCGTGACACGCATCTACATGACACAGGTAACGCCCGAAGACGACGGCACCACCATCCTGCCCAAGGAAACAGCCGTGCTCCTCGTTACACCCACTGCTCCCGACGCTACCACCACCTACTACCTGACGTATAACACAACCGCTAAGGACGCCATTACGGGCAACAAGCTCAGCGGCGTAGCCTACAGCCAGCCCGTACAGGGCGGCGCCGGCACAACCTGCTACAAGTTTGGCGTGGTCGACGGCCTTGCAGCCCTCTACCCCATGTATCAGGAATACGACAAAGATGGCGAGCTTACCTATCCCGGCACCGACGAAGGCGGCTACATCAAGGCGAGCGCCAACAAGATTTACCTGAAAATCGAAGGTCAGCAGAAAGCCTCGCGTCTCGAGTTCCGCTTCACCGACCCCACTACGGGCATAGAGCAAATCATCACCGACGCCAACGCCACCACGCCCGCCGACACCTACTACGACCTGCAAGGCCGCCGCATACAGGGCCGTCCCGCAGGAGGCATCTACATTGTGAACGGCGTGAAGCGTATCATCCGTCGCTGACATCTACACACACATCCATACGTATATAGCCTAATTACAAGCCACACCATGACTAAGAAAACGTACATACAGCCCAGCATCAAGCTCCACGGCTTCTCGCCCACCCGCGCCCTGCTCGAGGTGGTATCACTCAGCAAAGTACCGGTCAGCGACCAGAAGCAAACCGAAGATAAAACAGGCGGCGGCGCGTTCCAGGAACTCAGCAACCGCGGCTGGCACAGCAGCAGCAAGATTTGGGGCGACGACGACGAGTAAAAGCCGTTGAGCCCTGCACCACACTTCACGACGCCCCGACCATACACGGTCGGGGCGTCGTTTGCGTTTCAGTGCCTTCGGCGTGGTTCGCCGCCGTGAGCGCACCTGTGGGCGGCATGGGAGCGCGGCATGGCGGGCGACGGGCGCTGGGGCACGGCGGCACACGGCACGGCGGGGAGAAGGCAGGGGCCGGCAGGCACAATACCTGCGGCAAGGGGGCAGACGCAGGGAGGTTTGTGGGAAATGGGGAGAGGGTTGTCGGTAAAACTGCTTAATTTTGTCGGCAAATGGAGGGTGTGTCGTGAAACGCCCGGTGGCTGTCGGCCCCTTGAAGGCAGGCCGGGGCCTGTGCTGCGGCTGAAGGCAGGTGGCTTCTGCCCGTTCCTTTCGTGGGATGCGGGAATGCTATTCGCGCTCACAGTGAAAGCGGGAGCGCCGCGGGCTACGTGGCAGCGTGCACTTGGCTTTGGACCGAAAAGGAGCGAAAGAGAGGCCACACGTGCACCTGCAAGGAGGCGTCCCTTTGACGACGAGCATTGACAGCCCCCACCTTCCACCACAGCAGGCTTGAAGGCTGCTTACACCCATCCCCTCTATGCCCATTCCTCACCATGAAGCATCTTTTCTCCCCTACCCTCTCCTGCCTCACGCACTGGGCGCGCCGCTGGCTCACGGGGCGCGGTGCCACGTGGCGCGTGGCGCTGGTGCTCTGGCTCAGCCACGTGCCTTACCTTTGGCTCTACTATCCCGGTTGCTGGGGCTTTCCCGACACTGAGAGCAGCGTGAACCACTACTTTGGGTACGCCGACTTCACCACATGGCTGTGCGGAGGCACGGCGGCGCACCCGCTGTGCAACCACCACCCCATCGTCTATACCTACCTCTACGGCGGCCTCATGCGGCTGGGCGCCTGGGCTGGCAGTGTGGAGGTGGCGGTGGCGGCCTTCTTGGCAGTGCAGGCGGCGGTGCAGGCGGTGCTGCTGGCCGTGGGTGTGGTGTGGATGACGAGGCGCCTGCGCACCCGTGCCACGGTGGTGGCGGTGTATGCGCTGCTGCCCGTGTTTGGCATGTGGAGCACACTGCTGCTTAAGGACAGCGTGTTCGCGCTCTGCACCACGGCGCTCGTGTTGTGCCTGTGGCGCTGGGCGAGGCGCATGGAGGGCGCTGACACGCGACGGCCGTGGCGGCTGACGGTGCTGACGTGCGGGGTGCTGGCGGCGTTTATGCTCTCGAAGAACCAGTGCGTCTACTTGGTGTGCCTCACGGCCTTGGCGCTGCCCTTGCTCTACGGCCGCCGCGCGCTGCTGCCGGCCGGGTTGTGCGTGGTGTGGGTGGCAGTCTACGCCCTGTTTGTGGGTGCATTGCCGCGAATGGGGGTGGCCACTTCGGGGCCGCAGGAGATGCTGGGCACGGCCTTTCAGCAGACGGCGCGCTACGTGCGCTACTACCCCGACGAGGTGCGGCCCGAGGAGCGCGCGGCCATAGCGGCCGTGCTGCCCTACGACAGTCTGGCCGTGCTCTACGACGCCACGAACCAGGACGCGGTGAAGTTTTGCTATCGCCGCAGTGCCACGGCCGCCGAGCGCAGGGCCTATCTGCGTGTGTGGGCCGCGATGGGGTTGCGCCGCCCCACCTGCTACGCACAGAGCGTGTGGCTGGGCTGCCGCGGCTACTTTGTGCCCACGGGGCACTACACGTTGTTCTATCCCACACACACCTATGAGGCGGAGCACGCCGCGTTGTTTCCGCGCCGCGCGCTGTGGCCGTCGGCACCCTGCGGCATGGCGGCATGGGCAGGTGTGCCCGTGGTGGGCTGGGTGGTGGACATGGGTTTCCTCATCCCCCTGTTCGTGGTGTGCTACGTGTGGGCCATGTGGCGGCGGCAGCGGGCGGTGGTGCTGAGTTTCGTGCCCTGCGCCCTGTCGGTGCTGGTGCTGGTGGTGTCGCCCGTCGACGGGAGTTTCCGCTACGTGATGCCCATTGTGTGGCACCTGCCACTGCTCTGCGGCGCGGTGTGCGAGGCGCGAAACAGGGCGCAAGGGAGGGCGTAAGCGGCCAGTGTACGGCGGCGGCAGGGTGGTTGATTTCCCTCCCTAAAAAGCGCTGACAAAAGCTCCCTTTTACAAACCGCTTACGGCACGGGCTTATTTCCCCAATATCGGTGTCCGGTAAACTTGTTTGAGCGTCCCCCCAAAAATGCGGGTGTTCGGTCACGCACTGAAAGGGATGCCGTGGGAGAAAGTGTCCCCGCCGTGGAAGAAAGTTCCCATGCCGTGGGAAGTTTCTTCCACGGCGGCCTGTTTTCACGGCCCGCCGCCCCGCCGAAAATAGATGCTACGTAAAAAAGTTTACGTACGACGTGATATTTTTTACGTACGACGTGATATTTTTTACGTAGCATCTCAGCAGACACCAATAACTCCATATATATATATAAGGTGGATGCAAGCTCGGAGACGATGCACGCCGGGACACACCGGAAATAGCACGGAACATAGCGAAGCGCATCCACACAAAAAAGCAAGGGCGCGACTCCTGATGACGGAGCCGCGCCCTTGCTTATGGTTTACGCTGCCTCGGCAAGCGTCGGGTGACGAAGGTGCCGAGGAGGGACGTGTGGAGCGTTTAGAGGCCGTAACTGAGCGTGTCGATGTAGTTGTAGAACACGCCGCCCAGACCGCACACGATGACGCCGGCGATGCAGAGGAGCAGGGCGAGGCGGGTGTAGACGTCGCTACGGAAGGTGGGTATGGGGTTATCGGACGGTGTGATGTACATGGCCTTGACGATGAGCAGGTAGTAGTAGAGCGAGATGACGGTGTTGGCCAAGGCGATGAACACCAGCAGGGGGTAGCCTGCGTTGAAGGCGGCCATGAACACGAAGAACTTGCTGAAGAAGCCTGCAAACGGGGGTATGCCTGCCAAGGAGAAGAGGCAGAGCGTCATGAGGAAGGCCAACTTGGGGTTGGTGCGGTAGAGGCCGTTGTAGTCGGAGATGTTGACCTTGCCGCTGCCTTCCTCCACCGAGGTCATGACGGCGAAGGCACCGAGGTTGGAAACCATGTAGACCAGGAGGTAGAACACGAGGGCTGACATGCCCTGCGCCGTGCCGTCCATGACAGCGAGCACAAGATAGCCTGCCTGCGAAATGGCAGAGAAGGCCATGAAGCGCTTGATGTTGTCCTGACGGATGGCGAAGAGGTTGGCCACGGTGATGGAGGCCACGATGAGCCAGTAGAGGGCGGTGTTCCAGGCATACATGAGGTCGCACTGGGCAAAGGCCTTCATGAAGACGGTCATGAGCACAAAGGCGGCAGCACCCTTGGAGATGACGCTGAGGTAGGCGGTGACGGAGGTGGGGGCTCCCTGGTAGGTGTCGGCTGTCCAGAGGTGGAAGGGCACGAGGGAAATCTTGAAGCCCATGCCCGTGATGAAGAGCAGCAGGCCGAAGATGCTGAGGAGCGAACCGTCGATGAGTACCCCAATCTCGTTGAAGTAGAGGGTGCCCGTGACGCCGTAGATGAGCGAGATGCCGTAGAGGAGCAGGGCGCTGGAGAAGAGGGCGAGGAGGATGTACTTGGCACCGGCCTCAGCACTCTGCGAACGCTTTTTGTCGAAGGCCACGAGTGCCGTCATGGGCACAGAGGCGAGTTCGAGACCGATGAAGAACATGAGGAAGTGTCCGCTGGAAATCATGAGGTACATGCCCAGCAGGGTGAAGAGCAAGAGCTGGTAGAACTCGCCCTGCTTGACGAGGTTCTCCTCGCGGCTGAGCCACTTGTGGGCCATGAGGAAGGTGACGAGGGTGCCGAGGTTGAGCACGGTCTTCATCACGGTCATCATGGGCGTGTACTGATACATGCCGCCAAAAGCCTCAGCCGGCGCAGCACTGCAGCAGGGCAGGAAGTTGAGCGCGGTGTGCACAGCCAGCAGGACGGCAGGGAGGGGCGTGTTGAAAACGCCACGCCCGCTCTTCTTGTCAGGGCACATGAAGAGGTCGGCCAGGAACAGCACTACAATGACTGCTAACAGCGAGAGCTCCTCGTGCATATAAAGGAATTGCGAATAATCCATGTGTGGAGTTTTTGTACGGGGTTAAAGGAAAGGATTACAGCTTGAAACCGTGACGGTGGCAGCGTGGATGTGATTGACAATAGGCTCGACGCCCGTTGAAATCATGTTGCTGACCCACAGCGGGGCCATACCCAAGGCTGCCACGGCGAGAATGAGACAGATGACGGAGAAACGCTCGTCCCACGTGGCGTCGGTGAGCTGGAGATGGTGCTCGTTCTTGCAGGTACCGTAGAGGATTTTACCCACCACGCGCAGAATGTAGACTGCCGTGATGACGATGGACGTGCAGGCGGCAATGGTGAGGACGCGGTGGAAGGTGTCGGCATTCTGGAATGAACCTACGAAGATGGTCATCTCGGCAATGAAGCCCGAGAAACCGGGCAAACCAAGGTTGGCCAGACCGGCAATGATGTAGCCGCAGGAGAGGAAGGGCATGATGCGCATAAGGCCGTCGAGCTCGCGGATGTCGCGGGTGTGGGTGCGGCCATAAATCATGCCGATGAGGGCGAAGAAGAGGGCCGTCATGAGACCGTGGCTGAGCATCTGGAGCACGGCGCCGGTGCAGGAGGTTTCATTCAACATGAGGATGGCGAACAGCACGAGGCCGCAGTGCGACACGGAGCTGTAGGCGTTGATGTACTTGAGGTCGGTCTGCACACAGGCGCTGAAGGCACCGTAGACCACGGAGATGCCCGTGAGGATGAGGAATATCCAACCGAGCTCGTTGGCAGCCTCGGGCATGAGGTACATGGCAATGCGGAAGCAGCCGTAGCCACCCAGCTTCATGAGTACGCCGGCATGCAGCATCGACACGGCCGTGGGGGCCGAAGCGTGACCGTCGGGGCTCCATGTGTGGAAGGGGAAGAGGGCTCCGAGCACACCGAAACCGATGAAGGTGAGGGGGAACCAGAGGCACTGCTGGGCAAAGGGAATGGCATGGGCGCCGCCCGTGTGGTTGGCAATCTCGACAATGTTCATGGTCTGGCCACCGGCACCGTAGAAGATGCCGAAGATGCCGCACATGAGGAAGGCCGAGCCGCCCATGAGCATGAGGGTGAGCTTCATGGCTGCATACTCCTTGCGGCCACTACCCCACACGCCAATGAGCAGGTACATGGGGATGAGGGCTATCTCGTAGAACATGAACATGGCGAACATGTCGACAGAGATGAAGAAGCCGAACACACCGAGGCTCAGCAGGGTGAACCAAAGGAAGTACTCCTTGGTGAGGGGCTTGAGCTGCCACGAGGCAAAGGTGCCCGTGAAGACGATGACGGACGAAAGCAGCAACATGGCTACAGAGATGCCGTCGACACCTACGGAATACTTGATGTGCAGGGGGGCGAACCAGTCGAACGAGGCGGTGTAGAGCATTTCACCCTCAACGCCTGCGGCACGGTCGGCCAGGAAGATGTAGGTAAGGTAGACCGACAAAGCCAGCAAAGCCGTACTACCGGCCACCATGACGGCACGCACTCCCTTGACGTTGCTGGCGAGCCACAGTCCGAGCAGCATGACCAGCGGTATGAGAACGAATAATGATAGGAAATTCATTGTGCTGAATGTTTTAAGCAGTTATGCAAATGCCATGACGGCCAACAAAATCAAAGTGCCCAGCAGGAAGACAAACGCATACTGCTGCACGGAACCGCTCTGCAAGCCGCGGATGCGGAAGCTGAGGGCGTTGGTGCCCCAGGCCAGGAAGTCGAAGAAACCGTCGACAATGTGGCGGTCGAACCAGGCAATGGGCTTGCTGATGTGGGCAAAGATGATGCGGTGGGTAACGTACTGGTAGACCTCGTCGAGGTAGAAGCGCTTGTAGGCCCAGCGGTGCAGACGGCCGAACTTCTCGGCCAGGGCATCGGCCTTGGGCTGGCGCTCACCCATATACATATAGGTAGCCAGGAAGATGGAGGCTACGGCAATGATGATGCTGGTGCAAGCTACATGGGGGTCGAGGTGAATGTCGTAGATGCGGCTGTCGGCACTCACAAAGTGGCCGAAGGGAATGAAACCTGCCACGCAGGTAACGACGGCAAGGAACATGAGGGGGAAGGTCATGGTGAGGGGAGCCTCATGCGGCGTGTGCTTGGCATGGAGTTCCTTGTTTTCCGTTCCCCAGAAGATGCCGTAGTAGAGGCGGAACATGTAGAACGCGGTCATGGCGGCGATGGCGGTCATCACCCAGCCCATGGCAGGACTGTAGGCGAAGGCGGCCGTGAGGATTTCGTCCTTCGAGAAAAAGCCCGAGAAGGGAGGAATGCCCGAAATGGCCAGACAGGCGATGAAGAAGGTGATGTTGGTGATGGGCATGTACTTGCGCAGGCCGCCCATGGCGCTCATCTCGTTGCTGTGCACGGCATGGATGATGCAGCCTGCACCGAGGAAGAGCAGGGCCTTGAACATGGCATGCGTGAAGAGGTGGAACATGGAGGCCATGTAGCCCAGCGAACCTACGTGCTCGTGGCCCGTGGTGTACTCGGTGCAAACGCCGAGCGACACCATCATGAAGGCGATCTGCGAAATGGTGGAGAAGGCGAGCACACGCTTGATGTCGCTCTGGCAGCAGGCCACGGCGGCAGCATAGAACGCGGTGAAGGCGCCGACCCAGGCCACAATGTGCAGCGTGGAGGGTGCGTAGGCTATCCAGAGCGGGAAGAGGCGGGCTATCTGGAAGACGCCGGCCACCACCATCGTGGCAGCGTGAATAAGGGCCGACACAGGCGTGGGGCCTTCCATGGCGTCGGGCAGCCAGATGTGCAGCGGGAACATGGCACTCTTACCGGCACCGCCGATGAACATCAGGAACAGGGCCACGGGGAGCATGGAAGCGCCAAGGGCAAAGCCTGCCTGGTTGAAGTCGAAGCCGAACGAGTGGCAGTAGTAGCCATAAATAAGGATGCCCACGAGGAAGAACATGTCGGCGAAACGCGTGACGATGAAGGCCTTCTTCGAGGCGGCGATGGCTGCAGGCGAGGTGTAGTAGAAACCGATGAGGAGGTAGGAGGATACGCCTACAAGTTCCCAGAACATGTACATCTGGAAAATGTTGGTGGCCACTACCAGACCGAGCATCGACATGGTGAAGAGGCTGAGGAAAGCGTAGTAGCGCTGGAAGCCACGTTCACCGTGCATGTAGCCGAACGAGTAGATGTGAACCATGAGCGACACGGTGCTTATGACGATAAGCATCATGACGGAGATGGGGTCGAGCAGAATGCCCATGTCGAAGCTGAGCCCCTGCACGAAGAAGGGGAGCCAGGTGTA
The DNA here is from genome assembly GCA_004557185.1 of Bacteroidales bacterium. Taxonomy (GTDB): domain Bacteria; phylum Bacteroidota; class Bacteroidia; order Bacteroidales; family Bacteroidaceae; genus Alloprevotella. Next base: position 21,503 of record SFEP01000009.1, read on the forward strand.
ATTGTAGGGCATGAGGGCAGGCAGGGCACCTTCGGCGGTGCGCGGCGTCATGAAGAAGTACTCATACGCTGTATAGTACGACATGGCAGCCACTGCCAACAGCACGGCCGTGCCAATGAGGCCTGCCGCTTTATGGCTGAACCATTTACCGAACACTCCAAGCAGGAGGAACGAGAGGAATGGCAGCAGAAGTATGAAAATTGTGTAGTCCATTGTTATTGAGTTTGAGATTTCGTTGGCGCGTTGCCTGGTGCCTGTGCCGCGGTGCGGCGTGCCTTGGTCGCGGTGAGGCGTGGAGGCCTCGGGCGGCATGCGTGGCAGGGCAGGGAGCAGGGCGCCATAGCGTCTTAAACTGCAAGGCTCGTCACCCTGCCTTTACCATTTCATTTCCTCCAACCCATCTGCCTGTATGTGCTTTTTCATACGGTAGATGTTAATCATAATGGCGATGGCAATGGCACTCTCGGCAGCCGAGATGGCAATGCTGAAGAGGGAGAAGAAGTAGCCTTCGTAGCCCTCGGGATGCAGCATGCGGTTGAACACGGCAAAGTTGAGGTCGGTGGCATTGAGCATCAGCTCGACCGAGAGGAGTATGGCCAAGGTGCTGCGGCGTGTCAGGAACCCGAAAACGCCTGCAAACATCATGACGGCTGATACAATCAGTAAGTATTCCAGTTGAATCATTGTTTGTTGAATTTCTACGCCTGACCGCTGTGTGCGGCGCGGCGAGGGGTTAGCGTTTGCGGGCAATAAGCAGGGCTCCCACGATGCAGGCAAGCAGCAGTACGCTGACAGCCTCGAAAGGCAGCAGGTAGCCGTTGTCGCCCGTAGAGAGCATGTTAGAGCCGATGGAGTGAATGCTGGTCACGGCGCTGGCCGTTTCGCTCGGTGCGCTCAGAGGCAGCGAACGGAAGGGGTGCGAGAGCACGACGCCGAGGAACGTGAGAAAACCGACAAGGCTCAGGATAAGGCCCCACGAGGCATCCTTGACAGTGCGCTTGAACACGCCTTCTTCCTTGCCGCCCTCGGTGAGCAGGATGGAGAACACGTAGAGCACGATGATGCCGCCGGCGTAGACCATCACTTGTACGGAACCGAGGAACGTATATCCCATTAAGAAATACATACCGGCCGTGCCAAGGAGCACGAAGAGCAGGTATGTGGCGGCACGCACAATGCTCTTGGTGAGCACCGTGGCCATAGCCGAACAAGCTATGAGCACCGCCAGGATGACGAACATGATATTTTGTGAATCCATATTGTTATTGTTGTTTTACCGCCACCTTGTCGCGTCGGCACTGCCTTGCTCCGCCGTTGTGCCCCTTGGCTGGGGCGCGGGGTGGCAGCGGCACGGCATGGGGTGGCTGAGTGGCTACTCCTGCACCTTGCTCCCCTCGTGGTTGAGCGTGAGAATGAGTTTGGCGCGGTCGAATACGGCGTTCTCATAGCTCTGGTCGAACGTGATGGCACCGTGAGGACAAGCGCGGGTGCAGAGTTGGCAGAACATGCAGGAGCCGAGGTTGTATTCATACTTGACAAGGCGCTTTTTCTTTTTGCCGTCGGGCGTTTCGTAGAATTCGCTTGTCACGTTGATGGTGCCGTTGGGGCATGCCATCTGGCACAGTCCGCAGCCTACGCACTTGTGTTCGTTGTTTTCGTTATGCGGCATGGTGAGCGACCCGCGGAAGCGTTCGAACATCTGGTTCGTGTCGCGGTTTTCGGGGTACTGCTCCGTAATCTTCGGGGTGAAAAACTCGCGCATGGTGGTTTTGAGACCCGTGCCGAGGCTTTTCAGTCCGTCGACGATACCGCCTACATAGGATTTATCTTCCATTTTCTTCTTTATTATGCTTGGTTTATCATCGGCCTGCCGCCGCCTGTGCAGCAAGTGTGGGCTGCGGGGCGGGCGGCGTGGCAGGTCAGAATGTCCAGCCCATGGCCACGCAGAGGGCCATCAGCACGAGGTTGACCATGGTGAAGGGCACCAGGTACTTCCATTCGAGCGACAATATCTGGTCGATGCGCAAACGGGGGAAGGTCCAGCGCAACCACATGAGCAGGAATACGACGAAGAACGTCTTGCCCACGAACCACACGGCGCCAGGTATCATATCCATCACGCCGTTGAAGGCCTCGAGGCCGTAGAGGTGCAGGGGAGCCCAACCGCCCAGGAAGATGGTGGAGGCCATGCCGGCACAGATGAAGAGGTTGAGGTATTCTGCCAGATAGTAGTAGCCGAAGTGCATACCCGAATACTCGGTGTGGTAGCCGGCCGTCAGCTCGCTCTCGCACTCAGGCAGGTCGAACGGGCCGCGGTTACACTCGGCATTGCCTGCCACCAGATAGATAAGGAAGGCTATGACGGCGGGCACGTGGCCACGCACAATGTTCCAGCCATTCACATACTGGTCGTGGCAGATTTCGCTGAACGACATGGTGCCCGTGAGGCAAATCATGGCCAGCATGGTCAAGCCGATGGAGAGTTCGTAACTGATGATCTGCGCACCGCTACGCATGGCGCCGATGAGCGAATACTTGTTGTTGCTGCTCCATCCGGCCAGCAGGATGCCCACAACGCCGATTGACGATATGGCGAGGAAGAAGAAGACGCCCACATTGAAGTCGATGATGTGCGCCCCCTGGTTCCAAGGCAGGCAGGAGAAGGTAATCATCGAGGCCGTCACCACAAGGAACGGGGCCAGGTTGTGCAGGAACAGGTCACTCTGCCTCATGCTGATAATCTCCTTGGTCAGCATCTTGAACACGTCGCTGAACACTTGGAGCGTGCCCCATTTACCCACGCGCATCGGGCCGAGCCGGCACTGAAAGCAGGCACATACCTTGCGCTCCATATAAATAAGGGCGATGGCAAACACAGCGTAGAGCGTGATGATGACCAGAGCCACGAGCACGCTCTCCGTCAGGATAGCGCCCCACTCGGCCATGCCACACGTCTGCATGAGGAAACTGTGAAGCCAGGTTGTTACGGTTGAAAAGTCGAACATATTGAATCTTGGATATTCTTTGTTTACTTGCGTGCACGGGGCACGTCGTGAGTCTTATCGGTCGATGTCGGGCACCACATAGTCTACTGTACCGCCGATGGTGATGAGGTCGGCCAGCATGTTGTTGCGGCAGGCCGTGTCCATCACCGACACGAGGGGCAGACCAGTGGAGCGATAGTGCACACGATAGGGGTTCTTGTCGCCCTTGCTTTCGATGAAGACGCCCAACTGGCCACGGCTTCCCTCTACCGCGCTGTAGTAGGTGCCTACGGGCAGCTTGATGATGGGCTTCATCTTCTGCTGCACATCGCCCTCGGGGATGTTGTCGATGAGCTGCTCAATGATGCTGAGGCTCTCGAGTATCTCGTCGAGACGAATCATGTAGCGGGCAAAGGAGTCGCCCTCGGTGCGTATCACCTCGTTGAACTGCACACGGTCGTAGGCAGCATAGGGGCGTATCTTACGCAGGTCGTTGTGCCAGCCCGAGGCGCGTCCCGTACCGCCGGTGCAGCCATACGAGATGACCTGCTCCTTGGTGAGCACGCCCACGCCCTTGGCGCGGTTCTGGAAGATGACGTTGCCCGTGAAGATGTCGTGATACTCCTTGATGTTCTTGCGCATATAGGGGATGAACTCCTTCACGCGCTTCACAAAGTTGGGGTGAATGTCGGCCATCACGCCACCAATGGTGTTGTAGTTCAGGATGAGGCGGCCGCCGCAGGTTTCCTCGAAGATGTCGAGTATCTTCTCACGGTCGCGGAAACCGTAGAGGAAGGCCGTGGTGGCACCGAGGTCCTGGCACAGACAGCTGAAGAAGAGGATGTGCGAGTCAATACGCTGCAGCTCGTCCATGATGGTGCGGATTACCTGCACGCGGTCGCTCACCTCCACCCCCATGGCCTGCTCTATGCACATGCACAGGGCATGGCGGTTCTGCATGGCGCCAAGGTAGTCAAGGCGGTCGGTCATGGCCAGCAGCTGCGGGTAGGTCATCTGCTCGCTAATCTTCTCCACACCACGGTGTATGTAGCCCAGCACGGGGTCGATTTTGCGAATCATTTCGCCTTCGAGTGCTACGCGGAAGTGCAGCACACCGTGTGTTGAGGGGTGCTGCGGACCGATGTTCACCACATAGTCATCGGCGGTGAAGAGGGGGTGCTCCGTAGCCACAAGCTGTCCGTCGGCCGTGAGTTCGTAGGAGTGCGTCACGTCGCTCAGCGGCTCGTTGGTCATGCGCAGCGGGTTGTCCTTTTCGGGGTCGTTGTCCTTGCGCATGGGGTAGCCCACCCAGTCTTCACGCATGAAGAGGCGGCGCATGTCGGGGTGTCCCGTGAATACGATGCCGTAGAAGTCATACACCTCACGTTCGTAGGTGTGTGCTATGTCCCACAGGTCGCTCACCGAGGGCAGCGCGGGGTGTTCGCGGTCGGTAGTCACGCACTTCAGGCAAGCCTGTGCGCCGGTCTGTGTGTTTTCAAGTTGATACACCACGCCCAGGCCGTCCTCCATCCAGTCTTCGCCGGTCAGGTTGACCAGGAAGTCCATGCCCTCCTTGTGGCGCAGACGTTCCATTTCGGCACGCAGGGCCTCAGGAGCGAGCACCTGGGGTTTGAGTTCGTTCACGGCGGGCTTGGCAGGTGCAGCAGGCGCAGCGGCGGGTTTGGCCGTTGCAGCCTTTGCTGCGGGTTTGGCTGCGGCAGGTGCTGCCTTAGCCTTTTGCGCCTCAGCGGGGGCGGCTTTCGGTGTCAGTTCTTCGCTCATGCCTGTTCCTCCTGATTATAGATTTGTTCTTCTTTTTCAGCAGCCTGCACCTTGTAGGGGTCGCGCTCCTTGCGGTTGGTCGTACCGAAGAAGTTCTCCACCTTCACAATGCGCTGCAGCTGCATCATGCCGTACAGGAACGACTCGGGGCGCGGGGGGCAGCCCGGCACGTACACGTCGACGGGGATAATCTTGTCGACGCCGTTGAGCACGTGGTACGACTTGGTGAAGGGGCCGCCCGACACCGAACAGCCGCCGATGGCCACCACATATTTGGGGTCGGCCATCTGGTCGTAGAGGCGCTTGAGCACGGGGGCCATCTTGGTGGTGATGGTGCCGCACACCAGGATGACGTCGGCCTGGCGCGGACTGTTACGCGTTACCTCGAAACCGAAGCGGGCAATATCGTAACGGGCGGCGCACACGGCCATAAACTCGATGCCGCAGCAGCTGGTGGCAAACGTCAGCGGCCAGAGCGAGTTGGAGCGGCCCCAGTCGATGAGGTCGTCCAGCGCGCGCACCACCACGTTGGCACCGCCAGCGTTCAGTTCGGCTACAATCTTTTCGTAGGTCTCGTTGTCCTTGAATTCCTCGTAGGGAATGGACTTGATCGTCGCTCTTTTCATTGCCATTTCAGCGCTCCTTTCCTCCAGGCGTAGGCCAGGCCCAGAACTAATATGAACAGGAAGAAGAGAACACTGAACAATCCGGCAGGACCGAGCGTGCGCATCACGACAGCCCAGGGAAAGAGGAACATGGTCTCTACGTCGAACATCAGAAACAGGATGGCAAAGAGGTAGTAACCCACACGGAACTGCATCCATGAGCGTCCGCGCGTCGGCACACCGCACTCATAAGCCTCCTCCTTCTGGGCGTTGTAACTGCGCGGCGATATCAGTTTGGCCAATACGGTCACCACGCCTACAAACGCCAACCCTGTCAGCAAAGCTGTGACAAATAAGGTAAAGTTCATAGTACTGTTAATTTGTTATGTGAATAAATTTTGGAAATATCGCAAATGCACCCACCTGCCTCATGCCACCTATGGCCTCTGAGGGCCGGCCTGTGGTGTCAGTCGGGCTGTGACGGGCTGCAAAGGGCATCGCGGACTAAGAAAAAAGACGGCGTATTGACATGCGATGCTCTCACAACGGCTCGGCCGCAGCACAAACTATCCTCCACAAACCTGTGGCTGAAGTGGTAAGCGCTCTCAATAAATAGGAATGAAGAAAGACCGCTACGCACCCTCGAACGAGGACACGTAACAACATGAAAACGAGGCGAAGTGTGCATCACGCTCCGCCTTTACAGTGTGTCAATAAGTGCAAACTGTTTTACCTTGTGAGGTGTAACCGTTTTTCACGCCGTCGGGTCTTTTGTGCTGCAAAGTTAAAAAGGCTTACTTGACAAGCAAAATATTCATCTGTGTTTTTTACCTCTCAATGCGCATTTCGTCCTCTTTTGCGCAATTGGCTACACACAGCGCTTTGCAACGCGTTCAGGCAGTGCGGGCGTTCACTTGTAACGCATCCACTTGATGATTTCCTTCATCGTGGGCTTTTTGCCATACATCAGGATGCCCACACGGTAGATGCGGGCGCCGCCCCACACGCACAGCAGGGCGGTGGCGTAGAGCAGGGCCACGCTGAGAACCTCCTGCCACAAGGGCACGCCGAAGGGGACGCGTATCATCATGACCATGGGCGAGGTAAGCGGGAACATAGAGGTCCAGAAGGCGAGCGGACCGTTGGTGTTCTCGGCGCTGCCCATGGCGGCATACATGCCAAACACCATGCAGAGCACTACGGGCATCATGAACTGCGAAGCGTCCTCCTGCTCGTTGACCGAGGCACCCACGCCAGCCAGGAAGGCGGCATAGAGCAGGTAGCCGCCCACAAAGTAGAGCACGAAGAGAATGCCCAGTTCGGCGTAGGGGAGGTTGAGCACGGCAGTGAGCATCTGCTGCGCCTCGGTGGGTGCTGCGGATGCAGCGGGTACGGCAGGCATGCCTCCCATGGCGCTGACCTGCGTTGCGGCCGCGGTGGTATCGGGGCCGAACATCCACGCGGCGATGCCCAGTATGGCTGCGAGCATCACGCCCCAAATGGTCAGCTGCACGAAGCCCACGAGCGAAATGCCCACAATTTTACCCATCATGAGCTGGAAGGGCTTGATGCTCGACACCATGACCTCGACAATGCGGCTCGTTTTTTCCTCGATTACGCTCTGCATGACCATGGCGCCGTAGGACATGACGAACATGTAGATAAAGAACGTGAGCAGGAAGCCCGCGGCTATGGCAATGGCGGTGCTCGAACTGCTCTCGGTGCCCTCGGCATCACGCTTCACGGTCTGAACGCTGATGTCCTGCTGCACGTCGGCCAGTATCTGGTCGATGCCCTCAATGCCCGTGGCGGCGAGTTTGTCGCGTCGCACCTTGTCGTTGAGCACATTTTCCACATAACTCAGCAAGCCGGCACTCACCTCCTTGTGCGAGTAGATGGTGACGGCCTTGGGGTCGGCGGCCAGGTCGGCACGTATGCTCACCACCGCCTCGACGTGGGTGGTGTCGGTGTAGTAGGCGGGGTCGTCGGGGTTGTGCGTGGGCACGAAGCGCCAGGTGGCGTCGTCCTTAAACAGGGGGGCGTAGCGACCCGTGCTGTCGTGCACGGCCACGGTCTTGATGTCATCGTCCTCGATGGTGGCGAGCCAGAAGGGCACAAACACCAGGGCGGCCATGAGGAAGGGCGTGAGGATGGTAAGGATGATGAACGATTTTTTCCTGACGCGGGTCATGAACTCGCGCTGCACCACGAGCAGCACGGCCTGCAGGCTGCTGGGGCGGCGGCGGGGTGCGCCAGTATGGGGTTGGGGTGTGGTCATATATATATAAGGTGTAAGTTCGGTAAAAACGGATAACTGACGAGTTGGCAGCGAGGCTCACTCCTCGCGCACCACCTTGAGGAAGATTTCCTGCATGGTGGGCATTTTCTCGGCTATGGCGCGGAGTTCCGTCATTTTGGCCATGCGGGCTATGAGTTCGGCGGCTTCAATGCCCTCAGCCTTTTGCAGCAGGTAGTGGTGAAGGTGGCCACGCTGGCTGCTGGTTTGCACGCTGAAGAGGCCGGGCACCGACTGCAGGTCAGCCTGCGGGGTGACCACCTCGTAGAGGCCCGTGCGAAAACGGTTTTTCACCTCGTTCACATCGCCGCTCAGCACCACTTGCGAGTGGTTGATGAGGGCCATTTCGTCGCAAATTTCCTCCACCGACGACATGTTGTGGGTGGAGAAGATGATGGTGTGCCCCTTGTCGCGCAGTTGCAGTATTTCCTGCTTGAGTTGTTCGGCGTTCACGGGGTCGAAGCCCGAGAAAGGCTCGTCGAAGATGAGCAGGGGCGGCTCGTGCACCACGGTGATGATGAACTGCACCTTTTGCTGCATGCCCTTCGAGAGTTCTTCGAGTTTCTTGTTCCACCAGGGCATGATGTCGAATTTCTCAAACCAGTGGCGCAGGCGCTTCGTGGCTTCCATGTTGCTCAGTCCCTTGAGGCGCGCCAGGTAGATGGCTTGTTCGCCCACCTTCATCTTTTTATAGAGGCCGCGCTCCTCGGGCAGGTAGCCTATCTGCATCACGTCGTCGGGCTGCAGGGGGTGTCCGTCGAAGCGTACTTCGCCGCTGTCGGGGGCGGTGATGCGGTTGATGATGCGAATAAGGGTCGTTTTGCCCGCACCGTTGGGGCCGAGCAGTCCGAACACCTTGCCGCGGGGCACGCTGATGCTCACATCGTTGAGGGCGGTGTGGGTAGCGTAGCGCTTGACGGCATGGCGCACTTCAAGAAAGGGATTTTCCATAATGTGGATGCGTGTGTTGCTGTACGGGGCGTTACGGACAGGTTTCGCCCTCGATGAAGTTTTCCATATACATGTGTTCACCGTCGAACACGGCATAACTGTAGAGCGAAATCCAATCGCCGAGAATGAGTATGCGTGCCGAGCGGGTGAGCATGAGGTCGAGTTCGATGTGGCGGTGGCCAAAGACGAAGAAGTTGATGTCGGGATGCGTTTTAAGATAGTCTTTGGCAAAGATGACGAGGTCTTCCTTGTCCTCGCCCTGATAAGGCGGCTCCTTGCCGTCCTCGCGCTTGAGGCGGGAGTGCTTGGCCCATTCCAGTCCGAAGGCCATGCCCCAGCGGGGGTGCACGGCGGCGAAGAGAGTCTGGCAAAGGCGGTTGTGAAAGAGGGCACGCAGCAGTTTGAAACCGCGCTCCTGGCGGTTAAGGCCGTCGCCGTGGCCCAGGAAGAAGGTTTTGTCGCCTATCTCCACCACCTCGTTGTGCCGGTGCAGCACCATGCCGCACTCACGTTCAAAGTAGTCGTGCTGCCACAGGTCGTGGTTGCCGCAGAAGTAGTGCACCTCGACGCCGGCATCGGTGAGTTCGCTGATTTTGCCCAGCAAGCGCGTGTAGCCCTTGGGCACCACGTAGCGGTACTCGTGCCAGAAGTCGAAGAGGTCGCCCATGAGATAGACGGCCTGCGCCCTGTGCTTGATGCTGTCGAGGAAATTGGCCAGCTTGCGCTCTTTGGTGCGTCCGTGCTCTATGGCCAGGCTGCCCAGGTGGGCGTCTGAAAGGAAATAGACGTTTTTCATGTGTTTATCGTCGGGTGTGTGGTGGTGTTGGCGGCGTGCAGCCACTCCTTTATATATAGCAGCCACTCCTTTATATATATAGTGGGGCGGCTGAGGGGCTGCGTGCCGTTACATGAAGCCGAGTTCGAGTTTCGCCTCCTCGCTCATCATGTCCTTGTCCCATTCGGGCTCAAAGACGAGGTTGATTTTGGCCTCCGTCACGCCCTCAATGCCATCGAGCTTGAGGCGCACGTCCTCCACAATGAAGTCGGCGGCGGGGCAGTTGGGGGCGGTGAGCGTCATGTCCACCTCGAGCTGTCCGTTGTCCTGCAGTTCGACGCGGTAGATGAGTCCGAGGTTATAGATGTCCACGGGTATTTCGGGGTCGTACACGGTTTTGAGCACTTCCACAATGCGCTCTTCGATTTTTGCTTTTTCTTCGGCAGTCATGCTTGTTTGTTTTTTGTTAGGATGCGGCAGGCCGTGGCGCGAGGGTCACAGGCGGCCGTGCTCAGCGTAGCTATAGTAGCCCGCATCGGCCACGATGACGTGGTCGAGCAGCCTGAGGTCGAGGGTTTCGGCGGCCAGCTTGAGTTTCTGCGTCAGGTGGTCGTCGTCGGCACTGGGCTGGGCCACGCCCGTGGGGTGGTTGTGGCAAAGAATCATGCGCGTGGCGTTGTGCAGCAGGGCCTGCTTGAGGGCGAGCCTGATGTCGACCACCGTCTGCCCTATGCCGCCGCGGCTCAGGCAGCAGTCGGCCACGTAGCGCAGCTGTGTGTTGAGCAGCATGACGCGGCACTCCTCCACATCGAGGTGCTGCATTTTGCCCAGGAAGTAGCGATAGACGTTCTCGGCGGAGTCGAAGCGGTCGTTCAGTTTCACCTCTTCGCTCATGCGGCGGCGGCCCAGTTCGCAGGCAGCCAGCAGCGTAATGGCCTTGGCGCTGCCCATGCCGCGATACCGGCACAGGTCCTCAATGTTCATGCGACCCAGCGCGTTGAGGCTTCCGCCACAGTCGGTGAGCACGCGCTGCATGAGTTGCACGGCGTTCTCCTCGGTGTTGCCCGAGCCTATGAGTATGGCAAGCAGTTCAGCCTCGCTCAGGTGCGACGCTCCGAGCCGCATGAACTTTTCACGCGGGCGGTCGTCGGTCTGCAGGTCGGTAATGCTCAGTTTCATCTTGACGAAAGGCGGTGGCGAAGCAGAGGGCTGCGCGGGCCACGCTGTTATTTGTAGAAATTCTCCTTGAAAGCCTCAAACTCGCCGCGTCGCAGCACGCAGCGTGTCCACCAGGCGCGCAGAAAACCGCTGCCGTAGCCCGTCAGTTGCACATAGGCGGCGGCCACGGCGCGCCAACCCACGCCCACACTGCGCTCAGAGCGGGTGGCGTCGACACCGATGATGAGGGCGAAGAGCACAAACGGCAGCAGCAGCGCCCACCAGTGCGGGCAACCCAGCAAGGCGGCGGCCACCGCCAGCACCACCAGCAGGGCGCAGCCCAGGGTGAAGACGGCGGGCAACATGTGCACGGCCTTGAGCGTGCCGGGGTGGCGCTTGGTGAGGTGAATGCGGGCTATGCCGGAGTTGTGCACCTGCTTGAAGAACTTGCGCAGGTCGGTGCGCCGCTTGTGCCACACCCAGGCGCTCTGAAACAGGCGGCTCACGTGGCCCGAACGGATGAGGCGGGTGGAGAAGTCGATGTCCTCGCCAAAGCGCATGGCCGAGAAGCCGCCCAACTCGTGGTAGACGGCACGCCGCACGCCCATGTTGAAAGAGCGGGGGTAGAACTTGTCCATCTTCTTTTTGCCGCCGCGTATGCCGCCTGTGGTGAAGAAGGAGGTCATGGCGTAGTTGATGGCCTTCTGCATCTTGCTGAACGAGGCGTGTGCCCTGTCGGGGCCGCCAAAGGCATCGCAGGGCGTGGCGGCGAGCTCGTGGTCGACGGCCTGCAGGTAGCCCTCGGGCAGCACCACGTCGCTGTCGAGAATAAGCACGTAGTCGCCCTTGGCCCGCTCCACGCCGTAGTTGCGCGTTTGGCCGGGTCCCGAGTTGGGCTTGTCGTAGTAATGCACTTGCAGGCGGTCGGCATAGCGCTCCACCACGTCGCGGCAGGGTACGTCGGAGCCATCCTCCACCACCACCACTTCAAAGTCGCGCAGCGTCTGGCGGGTCAGGCTTTCCAGCAACTCGTCCACCTCGTCGGGACGGTTGAACACGGGTATAATAAAGGAATATTTCATGAAGATGTGCTGTAAGGGGGATGCGGGGCGCATACTTGGGCCGCTGGTTTGATGCTTTCGTGAAGCACAAACGGCGCTGTTTCATGCCCTGCAAAGGTAGTGAAATAGGGTGTACACGCCAACACATGCGCTCATTATGCGCTGAATATTGGGCTTTGCCGTCCCATCCTCGTCCTTTTTTCATGCAAAAATGCAAAAAGCGGCTTTTCTGCATGCCCCAGCCTTGCAAGTGTGTGGCTTACGCCCTATTTTTGCTGCGAAAAGATACACCTCCTTACTACCTACAGCCTTTCGTCGCCCGCTTCGAGGCGGTGGCTGTCTTTAATATTCTAAAAAAAATGGAACTCAAACATTACGTCATTGCCCTAGCGCACCCCCTGCGCCGCCTGCTGCTGCTTTCGTGCGGCCTCGCTGCCACCGCCCCCGCCCTCCACGCCCAGCACGAGGCACATGAACATGACTGCACCGTGCTCTGCACCTCCGCCGACAGTGCCCGCCTGCAACGCCTCTTTGCTGGAGCACGCCGCGCCGACACGAAGTCGTGGCCTGCCGGCACACACGAAAAGGTGGAAGCCCCCATACGCAACAGCGGAGAGGTCTACCAGTTCCGCCTCGCCCTCTGCATCACGCCCGAGGTGCTCGACGAGTTCTACGACGGCGGGCAATTCAGCAAGCAGAAGGTGTACGACTGGTGGCGCGCCACCGAGGCCGAACTCAACACCTACTACCGGCGCGATGTGGGCATTGAGTTGAAAATGATTATCGACGACCGCCTCATCATGTTCGAAAACAACACGGGCTTCGACATCCGCGTAGCAGGCACGCCCAACGCCCTCAACGGCACGCCCATCATCAGCGCCCTCATCGGTGCCGACAGTTACGACGTGGGTGTGCTCATCACCAAGTCCACCTCGTCGCTTGCAGGTCAGGCCTCGCTGGGCGGCGCGGCTTCGCCCTCCATGAAGGGCAACGCCTTTGCCATGACGCGCGTCGCTACCATTGCCCACGAAATGGGTCACCTCTTCGGCGCACAGCACACACACGTCAAGTCCGACGCCGACTACACCGAGCCGGGCTCGGGCCGCAGCCTCATGAGTTACGGTTCGCCGCGCGACTTCTTCTCGCTGAGCAGCGTGCGAGCCATGCGCAACCTGCTGCACGCCCTCAACGTCTACACCGACGAGGCACGCACCCCCGCCCTGGCCGACTACTCGCGCAACAGCGACACCGAGGGCACCAACATGCCTTACGCCTACGCCGAGAGCGGCGAGCAGCCCACCATCGACCGCGACCTGCTGGCACGGGAGTATGTGGTGACGAAGGGCTCAAAGTTCCAGTTCCAAATACCGCTGCGCGAGACGCACCAGGACGACGTCTACTACACGGCGCACGGCATGGACTTCGGGTCTGACCTCGCCGCCAACGCCCTGCAGCCTGTCTACAAGCCCACCACCTCGGCCAGCCAGATGTTCCAGCCGCGCTACCGCAGTCCGCTCGAACTCGCCCCCGGCTCCCCCGAGAGCCAGTATTTTGAGCCCTACTCCGGCGACTCGCGCGTCGGCCTCTTCACCTTCGTGGTGGCCGCTCACGACCACTCGCTCTACGACAGCGAGAAGGTGCGTCTGCGCATTGTCGAGGGCGACCCCTTCACCGCTTCCATTGCGCAGCCCACCAACGCCACGCTCTACCGCTGGGGCCGCAAGATGGAGGTGCAGTGGACGCCGCTCACCCAGTTCTACGGCACCGACAGCCGCATTCGCATCCTCCTCTCCACCGACTACGGCCAGACGTTCCCCTACATCCTTGCCGACGACGTGCCCAACACGGGCTCCTGGCTCGGCGCCTTCCCCTACATCACCATTGGCCGCACCGACTATCCCGGCTACGGCGGCACGCTGGGCGGCGGCGTGGTGAAGGTCGAGGTGAAAGGCGAGGCGGCCTACGACGTGGCACCCTCGGGCACGCCCTATTATTGGGACGGCTCGGCCTACGTCTACACGGGCGGCTTTACCATCGACAGCAGCAATGCGCGCTACCTCTTCCGCGAAGTCGCCACAGGCAACGCCGCACCCGAGCCTTACGTGCACCTGACCTCGGCCGACCTGCTGCCCGCCATGCCACAGCTCGAGGCTTACCGCTCCACCAACACCTCGCAGGTCTACACTGCCGTGGCCAACGAGGTGCGCGAGGGATGCCTCGTTCGCCGCACCTGGACGGCCACCATCTCGGGCGAGCCGTACACTTACACGCAAATCTTCGAACTGCCCGCCGAGAAGGCTGCCAACGCCGCAGCCCTGAACCGTGCCCGCAACGATGCCCGCGAGGCCAAGGAACTCATCGACCACGAGGGCGAAGCGGGTTATCCTAAACCCTCGCTCGAGGCTTTCCAGACCCTCAAATCGCTCTACACCGCCGTCTATGCCCCCGACGGCCAGCCGCGCACCAGCCTCACCACAGCCGACGCACAGCGCCTGGCCGACGCCATAGATGCCCTGCGCGCCTGCACCGACGCCGACATCACTTATCCCGCCAAGGGCACTTACCTGCTCCGCTCCTACCAGGCGCTGCCAGCCACCACGCCTTATTATTACTATCACCGCGATGTGGCCGACGAACAGGTGGTGGAGACGTGGACCACCGACGAGGCTACTTCTACGCCCCTCACCCTCGATTGGAGCGGCGACGCACTGCTGCTGCACACCACCGCCGGCGACCTGCCTTACCTCGACGGCATGACGAACACTTACGCCGACTTCCAGTTGCGCCGCGGCTTTGAGTGGGGCAGTTTCACCCTGCTCAGCCACTCTCTGCAGCAGGCCATGCTGAGCCGCAACGGCAGCATGTTCTCGCTCAACCACCGCTACGCCGACGACCCCATTGGCTATCTGTGCAACAACAACAGCAGCATGATTGTCTCCACCGACTTCCAGTTCGTAGCCCTCAGCGTCGATGAGCAGGGCACGCCTACAGGCATCGGCGGCATCAGCACCGCGCAGAGCGGCCGCCATGCTCACGTCTTCGACCTCAGTGGCCGCCGCGTCAGCCGTACCCAAAGCGGTATCTACATCGTCAACGGACAAAAAATACTGGTACGATAAGCCTACGCCACTCCTGCAGCCCACACCTACACGATACCACCCGCTACTTTGTGGGCCGCATCGCACTTCCTCCGAGCACAGTTTTTCACTACACGGGATGGCATCCGCAAAGGGTGTCATCCCGCTTTTGTTCCGTACGTCAGCGGTCCTGCGGAAAGCACATAAGGCTTGCACGGACGGGAATAGTTCAAAAATAACGACGCACGGGGGGCGTCACAACGAAAAGCCGTGGGCGCATCTGCCGCAGGCTTCCGCTCTGCATGGCACCTACACCCCACTGAAGTAGGCCGAAGGCCGCACGTCCGCTGCTTTATCTGGCACATAAACCACTTAGTATAAAGGGGTTATAGCCTATGGAGTGAATACACCGAGGAGGCTTCTCTCCCACAATAGCTATGCTGAGGATCACGCCGCCCGTGTGGCTTGCATCGCCCAGCCATCATAGGCCAACAGCACCCGCAGGGAGGGGCTTGGGGAGCGGCAAAAACAGATGCTACGTAAAATTTTTTACGTACGACGTGATTTTTTTTACGTACGACGTGATATTTTTTACGTAGCAGCGGTTGTCCATCTCCTGCGTCATAGTTTGTCTCGCCAGCCATCTGCTGATCCCTCCCCGCTTTCCCATCGCCTTGCTGCATGAGCCCACATCCAGCCGCCGCCCGCAGCAGGCCACGGGTTGACGGACCGCACGGAGGAATTTGGGAGAAAGAAAAAAATAGAAGCCGTGGAAACTTTCTTCCACGGCGTGGGACGTTTCTTCCACGGCGGGGTAACTTTTTCCCACGTTATGGATTTTCGGCGGCGTCAGCACCATGATGGGCGGCACGCCCGCCAGTTTGCTCACCTGCCGTGGGTAACAAGCCTTTACTACGGGCAAGCCCCGCCGTCGGGCGCCCTCATGCTCTGGCCAAAGCGTAGCATTCATTGACAAGCTACTGAAGAAACTCTACGAAAAGTGGCGAGGGGATGGGCAAAAGCCGTACTTTTGCAACGAAATTATCCATTTATCCGCCTTTTATCTTACTTGTGTTATGTCAAAGATAGCCTATACTTCGCTCGAGGAGCTTTACAGCCTGTTCCAGGCGCATAGCGTCATCACCACCGACACGCGGCACTGCCCCGAGGGCTCCCTCTTCTTCGCCCTGCGCGGGGAGCGCTTCGACGGCAACGCATTTGCCCTGCAAGCCCTGCAGGCGGGTTGCGCCTTTGCCGTGGTAGACGACCCCGACGTCGGGGGTGACGAACGGCTGCTGCACGTGCCCGATGTGCTCACTACGCTGCAACAGCTCGCGGCGCTGCACCGACGCACCCTGGGCACGCCCATCGTGCAGATAACGGGCACCAACGGCAAGACGACCACCAAGGAACTCACCGCGGCCGTGTTGGCCCGCAAGTTCGACCTGCTGTGCACGCAGGGCAACTTCAACAACCACATTGGTGTGCCCAAAACCCTGCTGCAACTGCGCCCGCACCACCAGATGGCGGTGATTGAGACGGGTGCTAACCACCCTGGCGAAATTGCCCTGCTCACCGACCTCGTGCAGCCCGAGTGCGGCCTCATCACCAACGTGGGCATGGCTCACCTCGAAGGCTTCGGCTCGTTTGAGGGCGTGATGCGCACCAAGGGCGAACTCTACGACTACCTGCGCCACAAGCCCGGCGGCTTCATCTTTCTGCACGCCGACAACGAGCACCTGTGCCGCATGGCCGGCTCGCTGCCTGCCGTGCGCTACGGGCTGCCGGGGCACGACTGCTACACCGAGGGCGAGGTGCTCGACTGCACGCCGTTCTTGCGACTGCGTTTCCGCACACAGGGCGGTGCGTGGCACGAGGTACAGACGCACCTGATTGGTGCCTACAACGTGGCCAACGTGCTGGCCGCCGCTGCCGTGGGAGCGCATTTCGGCGTGCCCGACGTCGACATTGCCGAGGCGCTGGCTGCCTACGAGCCCACCAACAACCGCAGCGAATGGATGCGCACGCAGCGCAACGAACTGATAGTGGACGCCTACAACGCGAACCCCACGAGCATGAAGGCCGCGCTCGACAACTTCGCCCTCATCGCCCACGACCACAAAATGGCCATCCTCGGCGAAATGCGCGAACTC
This sequence comes from Bacteroidales bacterium, assembly GCA_004557185.1. Lineage (GTDB taxonomy): Bacteria > Bacteroidota > Bacteroidia > Bacteroidales > Bacteroidaceae > Alloprevotella. The sequence continues at coordinate 38,345 of SFEP01000009.1, forward strand.
GGCACGGCCTCCGACGAGGCTCACCGCGCCGTAGCCGCCCAGGCCGCCTCGCTGCACTGCGAGGAGGTGTGGCTGGTGGGCGAGGCCTTCCGTGCCCATGCCGCCGGCGCCCGCTGGTTCCCCTCCGTGGCCGAGGTGAAAGCCGCCCTCGAGGCCGAAGGTGCCCCCACCGGCCGTCTCATTCTGGTGAAGGGCTCGAACGGCACACGCCTGTTTGAACTGCCGGGGGTGCTGTGAGAAAGAGGCAGGAGACAAGGAAAACCTAAACAACAAAAGTTTATCAGTCCACCGAATTTGTTCATTTGCACCGAAATATATTTGGCAAAACCGAACATCTCCTTATATTTGCAGCGAAAGAAATTGTCTTGTGATGGTTTCTCGCTCTCACTTGCCACCCCTTCTCTTTTTGAAGACACCTTTTACCATGCATGTTATTTCCAGAAGTACATTAGTTGCGTATTATACAAAGAATCCCCAAGCAAAAGTGGCTCTTGAAGACTGGTTCACCAAAACCAGCAAAGCAAACTGGACATGTTTCGCAGATGTAAAACGTACCTTTAATAGTGTTGACAATGTTGGCAACCAGCACTATATTTTCAATATTAAAGGCAACGACTACAGGTTGGTGGTAGTTATACAATTCACTCCGAAGAGAGTCTACATCCGGTTTGTAGGTACGCATGCCGAATACGACAGAATCAACAACATAAACCAAATATAATTATGGCACAAATCAAAAATGAAGCAGCATATAGGGTGGCTTTGCAGCGGATTGACGAACTGCTTCCGCTGGTTCATGACAACACACCCACAGACGACAAGCATTACCTGGAACTTGACATGATTTCGGATATGGTAGAGGAATATGAAAGTGTGCACTATCCCATCCAGGCACCCTCGCTGGCCGACACGCTCAAACTGCGAATGTATGAGATGGGACTTACCCAAGCCAAGATGGCCGAGATGTTAGGCATCAGCTGCGCACGTATTAGCGAAATCATATCTGGCAAAGGAGAACCCTCGCTAAGGACTGGGCGGGAAATGTGCCGCAAACTCAACATTGACCCGTCAGTAGTGTTGGGATTATAGGAGAAAGCCGCTTTTGCCACTGGGACTGGCTTGCTTCCCCCTTAGTTCTCGTCCGGCAAATCCGTTCACCACGCTCCTTTCACCTGCTGAAAGAGAGAAAAGGTGACGAATTTGCCGGACGTACGCTTTTCCAAAAACTCGTTTTTATGTATGTATATGTGGTGAGAAAGCAGCGGCGGCGCACTTTGTCCTATTCTTCCCCTCATTCGCCCTCACTGCATGCCAGTTCGTTGGTCATTAAGTGGATTATCTATTCTATTTCTCGCATTACACTCTCGTTACTGGTAATAACTATCAGAAAAGCGTAATTTTGCGGCAATCAAGCACCGGCCGCAGCCTTTTTGCGCGGCGGTGCACTGACAATCCAAACACATGAAACGACTACTTACCATTGTGCTCGCGGGCCTTTCGCTGGCAGCGCGGGCACAGAGCACGCTCTCACTCGACTCGTGCATGCTGATGGCCGAACGCTCCAACCTGCAACTGGCCATCGGGGCCGAAAAGGTGCGGCGCGCCAAGGCCGAAGCGCAGGCGGCCCGCACCAACTACCTGCCCAAGGTGTCACTCGCTGCCGGCTACATGCGCAGCGGACGGGAGGTGCAACTGCTCAGCGACGGGCAAATCAACACGCTCAACAACGTGGGCACTGCCACGGCCACGCAGTTGGGCAACATGGCGCAGCAAATTGTGGCGCAGCACCCTGACCTGGCAGCACTCGTGCAGGGCATCGGGGCCTATCTGCCGCAACTGGCCGAACAGGGCAACGCGCTGGGACACGCCATCACCGACGCCTTTCACACCGACACGCGCAACATGACCGTGGGCACCGTGCTCCTCACGCAACCGCTCTACATGGGCGGCAAAATCAGAGCCTACGACCGCATCACGCGCCGCCAGGGCGAACTGGCCGAGAGCCAACTCGAAGCGGCACGCCGCGACCTGCGCCTGGACGTGGAACGCACGTACTGGCAGATTGCTTCGCTGGCGGGCAAGAAACGGCTGGCCACGCAGTATCGCGACATGCTGAAGCAACTGCAAGGCGATGTGCAGAAGATGCACGCCGAGGGGCTGGCCACCAAAGCGTCGTGCCTGCAGGTGGACGTGAAGCTGAACGAGGCCGAAATGGCGCTGACCAAGGTGGACGACGCACTGACGCTGCTGCGCATGGTGCTGTGTCGCCTGTGCGGTCTGCCCCTCGACAGCCGCCCTGTGCTGGCCGACGAGGGCGAGGCTTCGGTGGTCCACGACACCACGCCCGTGCAACCCGACGCAGCGCTGGCCCTGGTGCAGCGGCCCGAAATGCAGCAACTCTCGCTGGCCGAGCAAATGCTTGACGACAAGGTGCGCATCACCCGCAGCGACATGCTGCCACAACTGGCGCTGACGGGCGGATACCTGCTTTCCAACCCCAGCGTCTTCAACTCTTTCGAAAGGAAATTCAAAGGCACATGGGGTGTGGGCGTGATGCTGAAAATGCCGGTGTGGAACTGGGGCGAAACGCGCTACAAGGTGCGGGCGGCCAAGAGCGACGCCGCCATGGCCCGCCTCGAAACAGCGGATGCCCGCAACAAGATTACGCTGCAAGTGACGCAGGAGGCTTTCCGCGTGAACGAGGCCGTGCAGCGCCTCACGCTCAGTCTGCGCAGCATGGACACGGCGGCCGAAAACCTCCGCACGGCCTCCTTGGGCTTTACCGAGGGCGTCATCACCACCACCGACCTGCTGCAGGCCCAAACGGCGTGGCTGCAGGCGCACAACGACGTCATCGACGCCCGCATCGAAACCCGTCTGGCCCGCGCCGCCTACCACCACGCTTTAGGAGAGAAATAACAAAACAGCACCCATATGGCGCGCCCTGCCCGCGGCCTTTTCACCACGCAGCACAGCGCGCTTACTCCATTTATATATTATGAAACGAGAGAAACCCAACTTTCTGCCTGCCGTCATCACGCTGTGCGGTGTGGCAGCGCTTGTAATTATCGGCAGCCTCTACGCTTTCCGCGACGAACCCGACCTGACGCAGGGCGAAGCCGATGTGACGGAATACCGCGTGTCGAGCAAGGTGCCCGGCCGCATCCTGCGCTTCATGGTGAGCGAGGGCGACTATGTGCATGCCGGCGACACGCTCGCCATACTCGAAGCGCCCGACCTGCAGGCTAAACTGAGTCAGGCTCAGGCCGCCGAGGCCGCTGCCGCCGCGCAGAGCCGCAAGGCGCAGAAGGGCGCACGGCAGGAGCAGATTAAGGCCGCCTACGAAATGTGGCAGAAGGCCCGTGCCGCCTCGCAGCTGGCGCAGAAGTCGTACGACCGTGTGAAACGCCTTTACGACCAGGGCGTGACCACGGCGCAGAAACTCGACGAAGTGACGGCGCAGCGCGACGCGGCACTGGCTACCGAGCAGGCCGCCAAGGCGCAGCACGACATGGCCGTGAACGGCGCCGAACGTGAGGACAAGGATGCGGCGGCCGCCATGGTGTCGCGCGCCAAGGGAGCCGTGAGCGAGGTGACGAGTTACGTGGCCGAAACGGTGCTCACGGCCTCGGCCGACGGCGAGGTGACGGACATCTTCCCGCAAGTGGGCGAACTGGTGGGCACGGGGGCTCCCGTGATGAACGTAGCCCTGATGCACGACATGTGGGTGACGTTTAATGTGCGCGAGGACCGCCTGCAGCAGTTCAAGATGCACGGCACCGTGCACGCCGTCATTCCCGCACTGGGCAATAAGCGTTGCCAACTCAAGGTGTACTACATGAAGGACCGCGGCAGTTACGCCACGTGGAAAGCCACCAAGGCCACAGGCCAGTGGGACCGCAAGACCTTCGAGGTGAAGGCGCGCCCCGTGCAGAAGGTGGAGGGCCTGCGTCCCGGCATGAGCGTGCTGGTGGAGGAGTAACGGCCGGCCCGCGTCACTGTTTTCACCCTATTTCCCCTACCCTATGCTATCAGACAAGCACACCCTGCGCAGCGCGGGGCAGCACGGCAGCCCCTTCGCCCGCCTTCTGCTGCGTGAGTGGCAGCGCGTGGCACGGCAGCCGCTCTACTGGTTTGCCATGGTGCTGGCACCGCTCTTCTGCTGCCTTTACTTCACCACACTCATGCAGCAGGGACTGCCCGAGAGCCTGCCCGCCGGCGTGGTGGACGAGGACGGCACCTCTACCTCGCGCAACCTGGTTCGCAACCTCGATGCGTTTCAGATGGTGAGCCTCGAACGCTCCTACGCCAACGTGGGCGAGGCGCGCCGGGCCATGCAGCGCGGCGAGATTTACGGGTTCTACCTCATTCCCCGCGGCACCGCCAGCGAGGCGCAGCGACAGCGCGTGCCCACGCTCTCCTTCTACACCAACTACTCCTACCTGGTGGCCGGCTCGCTGCTCTACCGCGACATGCGCACCATGAGCGAACTGGCCAGCGGCGCGGCAGCCCGCAGCGTGCTCTACGCCCGCGGCGCCACCGAGCGGCAGGCCATGGCTTACCTGCAGCCCGTGGTCATCGACATGCACCCTGTGGGCAACCCGTGGCTCAACTACAACGTGTACCTTTCGAACATCCTCATTCCCGGCGTGCTCGGTCTCTTCGTGTTCATGATGACGGTCTACGGTCTGGGCACCGAACTCAAACACCGCACGGCGGGTGCCATGATGCGGCGCGCGGGCGGCTCAATGGGGCGGGCACTGACGGCCAAACTGCTGGTGCAGGGCGCGGTGTTCGTGCTCACGGGCACCCTCATCGTGCTGTGGCTCTACGGTTGGCTGCGCTTTCCGTGCTACGGCGGACTGTGGCGCATGGCGTGCGTCATGCTGCTCTTCATCGTGGCCTGCCAGGGGTTCGGCGTACTGCTTTTCACCCTGATGCCCACCCTGCGCCTGTCGCTTAGCGGCGCCTCGCTCTGGGGCGTCATCTCATTCAGCATTTCAGGCATGTCGTTCCCCGTCATGGCCATGCACCCCGTGCTGCAAGGCTTGGCCTGGCTCTTCCCGCTCCGCCATTATTATATGTTGTATGTGAACACGGCACTCGACGGCTACCCGCTGCTCAATGCCGCCCCCTACCTCATGGCCCTGCTGGCCTTTACGCTGCTGCCGGCCCTGTGCCTGCCGCGTCTGCGCCACATCATGCTGCACACGGCCTACGTGCCCTGAACCCCCTCAGCCTTCCCGTTGTCATGAAATACGGTTTTCTTCAGAAATTCGACGTCGGCGTCTTCATCTTCTTCATCCTCGTGCCGCTGCTCTACCCGCTGCTCTACGCCTTCATCTACACCAATGAGGTGGTGAGGGAGGTGCCCGTGGCGGTGGTTGACCTCAGCGGCACGGCGTGCAGCCGCGACTACCTGCGTCGCCTCGACGCCACCCCCGACGTGCGCATTGCCACCCACTGCACCGACATGGCCGAGGCCCGCCGCCTGGTGCAAGCACGCGAGGTGCTGGGCGTGGTGTGCGTGCCGCACGGCTTTGCCTCGGGCATAGCGCGCGGCGAACAGGTGGCCGTGAGTGCCTATGCCGACATGAGCGGCATGCTCTACTTCAAAAGCATCCTCGCGGCCAACACCAACGTGAGTCTGGCCATGAATGCCGAAATCAAGGTGCAACGCGCAGGCGGCGGCACCAAGGAGCAACAGGAGGTGGTGCGCCACCCGCTAACCTACGATGAGGTGGCCCTCTTCAACCCCCACGCCGGTTTTGCGGTGTTTCTCATCCCCGCTGTGCTCGTGCTGGTGCTGCAACAAACGCTGGTGCTGGGCGCTGGCATGGAGGCCGGCACCATGCGCGAGGAAAATCTGCACCGCCGCATGCAGCCCGTGCAACGCCGCCGCGGCGGACTGTGGCGCTTGGTGGCCCACCAGGCAGGACGCTACCTGCTGGTGTACGTGCCTATGTCGGTGTATGTGCTGGCCGTCGTGCCCCACCTGTTCCGCCTGCCCCAGCTGGCTGATCCCTGGCAACTGGGCCTGTTCGTATTCCCCTTCCTGCTGGCCTGCGCCTTCTTCGCCATCACGGTGAGCGGCCTGGTGCGTCACCGCGAAACGGGCATCGTGCTGGTGGTCTTCAGCAGTGCGCCGCTGCTCTTCGTGTCGGGCATCTCGTGGCCGGGCAGCGCCATGCCGCCCGTGTGGGAAGCCTTGAGTTACCTCTTTCCCAGCACCTTTGGCATACGCGGCTTTGTGGCGATGAACAACATGGGCGCGCCGCTGCACGACGTGATGCACGCTTGGCTCATGCTGTGGGTGCAAACTGTCATCTACGCCCTCTGCGCCATGGCTGTCACCGCATGGTCCGTAGCCCGCTCGCGCCGCCAGGCCATCAAGGAGCGCACCGAAGCCCGCAGGCGTCGGCTCGCCCTCATGCAGTAGGCCGCGCCTCACACCCTTCATCTTCACCCCTATCAGCCCCACGGGCCGAAGGCTTCCATCGCGATGCGCCTTCGGCCCGTGGGCATTTATGTGTCACGGCCAGCGCGTGCAGGAGACGGTTACGTGCCTTCTTCTTATGAATTTACCCTTTGAAAAATTGGGCTGACGGGCAAACGCCTTTCATGTGTTGCATTGGGCTTTTTTAGAAGTTGACAAGCCCCTTGCGTCAGATTGTCCATAAAAGCTTGACCAGCCCGCAGCCTTTTCGTGAAGACGAATGAGCTTGCCGAAAGTGTTGTTCGATTTCACGCCACGCCCTCTCCTTTCTGGCATAGGGCCACGCGTCCTCAGAACGGGCCCGAGGCGTTGCAGCCAATTGGCGGCAACGGCTCAAACCGCTTTTTGAAACGGCGGCGTCGCTTGGCGAAACGCGAAATCGCCACCTTATGCCACGCTATCATACTACTTGTCTGCCGTTTACGAAAATCCTGCGCGTGTTTCTCTATTTGTCAAATATTTTCCTCCCTGGCATTCCTTGTTCCCCGCCCTTTCGAGTGCTCTTCGTCCATTTCACGCAAACCACCTTGCCATGCAGTCAATTTTTTACCACACCCCATGAGCGGGTTTACTTTTAGAAAAAAACAAGCCCGAAGTCCATTTTTTACAGGGCTTCGGGTTGGATGATTTTGCCAGATGAAAAAGTGTCAGGGCTTGGCGGCGGGTGGGGCTTCGGCAGCTTTCTTCTGCTTGCGGGCGCGGCGCCGCTCAAAGTGGAAGATGTCGCGGAAGCGGCGGAAGTCGTGCTGCAGGTTGATGCCTATGCCCTGCGTGGTGAGGGCGGAGTTGGTGAAGTAGCGGTCGGTGGTCTGGCTGTAGGCTTTAAGGCTGACGGTGCCCTTGGGCGTAAGCAGGTAACGGAGGTCGAAGTCGCCCACGAAGTTGGAGCCGTAGGTGGGTCTGTCGCGGTAGCCAAAGTTGCCGTTGAAGAGGAGGCGGTCGTTGAAGAGGCGTCCTTGCAGCAAGCCGTCGACCTCGAGGTCGCTCCAGCCCTCCATGCCCGGCGCCACGTTGGCACCAAACGACCATCGCGACTTGCTGCCGAGGGCGCTGCTGATGGCGTTGTTGAGCTGCGAGGTGAGCGTGGTGCTCAGGAAGGAACGCATGGCGGCGGCCGACTGCTGCTGCGATCCGTAGCCCTCGCCGATGTCGGCCGTGGCGCCGGCTGTGTAGAAGCGACCGATGCCGAGCAGGTAGATGGCCTGTCGGTTCATGTCCTCCTCGGTGGCAATGAGCTGGCGCACCATCTGCTTTTCGTCGTCGGAGATGCCTTGTAGGTCGATGTCGAAGTTGACTTGCGGCGCTGCTGCGGTGCCTCCGATGTTCAGTATGCAGTCGACCTTCGCCGTTTTTCGACTGAAGCCCGCGCCGTAATTGAGTTCGCTAAGCGACACGCCGTTGACGGTGTACACGGCTCGCAGGGCCAGCGCAGCCTGCTGGGCATCGCCGGCAAAGGTGATGCGGCTGCCGGGTGTGAGGGTGAGGTCGCGGCGTATGATGTCCTGAATGCTCATTTTATAGGTGCCGCGCTCGAGGGTGTAGGTGCCGTACATGCGGAAGGCGCCTTTATTATAGAAGGTGGCGCGTATGGGCCCGCTGCCCCAGGCCGAAATGTGGTCGCCTGCACGAGGGTCGGTGATGATGCGCACCTCGGCCTGCGGGGTGGCGTCGATGAGGAAGTTGAGGAGGATGTCGCTCTCGGTGGCGGGCGGCGTGGCGGCGGTGGAAGGCTCGGCTGCGGGCTGCGGGTTGAGTGCTCGCGACCAGGAGGAGGCCGAGAGGCTGTCGTGCACGGAGCGGAAGCGCACCATGGCATCGTCGGTGCTTACACTGCCTGCCTGGCTCTGCGGATAGACGAGCGTAGTGCCTGCCTCGGGGCGCAGCTGAATGTCGGCCGACACGCGGCCGGGACTGCCCTGAAGGCGCACCACTCCCGTGCCGTAGGCTGTGGCGTAGAAGGGCATGTCGGGCTCCTGCTGACGGTCGTAGCAAAGGAGTTTGTCGGCCTGCACCTGGAAGTCGTAGCGAAGGTTTTTGAGGTGGTCGTGGCGGAGTTCGCCCGAGGCGCGGCCCGTGCCGTGGCGGTAGTCGGCCACGTGGAAATTGTCGAAGCGGAAACTGCCGGGCGTGAGGGTGACCTGGCCGCCGCTCACCTTGTAGGACGTGCCGATAACGTCGATGCGCGCCGAGGCCGAAGCCCTGAGGCGGCCGCTGAAGTCGAGTTGCTTGAAGGGGCCGTAGATGCGGCAGTTGCCGGTGGCGTGGCCGTTGAAGTCGGAGAAGATGCCGTCCATGTAGCGACGGAGGAAGCGGAGGTCGGTGCTGTCGGCCAGCACTTGGAGGTCGAGCCCCTTGTCGGCCAGCGACACGTAGCCGTCGACGAGGGTGCTGCCCTCGTAGGGCGGGCGCAAGTCGGCATTGATGAGGATGCGTTTCGTTTCGGGCTGCCAACCTATGCGCACCAAGGAGTTGCCCATGGGGCCGTGGTTGAAGGTGAAGTCGGGAATGTGGAGCGCGCTCTGTACCTGCGGCCCGGCCTCGGTGCGGGTGATGACGGCACGCCCTGTGGCCAGACCGCCGAACTCGACAGCGTGGAAGTTGACGAGGCCGAGCACATAGGCCACGTCAATCTTGTGAAGATTGGCCACAATGCTGTCGCCGCCGTGCTGCGAGAGGCAACCGTCGATGTGGAGCGAATGGTCGTCGCGGCTGAGGGCGATGTGGCGCATCTCGAGGTTCTTGTCGGTGTAGTGCAGCGTGCCTGCTGCAATGTGCCACAGGGTGTCGGCCAGGGTGAAGGTGGTGGGCACAATGTCGGTGAGGAAGTCGGTGCGGCGGCCATCGGTGGGTAGAAAGCGCGTGGTGGTTTTGAACGCGCCGTCGTAGCGTTTTTCAGCCTCTGCCTTCCACGTGAAGGCTGTGTGGAGGAGCGAGTCGGCGGTGTGTACCTGCAACTTGCACTGCACGGGGCGTCCGCCCATTTCCTTCTGTGCTTGGAGCACTGTGCGCAGGTTGCCGGCAGTGCCTTCGAGCCACACCGAAGGGTTGGCCAGTTCGAGGCCTCCGTAGCGCAGCCCGTCGGTGAAGACGGAGAGGGCGGTGCGGCCGTCGGGACGGCTGTCGACGCGGCCCTTGACGATGAGGGGGCTGACAAGGTCGAGGTCGAGGCCCAGAAGCGTTCGCACTTCGTCGGTGCGGAACACGGCGGCCTGCACGTCCCACACGGCGGAGAGGGGCTGTGTGCTATGGCCCAAGGGGAGCGTGGGCAGGGCGCGCTGCAACAAGGCGCACAGGGTGCCTCGGGCCGACGACACAGAGAGCGGGCCAGTGAGGTCGGCGCGCAGAAAGTCGCTGCGCACCTGCACGGTGTGGCTACCCGAGGCGGCAGCGGGTTGGCACGAGGCGGTGAACTGCTGCAAGTGGTAGTCGTCGCCCGAGGGGAGATTTTCCAACAACACGTCGCTCAACGAAAGGCTGCCCTGCGGTATGCCACCGCGCCAGGCGGTGGTGTGCAGGTGCAGCTGGCCATGCACGGTGGGCGACCCGAGACGGCCGAGCCTCAGCCCCAGGGCATCGGTGGCGAAGCGGGCAATGGCTGCATCGACCGAGAGGCGCGTGGGACGCTTACCCTGCATGCGGCCGTCGGCTGAGAGGGTGAAGGAGGCCACGGGGTCGGCCGAAGAGGCTTTGAGGCGGAAAGCACCGTCGGCTGCATAGCGCCCGCTGAGGTCGAGACGGCTGAGGGTGGTGTGGGGCATGGCGATTTGCGAGAGTTGCACCGAACCGTCGACGCTTTGCATTTTACGCCCCTCATAGCCCACCTTGGCCTGCGCCGCGAGGTTGAGGCTCCGCGGCAGGCGGTCGTTGCCCGCGATGTGGGCAAGCAGGAGTTTATCGACGTGCAGGCTGCAATCGGCTTTTCCCTTACTAAAAAGAGCCTGGGCTCGCGCCGTGAGGGCTGGGGTGTGGAGGGTGAGGCGGGCATGGCCGCTGCCGTCCTTGCCATAGCGCAGCGTGGCTTGCGCCTCGAGACGGGCCACACCGCGCTGCAGCATGTGGCGCAGCGTGTCGCTACAGGGTATGAGGGGCAGTAGGTGCGCCATGGCCTGCTCGTGCACCTGCAACTTGTCCGCCTCGGCGCGCACCTCGGCAAAGCGGCCAGCCTGCCGCTGCACGCGGGCATTGCCCTGCAAAAGCACTTGGCCCTGCATGCCGCTGACGGCGAAGCGCTGCACGCGGACGAGGTCGGGGCGAAGGTCGACGCTGCCCTCAAGCGTCCAGGTGCCTTGCAAGCACTCGGGCAAGGGGGCTACGGCGCGCAGGTCGGCCAAGGTGAGGAAAAAGTGACGAATGTCGCCGCGCAGCCGCAACGTGGGCCAGAGGTCGGCCCAGGAACGGGTGGCGTTGTAGGTGGCCGAGAGGCTGGGCTGCTTCCAACGCGAATGGGGCAACCGGAGTTCGAAATCGCTGATGCCGGCCTGCCGACGGTCGGCACTGAGCTTGAAACCGAGATGCTCGACACGCAGACCGCTACGCTCGGTGAACGAGAAGGTGCGGACACGGAGGTGGAGCGAGTCGGACGTGATGTGCCGCAGACTGAGGTTGGCATCGATGTTTCGGAAAGCCAAATGGGCAGGCTGCAGGCGGCCGGGCTGCACGGGGACGTCGCGCTGGTCGTAGACAACGTTGACGCGCCGCAGAATGAGGGAGGGGATGCTGAGGTTGAGGGGGGAGGGTTTGTCAGTTGAAGGCTTGCTGAAGGCATCGATGACAAACTGGAAATTGGGCGTCTGCCCCGCAGCGGTGCGATAGAGGGAGATGTCGGCATCGAGCAAGGAAACGGTGCGCAGCTGCAAAGGCGCGGCGAAGAGCGAGCGAAGGGCTATCTTGGCCGACATGAGGCGGGCGCGGAGGAGGGGTTCGCCTCGCTGGTCGTCGATGGCGACACCGTGCAGCACGACGCGATTGAACAGCCCCACTTGCACCTCGTCGATGTGCACCCGTGTGTGCAACTGCTCCGCGAGGACATCGGCCACGGTGCGGGTGACAGCACGCTGCGCCGGCCCGAAGTTGAAAGCTACGAGCAGCAGCAGGTACGCCGTAAGCAGCACGGCCAGGATGATGCGCAGCAGGTGTTTGAAGGTTCGCAAGGCTCAGTGGGGATGTGTCAGGGGTTGAGTAGCTGGCGGTAAAGGCTTTCGTAAGCTCTTGCCACACGGATGTGGTCGTGGTGGCGGCGCACATAGAGCACGCTCTCACGACGAAGTTGCGGCACAAGGGTGTCGCGGTGGCGCAGCAGGTGGACGAGCGCCTCGTAGACGCTCTGCTCGTGGGGCTGCACGTTGATGATGGGGCGCAGGGTGCGCTCGCCCAGCAGTTGGTAGTGCTCGGGCTCGCCGCCGCCCACGGTGATGAGGCCGCGCGACATGGCCTCGAGGGCATTCATGGCAGGGGTGTAGGAGTAGAGTTGGTCGAGTATGACTTCGGAGTGCTCCATCATTTCCACATAACGGGAGAAGGGCACCGACTCGGCACGCGCTACCTGCACCTCGTCGGGGAAGTCGCGTTCAAGGCGCTCTACGGCGCGGAGCATGATGTCTGTACCCTTGTAGACGGAGCGGGCGCGCTGCACTCCTATAAATATGCGCAATGGGGCGCTGGCCTGCCGGGTGAAGTCGGGCTCTTCGCAGCCGCAGACAATGGGGAAGGGAATGAAATGCAACTTGCCGGCGCAGGGGCAATGGGCTTGGTAACTGACATAATACTCATAAAGCCCTGCCACAATGGCATCGGCGTCGTGCACTACGTGGTCGCCCCAGAGGCCCTTGGCGCCGTGCAGCCAGTCGCGCTTGAACTCGTCGTTGTCGGCGGAGTGGCGCTCGTGCTGCCCCATATTGAAATCGCTGTAACGAAAGGTTTTGAAGTCGAGGCAAGCCTTGACATAATAGTGGTCCATGCCGAATGCGCCCAGCACCACCCGCTTGTTGTGCTGCCTGAGGTAGCGATAAAACCACGGGTGGCGCTCGGCCTTGAGGTCGAGAAAGATGGGGTTGATGAGCTGCACCACGTCGTAGCCGCTGAAGCGCTTCCACGAGGCCCGCATCTTGAGATAATAATACAGTCCATGCCACACGGACTTGCTGGGCCTGCGCAAGTCAATGTCACGCGGGTAGGACTTCCAACCATCGCCGTTGGAAGCCACCGTCACTTCGTGTCCTAACGAGCGCAGACCGAGCGCCAGGGTGTGGTGCACGTTGCTGTACTCGCCAAGTAGCAGGATTTTCATAGCGAAACTGAAGTATGAGGGGGACGGGCCGTAGCCGCTGTGGGCGGTAGGCTTTCTCCGCAAAAACAGGCACGGCAACGCAGCGCGCCGCCCATGCCGAGGGACGGCTTTATGCCTGTTCGTGCTCCCTATAATATTCGCCGAAGAGGCGGGCGGCCGTTTCGACCATCATGGCGCAGGGACGCTTTTTGTAATACGCTGGGGTGCGCTCCTCAGCCTGCGGCGAGAGGACGGGCTTGACAAGGCCCAGCAGTTCGCCACAGATAAGCGAGCCGTTGATTTCCTTGAAACGGGCGGCTAACTGCTGCACCACTTCGTAGTTGTGGCTTTTACCCTCGCGGTCGGCAGCGTCGGTGCTGCCAGTAGCAAGGCCAGCAAGCATGAACATGCCGCAGGCTGCCCCGCACGTTTGACGCATACGGCCTATGCCTCCGCCAAAGGAGGATGACATGCGCAGGGCGAGGTTGGCGGGCACGCCATAGAGGTCGGCGTAGGCGGCCACCACGCTCTGCGAACAGTTGTAGCCCTGCTTGAAGTAGGCCACGGCCTGCGCCACGCGGGCCTCGATGTCGAGGGGAAGGGAAACAGGGGGTGTCGTATCGTTGCTCATAAAGTTGAATTATTTCCGACCTTTTCTCGCCAAGCCAAAGCAAGCCAGTTTTCTTTTATCTTTTAACTGAACGAAATCGCTGGATTGCATCCGACCTTTTCTCGCCCACTTTCACACTATCGTGAAGATAAGTGGCACACAGATGCGGCACGGACAAAAAGAAAGGCAGACAAGGGCGCGACACACGTCGCCCCGCTGTCTGCCGGTAGGGTACGGGCGGAATTACTCCGCAGGTTTCATGTTGGTGTAGACGGTCTGCACGTCGTCGAACTCTTCGAGACGCTCTACCATCTTGTCGATGCTCTCACGCTCCTCGTCGGTCACGTCCTTGAGGTCGTTGGGGATGTAGGTGAACTCGGCGCCGATCACTTCGAGGCCGCTTTCTTCGAGGTGTTTCTGTATCTGGCCAAACGACTTGGGGTCGCCGTAGATGGTGATGCTACCTTCTTCTTCGTCCTCGTCGTATTCATCTTCTACGCCATAGTCGATGAGGTCGAGTATCATTTCGTCCATATCAAGGCCTTCCGTCTTGCGCACGGTGAACACGCACTTGTGGTCGAAGAGGTAAGCCAGCGAACCCATGTTGCCGAGGTTGCCGTTGAACTTGTTGAAGACGGAACGCACGTCGCCCACGGTGCGGGTGGGATTGTCGGTGAGGGTATCGACGAAAATGGCTACGCCGTGGGGGCCGTAACCCTCGTACGTCATGGTCTTGTATTCGCTCTGGTCCTTGCCCATAGCGTTCTTGATGGCACGCTCAATGTTATCCTTGGGCATGTTCTCACGCTTACAGGTGGCAATGAGGGCACGGAGCGTGGGGTTGTTTTCGGGCTCCGGACCGCCGCTCTTCACAGCGACAGCGATTTGCTTTCCTAATTTCGTGAAGGTGCGGGCCATGTGTCCCCATCTCTTCAGTTTTGCGGCTTTGCGGTATTCAAAAGCTCTTCCCATTGTGTTACTTTATGTGGTAGTTGATGTTTGTTTGTTCGGATGTGCTGCGGCGTGTATGCTCAACGCAGTTTGGCGCCCACCTGCTTTTCGAGTTGCGCCACGATGCGCTGCATAACGTTCTCGGTCTGCTTGTCGTTCATGGTGCGGGTGTCGTCCTGCAGGGTGAAGTTGACGGCGTAGCTCTTCTTGCCCGCTTCGAGGTTCTTGCCTTCGTACACGTCGAACAACTCTACGCGGCGCAGCAGTTTCCTGTCGGCAGCAAAGGCGGCCTTTTCGATTTGGGCGAAGGTAACCTGCTTATCGACGAGCAAGGCGAGGTCGCGGCTCACGGCGGGGAACTTCGACAGTTCCTTGTACGACACCTGCTGCTTCTTCACGAGTTTCATGAGCAAATCCCAGTCAATCTCGGCAAAGTAAACGTCCTGCTCTATGCCGAAACGTGCCGTGTGCTTGCGGGCTACAGGACCGAGTTCGAGCAACGTGCGTCCCTGACGGTCGGCCACGGTGATGCTCTTGCTGAAGAGGTCGCTGCTGCCGTCGCCCACCACGAGGGCACCCATGGGGCAGCCCGTGCGGTTGAGGATGTGCAGCACATAGGCCTTGAGTTCATACACCGTTGCCTCTTCGTCGGGATGTGCCCATGAGCCCTGCACCCTATTGCCCGTGAGCCACAGGCCCAGGCAATGCTTCTGGGTGTAAGGGGCGATGGTGTGCCCTTCCTGACGTGCGGCGGCCTCGTAACGGTAGCAGTTGCCGCTCTCGAAGAAGCGCAGGTTGGCGTTTTTGCGGTTCACGTTGTGGGCAATGCACTCCAAGCCGCCGAAGAGCAGCGTCTGGCGCATCACACCGAGGTCAGAGCTCAGCGGATTGAGCACGCGCACCAGGTGTTCGGGAGCGTAGGTCTGGCTTTCCTGATAGTAGCTGTCGCTGGTGAGCGAGTTGTTGAGTATTTCGCGGAAGCCCTGTCCCGCCAGTTGTTCGCCAATGAGGTTTTCGAGTTTGTTGGAGCGGTCCACGTCGCCTTTCACCGTGAGGCTCGACTTCACAGCCGTGGGTATTTCCACGTTGTTGTAGCCATAGATGCGCAGTATTTCCTCCACCACGTCGCAGGGACGCTGCACGTCAACACGGTAGGCCGGAACGCGCAGCAGCATGTGGCTCTCGCTCTCCTCGAGCACTTCCATTTCGAGCGAGGTGACGATGCGCTTGATGGTTTCGGCAGGAATTTCCTTACCGATGAGTTCGTGCACATACTGATAAGGCAGGTTCACCTCGAAGCTGCGCGGCGTGTTACCAGCGTCCACGTCCTTGATGTCCATGGCTATCTCGCCGCCTGCCAGTTCCTTCACCAGTTTGGCTGCCACCTTGAGGGCATACAACTGGCCTGCGGGGTCTACGCCACGCTCAAAGCGGAACGAGGCGTCGGTGCTGATGCCGTGGCGGCGTGCACTCTTGCGAACCCACGAGGGATGGAAGTAGGCGCTCTCGAGCAGTACGTGGCAGGTGCTGTCGTAGGTGCCGGAGCCCTTGCCGCCGAAGACGCCGGCCAGACACATGGGCTCGTTTTCGTTGCATATCATCAGGTCGCGGTCGGAAAGGGTGTGTTCTTCGCCGTCGAGCGTCTGGAACTTCGTGCCTTCGGGCAGGGTGCGCACCACCACCTTGCGGCCGTCGATCATGTCGGCATCGAAGCAGTGGAGCGGCTGACCATAGGCCATCATCACGTAGTTGGTGATGTCCACAATATTATTGATGGGACGCAGCCCGATGGTGGTCAGTTTCTGCTTGAGCCACTCGGGACTCTCAGCCACCTTGCAGTTCTTCACCGTCACGGCGCAGTAGCGGGGGCACGCTTCGGTGTTCTCCACCAGCACGTCGATGTCAAGGTCATGGTTGTCCACCTTGAAGTCGTCCACCTCCATGCGGTGCAGTGCGGTGGTCTTGCCCTGCTGCACGAGCCAAGCGTAGAGGTCACGAGCCACGCCGTAGTGCGAACAGGCATCGGCGCGGTTGGGTGTGATGTCCACCTCAATGAGCCAGTCGCTCTCGAGGCCGTAGTAGTCGGCAGCCTTCATGCCCACGGGAGTGTCGGCGGGCAGCACGATGATGCCGTCGTGGCTCTGGCCCACACCGATTTCGTCCTCGGCGCAAATCATACCCAGGCTTTCCACCCCTCTGAGCTTCGAGCGTTTGATGGTGAAGCACTCGTCGCCCGCATAGAGTTTCGTACCGATGGTGGCCACGATGACCTTCTGCCCTGCGGCCACGTTGGGTGCGCCGCACACTATCTGCAGGGCTTCGTCGCCGCCCACATCGACTGTGCAAATGTGCATGTGGTCGCTGTTGGGGTGCTGCTCGCAGGTGAGCACTTCGCCTGTGCACAGTCCTTCGAGACCGCCCTTGATGGCTTGTATCTCCTCGACACTTCCCACTTCCAGGCCGATACTCGTCAGGGCCTCGGCCACCTCGTGCGCCGACATGTCGAAGTCAACGTATTCCTTAAGCCATTTGTATGATATGTTCATAACCTTTTGATAGTAAGTAGTTTTCTTGCGTAAAATGCCTACATTCCCGCACCGCTGCCCCACTTTGGGGTGCCAGGTGCACAGTTTAGGCGTTGCAAAAGTAGTGCAAAAATCAATAACTACAAAAACTTGCATGCCATGAATACAGGGCTGTAGGCACTGCCTGCGCCGCAGTGATGAAACGTTGCAGCGCAACGTGCAGGGGGTGCCACGTTCTGCGTGGGGCATGCGGCTTGCCGGTGGCCGCGGCCTACTTGCTGTCGGCCAGGCGCAGCAAACGTATGCCTACGCTCGTTTTGCGCTCCTTCAGGTAGCGGTGTAGCGTCATGGGCTCCTCCACCACGCGGTGGTGCACCGACGAGGCGTTGAGCAGATGCAGCCGCCCGTCCTTGCCCCATACGGCAAAGCCCAGGTGCGAGTAGTCCAGTCCGGCCTTGGTGGTTACAATGGCCACCAGGTCGCCGTCGTGCACGCTCTTCAGGCGGTTCTGTGGCAGAGCCGTGGCCTCCTCTGACAGGTAGCAGCCGTCGGGTCCGTTCGCAGCCTGTTCCATGGCTCGTATGCTGTCGGTGTAGGCCGCGTTGCCTCGCAGAAAGGCATACTGGTCGGCATGCCGGCTCATGTAGAAGTTGTTCACCGTGATGGGGGCGGTGAAATGCTGCGCGTCCTCCACGTGCTGCATGGTGCCGCGTGCCACGTTGTCGTGCATCCACCAGGTGAAGTAGTGCAGGCGCGACAGGTAGCCGTTCATCTGCCCGCCGCGGTAGCGCAGCCGCATCAGGTTGTGGCAATAGGCCAGAAACGAGGTGTCGCCCTGCCGCTTCGTCATGGTCAGCGCCAGCACGGTCTCCACCAGCGTGGTGCAGTCGAGTTCGCGCAGATTGACCACGAGGCGTTCGCGAGGGTCTTTTTCGAGCGTATGTGCCACGTAGGGCATACCGATGAAGTGCCGTGCATAGAAGAGCACGTCGCTGCCCCCTGTGGGCTGCATGCGCAGCAGTTCTTCCACGCGTGCCGAGTCGGCAGGGGTATAGATTACTTGCCGCAGCAGGGTGTCGGGCACCACAGTCGGCGCGGTCTGCTGCACACTGTCGGTGGCTGCCGCGGGTGTTGCCGGGCGGGCCGTGCAGCCAGGTGTTGCACAAAGGCTCAGCCCTAACGCACAGAGGGTGAAGAGTCGGATAAACATAAGGGGAAAGGATATGGGTTCATGAAGATGGGTGGTGGAAATAAGGGAAATCATGATTTGTGAAAACAGGAAGCCACTACGCCGCACCATCCTTGCGGCTTTGTTGATTGAGCATGTCGCCCAATATATATATAAGGAGTGGCTTCGACATCACAAGGAGTGGCAGCCTACAAACAAGCGGGAGGGCAGTTCCTGCACCCCTGTGGGGTTCAGAACCGTCCTCCCGCTTTGTGCGTGGCGGGCTTCCGCCTTGTGTTAGCCTATGAATTTCACGCTGCGCTCCACGAAGCGTGCCAGGGCCTCACCTTTCAGCAGTCCGTTCTGCAGGAGTGCCAGGTCGATGAGTTGGGCAATGACGGGGTTGGTGGGTGCGTAGGTTTTGCACACCTCGTCCTTTTCCTTTTCGCGTGCCTCCAGGTCGTCGTTCACCTGCTTGCGTTCGTCCTCGGCGGCTTGGTCCTTGTGGTCCTTGTCAGCCTCGTCAATCTTTTTGTCGAGTTCGCTGCGGCGCGTGTTGAGTTCGGCTATCTGGGTGTCAAGGCCGTCGAGTTTCTCCTTCACGGCGTTGTCCATGTCGGCCATCACGCCTTGCAGCAGTTTGTGGTCGGCGTTCAGCACCACGTTGTAGTATTCGGGCATCGTGGCGTAGAAGTCCATACCCTGCTGAAAACGGCTCATCTCCTTCATGCGGCGCATATATTCGCTCTGCGTGATGACCACGGGAGCACCCTCCTGGCCCATGTGTGCAGCCTCCACATGGAAGTCAGCCTTCTCCACTTCGGGCATAGCCATGCTGAAGGCCTTGCATGCACGCTGTGAGCGCACGTCGTCGGCGGGCTTGCCGTTCTCCTCGTCCTTGCGGCGTATGAGGCGGTCTATCACGTCGCCGTCCACACGTGTAAAGCGCGTTTTCTCCCACTTGTTTTCAAGCATCTGCACCAGCGCCGTGTCAAGTTCGCCATCGAGCATCAGCACGCTGTAACCCTTGTTCTTGGCGGCCTGTATGGCGGTGTACTGGGCATTGGCGTCGCTGGCATAGAGGCATATCAGGTTGTCGTCCTTGTCGGTCTGTTCGCCCTTCACGAGTTCCTGATATTCCTTGTAGGTGAAGTACTTGCCGTCCACATCCTTGAGCAGGGCGTAGTCCTTAGCCTTGTCGTAGAAGTCCTGCTCTGAGAGCATACCGTAGTGCATGAAGAGCTTCAGGTCGTCCCACTTCTTCTCGAAGTCGGCGCGGTCGTTCTTGCAGATGGAGGCCAGGCGGTCGCTCACCTTCTTCATGATGTACGAGGAAATCTTCTTCACGTTGGCATCGCTCTGCAGGTAGCTGCGGCTCACGTTGAGGGGGATGTCGGGCGAGTCAATCACGCCGTGCAGCAGGGTGAGGAATTCGGGCACGATGTTCTCCACGTGGTCGGTGACGAACACTTGGTTGCAATACAGCTGGATGCTGCCGCGGCGCACGTCGAGGTTGCTCTTGATGCGGGGGAAGAAGAGCACACCCGTCAGGTGGAACGGATAATCCACGTTGAGGTGTATCCAGAACATGGGGTCGTCAGAGGCGGGATAGAGCTTGTGATAGAAGGCGCGGTAGTCCTCATCCTTCAGGTCAGCGGGCTTGCGCAGCCACAGAGGCTCGGTTTCGTTCACCTGGTTGTCCTCCTCGGTGTCCACCTCCTTGCCGTCCTTCCATTCGGTTTTTTTGCCAAACACGATGGGCACGGGCAGGAAGCGGCAATACTTGTTGAGCAGTTCGGCTATCTTCGTCTTCTCGAGGAACTCTTTGCAGTCCTCGCTGATGTGCAGCACGATGTCGGTGCCGCGCTCAGCGCGCTCGGCAGGGGTAATCTCGAACGAGGGCGAACCGTCGCACGTCCACTTCACGGCCTCGGCCTCGGGGCGATAGCTGCGCGTCACAATGTCCACGCGGTCGGCCACCATGAAGGCGGAGTAAAAGCCCAGACCGAAGTGGCCGATGATGGCGGCGGCATCGTCCTTGTATTTTTCAAGGAATTCGCCAGCGCCCGAGAAGGCTATCTGGTTGATGTAGCGGTCTATCTCGTCGGCCGTCATGCCAATGCCGCGGTCGCTGATGGTGAGTGTGCCGGCGGCCTGGTCGATGCTGACGCGCACGCTCAGGTCACCCAATTCGCCCTTGCACTCGCCCGAACGGCTCAGGGTTTTGAGCTTCTGGGTGGCATCGACGGCGTTGCTGACAAGCTCGCGCAGAAAAATTTCATGATCGCTATACAGAAACTTCTTGATGACGGGGAAAATGTTCTCGGTATCAATTCCGATTTTACCTTTTTGCATGATGTTATAGGGTTTTATGGGTTTCAAAGATGCTGCTTGCCAAAAGCAAAACCCGTGCCACAATCGTGCAGAAGGCTCATTTCTATGCTGATATGGCAGAAAATGCGTCACGTATGCGTCGTTACGCTTCCTTCATACGGCAAAAGACGGCCGATGAGCCGTCTTTTGTCATAGGCACCGCACCAGGCGGCACTTGGTTCATGGATAGGGCTGTTAAGCTCCCTCGCCCCCTGCCTTGGGCTTGCGGAAAAGGCGCACAAAGAACAGGATAATCTGATAGAGCACAATGAAACCGAGCAGGAAGACGAAGATGGTGATGCCCAGCGCACGTGCTGAGGTCGCGCCAAGGCCGAAGCCCGAAATCAGGAAGCGGGACAGTCCGTTGTTGAGAATACTCATGATGCGTATATGTTTGAAATGAATAAGATGATGCTATGCACGTGCCTTACCCCTGTCGCGTATCACGTCGACCAAGCGTGAACATGTTTCGACACTAATGATAATCACACTGACAAAACTGAAAATGACCACGCCCACGGCAATCAAGCCAAACTTCATGACGAGCACGATGATGTTAGCCATGTTGCCTTCGGTGGTACGCTCGGTACGGCCCGAAGCGTAGCGGCGCTCCACCACCATGTCGGGCAGCAGCGCCATGGCCACACCCGCGCCAAAGAAGAAGGCAGCAATGGTGAACCCTGCCTTGCGCACAAAGGAGAGTATCTTGTCCTGCGTCTTGTGGCGGGTCAGCACGTAGCCGCGCGGGTAGCCCGTGATGATGTAAAGGGGTATGACCACAATGAGGAAGGCCAGCCAGGCCAGTGTGGTGCGCCGCGAGCTTTCGCGGCTCTCCACCGAAGCCTTTGCCTGCGCCAAGGCATCTTCCTTGAGTTCGGCGTACGTCATCTTTTCATAACGCTTGTACGCCTCCTGGTCCTTTGCCATGTTCTCCTTGCATGCGGCCATGTTCTTCTCCAGTGCCTGCTTCTTCTTGGCATCCGTGCAGGTGTCAGCCTTTTGCTTGTAGTAGTCGATATTGGCCGCTGCGCTCTCTATCAAGGACTTGTAGTGCGCCAACTGGTAGAGTTTGTACTTGTTGGCCGATGCGTAGAGGTTGTCTATGTAGCCGCTCTTGGGCAGTTTGGCGTAGGCCAGCGTCGTGTCCTGCGGAGTCCATTGCTGCACGCTTTCCACGTGTGCCTTGGCTTCCTGCGCCCGTTCCTTGTCCTGGGTGTTGAAGTAGTACACAATGCAGGCTGCTATGACTGTGCCCAATATAATTGACCAGCGCCAGGTGCGGTTGCGCTCAAGCGACCACGCCACCACTTCACTCAACCTGTTGTGCCGTTCGCAAAAATCGGGGTCGTTGGGATCATCGGCCACTTCGATCGCCTCGTTCAGCAAACGTTCCATCTTGCGCGTTTCGGCCAACGACACGGGATAGATGTTTTCCATATCGGTCTCGCCGGCCTCCCGCTCCGACTGCTTGATTTGTGAGGAGGTGAACATGGCTTCGTCAAGCTTTGCCCACGCTTCATAGTTGGAATTTTCGTTATTCATAGTATATAAAGATTAAATAAACCGAACTGTCAACATAAACATCTCCGTCTGCATTTGTTTTGCAAATGTAAGCATTCGTTAGGAAAAGGCAGTTTATTTTTCACATTCAACGCGCGTCAAAGCGTAAAACAATAGGATTTTTACGCTTTGCACCTTTTAAAATGCCCATTTCAAACGATGCCACGACGAACGGGATGCGTGGGAAAAAGTTACCCCGCCGTGGAAGAAAGTTACCCCGCTGTGGAAGAAATTTCCCACGGCGGCCTGTGAGTTCTTTCTACCAAGTTCTCCGCGCGGGCTCATGCAGCAAGGCGATGGGCAAGCGGGGAGGGAGCAGCAGATGGCTGGCGAGACAAACTATGACGCGGGAGGTGGACAACCGCTGCTACGTAAAATTTTACGTAGCATCTATTGGGAGCGGGGAATAGGCGTGTCCGAAACAGGTGGCATGTGACATTTCTACTGCGGCTGGCAGAATCATAAGATGGCATCTGCCCTTCACCTGCACGCAAAGCCATCGGGCAGGACACAGCCGGCGCTACGAGGGCATCACTTGCCCGTGCCACCGCCGCTGTACCAACATGCACGTTTTTAGGCTTTTGTTTGGTAAATATGCGTAAAACGTGTAATTTTGCACGCCGAAAACGAAATCACAACGATTACATCAAAACAAAAATACACTCTGCAACCCATGATCAAATCACAAGACATCAAGAAAGGCACTTGCATCCGCCTCGATGGCAAACTCTACTTCTGCATCGACTTCCTGCACGTAAAACCCGGTAAGGGCAACACCATCATGCGTACTACGCTGAAAGATGTGGTGTCGGGCCGCGTGCTTGAACGCCGCTTCAACATTGGCGAAGCTTTGGAGGACGTGCGCGTAGAACGCCGTCCCTTCCAGTTCTCCTACGCCGAAGGCGATCAGTACCACTTCTTGAACCAGGAAACGTGGGACGACGTGGTGATTGAGAAGGACCTCATCACCGGCGTGGACTTCATGAAGGAAGGCGACGTGTGCGAGGTGGTAAGCGATGCCTCCACCGAAACCATCCTCTTCGCTGAAATGCCCGTGAAGACGCAGCTCAAGATTGTCTACACCGAGCCGGGCCTCAAGGGCGACACCGCCACCAACGCTACCAAGCCCGCCAAACTGGAAACGGGTGTAGAGGTGCGCGTACCCCTCTTCATCAACGAAGGCGAAATCATCGAAGTGGACACCCGCGACGGCTCCTACCTGAACCGCGTGAAAGCATAAGGCATGAGGCAACGCCCCTCAACGCCTTGACACACGACCCCGACAGCTGCTCAGACACAGCCGTCGGGGTCAAACTTTTTCGTGACCTTTTAGGGCCGGGCTGCACAGAAAGTGGATTTTTATCGTTACTTTTGCCCTTACCTTACTGGCTATGCCGCACGCTCTGCTCACAGCACATGCAGCCGCCACATTCACTGCTCATGACCTACACCCACAGCCTGAACTGCCGCGGACGTCTCATCGCCCTTGGCCGCCCACTCATCATGGGCATTCTCAACATTACGCCCGACTCCTTCTATGCCGACAGCCGTACGCAAACGGATGACGACGTGGTGCGACGCCTGCACCAGATGATGGACGAAGGGGCCGACATGATTGACATCGGTGCCTACTCCTCACGACCGGACGCCGACGACGTGTCTGCCGAAGAGGAGATGGCACGCCTGCAACGCGGGTTGGCACTGGTGCGGCGCGACTTTCCCGACGTGCCTGTGTCGGTGGACACCTTCAGAGCCGACGTGGCACGCGCTTGCGTGGAGGAATGGGGCGCCGACATCATCAACGACATTTCGGGCGGCGACATGGACCGCCACATGTTTCGCACCGTGGCACGCCTCGGCGTGCCCTACGTGCTGATGCACATGCAGGGCACGCCCGCCACCATGCAGCAGGCCCCCCACTACGACAACGTGCGACGCGAGGTGCTCCTGCACCTGGCCGAACGCATCGACCGCCTGCACCAGATGGGCGTGGCCGACGTGATAGCCGACCCCGGCTTCGGCTTCGGCAAAACACTGGAGCATAACTACGAACTGATGGCGCACCTCGACGACTTCGGCGCACTGCACTGCCCGCTGCTGGTAGGAATCTCGCGCAAGTCGATGATTTACAAACTTCTGAACGGCACACCGCAAACGGCGCTCAACGGCACCACCGTGCTGCACACCTACGCCCTGCTGCACGGCGCCCACATACTGCGTGTGCACGACGTGAAAGCCGCATACGAGGCCCGCGCCATTGTGCAGGCCATCACGGCGCACGCTTGAGGCACTCCTTATTATATATATAAAAGCATCTGGCCCGTCAGCTACGGCACGGCCTCCCTCTTTTTCCACCCTACCCCCCACACACTCCCCTGACCCATGATTTCGTTCGGCATTAAAGACGTGCTCGACATTTTCGCCGTGGCCCTGCTCCTTTATTACACCTACCGCGTAATGAAGGAGTCGAGTTCGGCCAACATTTTCTATGGCATCCTCGTGTTTATCGTGGTGTGGGTTTTCGTGTCGCAACTCTTTGAAATGCGGCTGCTTGGCTCCATCCTCGACAAACTCGTGAGCATGGGTGCCATAGCGCTGGTCATTTTGTTTCAGGAGGAGTTGCGCCATTTTCTCAGCACCATCGGTTCGCGCAAAGGCACGGGCGTGCTGGTTCGCCTCTTTCGCCGCAACACAAGCAGCGAGACCAAACGCGAGGACATCATGCCCATCGTGATGGCTTGCATGAGCATGAGCAAACAAAAGGTGGGTGCCCTGATTGTGATAGAGAAAAACGTGGGACTGACCGACATCATCAACTCAGGCGACATCATCAACGCCAACATCAACCAGCGACTCATCGAAAACATCTTCTTCAAAAACAGTCCGCTGCACGACGGCGCCATGATCATCTCACACATGCGCATCAAGGCCGCAGGCTGCATCTTGCCCATTTCACACAACACGGACATTCCTAAATCACTCGGCCTGCGACACCGCGCCGCTCTCGGCATCAGCCAGAAGAGCGACTGCCTGGCCATCATCGTTTCGGAAGAGACGGGAGCCATATCGACCGCCGAGAACGGACAATTCCAACTGCGCCTGTCGGCCGAGGAACTGGAACGCAAACTGAGCCAATAAGCCCGCTGCGGCAGGCCGAAAGGCAGCATTTGCCATACACAGAAGGCATTAAATGCCAAAGAACCACGCTTATATCGGCATAAATGCCTATCTTTGCGCGAAATTCATTGTTCACATCCTATTTCACTCCCCATAAAACATGCCAAGACACCGTAGACTGAAACGCATACGCCTGCACCGCGAAGGCACGCGCATTCTGCAAAACGGACTGATAGGGCTGATTGTGCTCAACGCGCTGCTCTTCTTTCTGTTGAAGGATCTCACGCTTGTGCCCTTCTATGTAGTGCTCGCTATCACCGGCACACTCTATGGTATCGCCGTCAACTTTTTCCGCTGCCCCATACGCCAGTTCAACGGCGAAACGGAGAAGACGGTGGTGGCCGCTGCCGACGGCAAAATCGTAGTGATTGAGGAGGTGGAAGAGAATGAATACTTTCACGACCGCCGCCTCATGGTGTCGATCTTCATGTCCATCACCAACGTGCACGCCAACTGGTTTCCGGTGGAAGGCACGGTGAAGAAAGTGGTGCACCACAACGGTAACTTCCACAAGGCATGGCTGCCCAAGGCCAGCACCGAGAACGAACGCTCAACCGTGGTGATAGAAACGCCCGAGGGCACCGACATCTTGGTAAGGCAGGTGGCAGGTGCCGTGGCACGACGCATCGTGACGTATGCCCGCGAGGGCGATGAATGCTTCATCGACGAACACATGGGCTTCATCAAATTCGGCTCTCGCGTCGACGTCTACCTGCCGCTCGACAGCGAAATACTCGTTAGCATGGGGCAAGTTACCACAGGCAACCACACCGTGATAGCCAAACTCAAGTAATAACACATCACGCCGCATAGCGCACCCACGGCCTCAGCACCAGGGCACGCCATGCGGCGCTCTTATAAACGGAAGCAAGATCCTCATGAAAAAGCACGTGCCCAACACCCTTACCTGCTGCAACCTGATTTGCGGATGCATAGCCACACACTTCGCCCTGCAAGCGCAGCTCGACATGGCCCTGTTCTTCATCATTGCAGGGGCGGTGTTCGACTTCTTCGACGGATTTGCCGCACGCCTGCTCCATGTGTCGTCGCCTCTGGGCAAGGAACTCGACTCGCTGGCCGACGACATCACCTTTGGCTTTGCGCCCGCAGCCATCGTGTTCACCTTGCTGCGCGCACTCTTCCCCACCACGGCATGCAGCGCAGGCACCTGCCCCGTGGCTGGCCTCATCCCCTATGCAGCCTTCCTCATCGCCGCATTCTCTGCACTGCGCTTGGCCAAGTTCAACCTTGACGAACGGCAGAGCACATCGTTCATCGGCCTGCCCACCCCCGCCAACGCCCTCTTCTGGGGTGCGCTCGGCGTACACCTGCAGCACAGCGACCTGATGCAGAGCAGCTGGATGCCCGCCGCGCTGCTGGTAGGCATCGCCTTATCGTGCTGGGTGTTGATAGCCGAAATCCCGATGTTCGCCTTGAAGTTCAAGCACTTCGGCTGGCAAGGCAACGGTCTGCGCTACGGCTTTATCCTGGCCTCAGCCCTGCTCCTCGTCCTGCTGCAATGGCAAGGCTTCGCAGCCATCATCGTGCTCTATGTCATTTGCTCCGTCATTCACAACGCGCTGCAACGGAACGCCTGACCTCCGCTTCGCCCCGCCCTGACACATGCGCAACGAGTCTGAGGCAAGCCTGTTTCTTGAATAGAGAAAATAGTTTTTCAAAGAAGAAGAAGCCTACTTTTCGTCAGAAGCGAAGACCGTTTTTTGAGAAGCAAGCCCTCTTTTTCAAGAAGCAAAGCCACGTTCTCAAGAAGCGAAGACACGTTTTCAAGAAGCGAAGACATGTTTTCAAGAAGCGAAGCCACGTTTTCAAGAAGCGAAGACATGTTTTCAAGAAGCGAAGACATGTTTTCAAGAGGCGAAGACTTGTTTTCAAGAGGCGAAGACATGTTTTCAAGAAGCGAAGACATGTTTTCAAGAAGCGAAGCCCCCTTTTCCACCCCTCTACACAGCCCTGCGGGGCCTCAATAGCCCTACTTTTTCAAGGAGAAACGCCATTTTTCATCCTTACGAAAGAGAGCAAACGCCTTATGGCATGCCATTTGCCTACGAGTTGTGTAACAACCCACGCTGACGCACCGGCCATGAAGCCGTGCGGGCGCATTTTTTTCACACCACGAACACCTTATTATATATGTCATCCTTTCTCGGTTGCCTTTTCATGCTGATTTTCGGCGGCATCTTCTTCATACTCGCCATGGGCCGCATGCTTTTCTACATGCTCTTCGGCGGTCCCACGCGCCAAGCCCACCACCAACAAACGAGGCAGAACGCCCAGCAACGGCAACAAACCTACCACCGTCCCTCATCGGCCGGCAACGCACACCATGAAAGCAGCCACGGCAATTCACGCCAACGTCGCAGCAACAAAATCTTTAGCAGCGACGAAGGCGAATACGTCGATTTTGAGGAGGTGAAGTAAGCATACAAGCCACGGTAAACAACGAAAAAAGCAATCGGTGCAACTCAACGGCCACGAGTTGCACCGATTGCTTTATCCTGCGCTGCGCTTCTACGCCGAGGGTTCACCCTATCTGCTCGCTGCGCACAATGCCGTGGGCCACGGCAAAGATGGTGAGGGCAGAGACGCTGCGGGTTCCCAGTTTTTCGGTCAGGTTCTTGCGGTGGGTAATGACGGTGGCCGGACTTACACCCATGCGCTGGGCTATTTCCTTGTTCGTCAGTCCCGCCACGATGCCCGTCAGCACATCGCGTTCTCGGGGCGTGAGTTGCGGTGCGCAGCGCTCCTCGCCACAGTGACGCGCCTGCCGCACCACCTCGGGCTCGGCCCCTCCGCGGTTGTGCGAGGTATGTGCCAAATGGATGATAGAGCGCACTAACTGAGCCTCCTTCTGCCACACGTTCAGCACATGGAAGCCCTGCGGCAAATGCTGCATGTCCTCGCCGCGCAGTAGCACAATCGTTTTGTGCTGACGTGAAAGGAAGTAGGACGCAGCATGCAGAAGTTCGTCGGCCGACACAAAATAATGGAAGAAGGCGTCGGCCTCGTCATCAGCCATGAGTTCGGCCGAACGTGAAAAGGTGCTTATCTCGGCACCCGGCATCATGCGCTGAATGAGGTAGGCCAAGCCAAGCGCAGCCAGCGTGTCGGGTTCGATGATGGCTATGGTGGGTTTCATGAAAATGAGGTTGTAAAAAAAAACAGGAGCGCTGCCCGCAGCAAGCAGCATGTATGCCGCAGCAGGATGCGCAACGAAAGCACAAAGTTAAGGCTAAGTGGTGAAAAAATGCATAGCAGATGGCCACAATCCCCACTTTTGACGGGCATGAAACGTGAGGACGGCGTTTTTTGGCTAAATTTGCCGCTGATTTTTCACTGCATCCTGCCCGCAGCAGGTAGAAGGATGCACATTCAGCACACATTATTGTTATGGCCAAAGACACCGTAATACTCACCGGCGACCGCCCCACCGGCCGCTTACACATAGGTCACTACGTAGGCTCCCTCAAGCGCCGCGTAGAGTTGCAGAACGAGGGCGACTTCAAGCAGATGTTCGTCTTCATAGCCGACGCCCAAGCCCTGACCGACAACATCGACAACCCCGAGAAGGTGCGTCAGAACGTGATTGAAGTGGCGCTCGACTACCTTGCCGTAGGTCTCGACCCGAGCAAAATCACCATTTTCATACAGAGCCAGATTCCCGAACTCTGCGAACTGTCGTTCTACTTCATGGACCTCGTCACGGTGAGCCGCCTGCAGCGCAACCCGACGGTGAAAACCGAAATTGGCATGCGCGGCTTCGAGTCGAGCATTCCCGTAGGCTTCTTCACCTACCCCATCAGCCAGGCAGCCGACATCACCGCCTTCCGCGCCACCACCGTGCCGGCCGGTGAGGACCAGCGCCCCATGATCGAACAGGCCACCGAGATTGTGCGCCGTTTCAATTACATCTACGGCGACACCTTGGTAGAACCGCAAATCATGCTGCCGCAGAATGCCGTCTGCTGCCGTTTGCCGGGCACCGATGGCAAGGCGAAGATGTCGAAGAGCCTGGGCAACTGCATCTACCTCTCCGACGACGCGAAGACGGTGAAGCAAAGTGTCATGTCGATGTACACCGACCCCACGCACATCCACGTGGACGACCCCGGACATCTTGAGGGCAACACCGTGTTCACCTACCTCGACGCCTTCTGCCGCCCCGAGCATTTCGGCCTTTACTGGCCCGACTACGCCAACCTCGACGAAGTGAAAGAGCACTACCAGCGCGGCGGCCTCGGCGACATGAAAGTCAAGAAGTTCCTCAACAACATACTGCAGGAAGAACTGGAACCCATACGCCAGCGCCGTGCCGAATTTGCACAGGACATCCCCGCCGTCTACGCCATGTTGCGCCGCGGCTGCGAACAGGCCCGCGAGGTGGCAGCCCAGACCCTCAGCGATGTGCGCCGCGCCATGAAGATAAACTACTTCGACGACGCCGACCTCATCAAGGAACAGGCCGCACGCTTCGCACAGAAGTAAGGGCTATCATTGAATTGAGGGGTGACACACTGCACCCTTAAGGGGCAAACGCGGGTTAAATGTGCCTATCACCGGGAAATTAGCAGCCAAACCTTGGCCGTTAAAAAAACTATGCCTAAATTTGCAACCCGAAGTGAGTAGGTGATGCCGTGAATGACGCCGCGAGGCTTCTGCACAAGGCACATTGCTGACCTGCCCACACACCCATTTTGCCAATAAGAAACAAAAAAACAGCATAGCACAATGAAAAGAACATTCCAACCGCACAACAGAAAAAGAAAGAACAAACATGGATTCCGCGAACGCATGCAGACCGCTAACGGTCGCCGCGTACTCGCAGCTCGCCGCGCCAAAGGCCGCAAGAAGCTCACGGTTTCTGACGAAGTCCATGGCAAGAAATAATCGGTGCACCTGTTGCCCGTAAGGATGTGGAAATAAGCGAACGCTACATGCGCGACCTTGTTTCCACATCTTTCTTTTTTATTACTGTCCGCTAAACCCTAAGACTACACCCCTAACTTTCCGAGAGACAGAAGTGTGGCTTTCGGCTTATCATGGACAAGCCCCCTTTGTCAAACGTAATTTTTTTTACGTAGCATCTATTTTCTACGGCGCGCCACCCCGCCAAAATAGATACTACGTAATTTCTTTTGTCCCTACTGCACGCCGCCTCGTGGCAGGGTATAACCTTCACGCCGCCATGCAAAACTGCGGCAGACCGCCGCGCCATCGTGACGAGCCGCCACGCCGCCATGACGGGAACGCGCCTCGTGCGTTGCCGTCGGCTGGCGGCAACGCACAAGGCGGCATCTGGAAACGGCGGCGCCTTATCCCAAAAGCAGAAGGCTGGTGCGCGGCATGGCGATGCGGCATCTACTGCCAGCAGGCGGCGGGTGGCGCTTGCCTGGTGGAGGGCGCGGAGGACCAGCCGCGGAGCGCGCACACATTATATATAAGGAAGGGCGCACGCGAAGAATGCACGGCCGCGCCGCAGCCTACGCATTTTAGCAAGCAATAGGCAAGGTAGGCAAGAGAGTCGTCTGAATTTTTATTACTATTTTTGCAGTGTGCACTACCGCACACCCATTCTATACTCCCATCCACGTGACCATTTCAGAATTCTTCAAGAAAATATTCAGCCGGCTACTCCTGGGCAACTGCCTGGGCTTGGTGGTGGCCACGCTCGTGCTCGTCATCGGCACGCTCTACTTTCTGGACGCCTACACCCTGCACGGACAGGAGATTGAGGTGCCCGACGTGCGCGGCATGAACGAGGAAACTGCCACGCGCAAACTTGAAGCCCGCGGCTTCGAGGTGGAGGTGACCGACACGGGATATGTGTACAACGCAGCGCCGTCGAGCATCCTCGAACAGAGTCTGCGACCCGGCCAGAAGGTGAAGAACGGCCGCCTCATCCAACTGACCATCAACGCCAACAACCCGCGACAGATTGCCCTGCCCGACCTGGCCAACAACTGCTCGCGCCGCGAGGCAGAGGACCGTCTGCGTGTGCTCGGCTTCAAGTTGGGTGCCACTGAGTACGTGCAGGGCGACGCCGACTGGGTGCTCGACGTGAAGGTGCACGGACGCAGTGTGGCGGCGGGCACGAAGATTTCGGTGTTCACGCCTATCACGCTCGTGGTGGGCGCAGGCGGCATTGAGGATGAGTATAACGGCAACGACTCGCTCGACTTCATCATCAACGCCGAGACGAGCACGGCCGACGACCTGAGCAGCGTAACCGACGAAACGCCCAGCGCCGAATGACAGCGCGCCAGCCCCTGCGCACGAACTCCCATTTCACAACCTCTATGCCCCTTCCTGCCATGCCCCAGCCACTCATGCCCGACACCGACGAAGACCTGCTGCCACCTGTGCCCCTGCCCGACGACGACACCGACGACGATGAAGACAGTGGCGCCGACGGCGAACTCTACGAGCACCACCGCGTGGTGGCCGACCGCGGGCAGCAATTGCTGCGCATCGACAAATTTCTGCTCGACCACCTGAAGGACACCTCGCGCAACCGCATACAGCAGGCGGCACGCGCTGGTTTTGTGCACGTCAACGGGAAACCCGTGAAGAGCAACTATCGCGTGAAGCCACACGATGTGGTGACGCTGCTGCTCGACCGCCCACGCTATGAAACCACCATTGAGCCGGAGAACATTCCGCTTGAAATCGTCTACGAAGACGCATCGCTGATGGTGGTGAACAAGCCCGCAGGACTGGTGGTGCATCCTGGCTGCGGCAACTACACAGGTACGCTGGTCAACGCCATAGCCTGGCACATGCGCGAGCATCCCGACTACGACCCCAACGACCCTGCTGTGGGCCTCGTGCACCGCATCGATAAGGACACCTCGGGCCTGCTGGTGGTGGCCAAGACGCCTGAGGCCAAAACCGGCTTGGGCGTGCAGTTCTTCCACAAAACGACGCGCCGCCGCTACCTGGCGCTGGTGTGGGGCAACTTTCAGGAAGACGAGGGCCGCATTGAGGGCAACATAGGCCGCAATCCGCGCGACCGCATGCAGATGGCGGTGTTCCCTCCCGACTCGGGCATTGGCAAGCATGCGGTGACGCATTACCGCGTAGTGCAGCGCTTCGGATACGTCACACTGGTTGAGTGCATTCTGGAAACAGGCCGTACGCACCAGATACGTGCCCACATGCAGCACCTGGGGCATCCGCTCTTTGCCGACGCACGCTATGGCGGCGACCAAATACTGCGCGGCACGCAGAGCAGCACGTACAACGCCTTCATCCGCCACTGTTTCGAGGTGTGCCCGCGGCAGGCGCTGCATGCCCGCACGCTGGGTTTCCGCCATCCGCTGACAGGCGAGGAGATGGATTTCTCCGCCCCACTGCCCCCCGACATGCAGGAGTTGCTCGAGCGCTGGGCGAAATACACCGCAGGCATTGCAGCCGCACCTGCCACCGACTACTAACACACCGCACGCGTACCTTTATTATATACGTACGTAAAGCATACTCACATACCGACGCCACGACACGCACCGCGTGCCTCTACGTCCTACCAAGACAACAAGCATTTTTTACACTGCAAGGAAAATGAAACCGATGATTGCTATCGTCGCCGGGGGTGACTCCTCCGAGCACGACGTATCTTTGCGTTCCGCCGAGGGACTCATGTCGTTCATGGACAAGGAAAAATACCGCTGCTACGTGGTGGAACTCACCGCGGCGCATTGGACGGTGGACTACGAGGGCGAAACCTGCCCTGTGAACCATGAAGACTTCTCATTTCAGGCATCCGACGGGCACCACGTCTTCGACTTTGCCTACATCACCATACACGGCACGCCCGGCGAAAACGGCATTCTTCAGGGCTACTTCGACCTCATCGGTCTGCCCTACTCCACGAGCGACGTGCTGGTGGAGTCGCTCACTTTCAACAAGTATGCGCTCAACAACTTTCTGCGCGCCTTCCCCGAGGTGCACGTGAGCGACTCTGTGCTGGTGCGCAAAGGCGAGGCTCGCCCCACCGACGAGGAAATAGCCACGCGCTTGGGCTTGCCCTGCTTTGTGAAGCCCAATGCGGGCGGCAGCAGTTTCGGCGTAACCAAGGTGAAGGAGGTGGAAGGCCTCACGCCCGCCATCGAGAAAGCCATGATGGAGAGCGACGAGGTGATGGTGGAGAAATTCATGGCGGGCACCGAAATCACCTGCGGCTGCTACAAGCGCCCCGACGGCAGCATCGTCACCTTCCCCATCACCGAGGTAGTCACCACGCAGGAGTTCTTCGACTACGATGCCAAGTATAACGGCAAAGTGAGCGAGATAACCCCCGCCCGCATCGCTCCCGAAACTACCGAACGCGTGCAGCAGATGACGCGCCACATCTACCGTCTGCTGGGCTGCTACGGCATCATACGCATCGACTACATCCTGGCCGGCGAACCTGGCAAGGAACAAATCAACATGCTCGAAATCAACACCACCCCCGGCATGACGGCCACCAGCTTCATTCCGCAGCAAGTGCGCGCCGCAGGGCTCGACATCAAGGACGTGTTGAGCGACATCATCGAGGGGAAACGCTAAACCCACACGGTGCGCCGCGCCTCACAGCAGGTGCCGCGCACCGCTCTATCTCTCTACTACCATGAACCTACACGACTTCGACGCCATTCGTCCGGTTGAGCCCAACGAACTGCCAGCAGCCTTCGACGCTCTGCTGGCCGATGCTACCTTCTGCACCATCATGCAGTCGTTCTTCAAGGACGTGCCCTTCGAGGTGCTTAAGCGGCAACTCTATGCCTGCCAGGACAACCTGCAGGTGCAGCGCACGTTTTTCCTGCCCCTCATCCAGAACCTGCTGCAGCAAGCCTCTACGGGTATCGACATGGACACGTCGGTCCTCGACGGAGCCGAACGGCTGCAACCGCACACCTACATCTCTAACCACCGCGACATTGTGCTCGACTCCGCCCTGCTCGACGTGCTGCTCATAGGCGAGGGCTTCGACAAGACGGTGGAGATAGCCATTGGCGACAACTTGCTGCTACAACCTTGGATTAAGACCCTCGTGAGGGTGAACAAATCGTTCATTGTGCAGCGCAGCGTGGGTCTGCGTGAAATGCTGGCAAGTAGCAAACGGCTGAGCGAATACATGCATTTTGCCATAGCCGAAAAGCAGCAGCCCATCTGGATAGCCCAACGCGAGGGACGCGCCAAGGACAGCGACGACCGCACGCAGGAGTCGCTGCTGAAAATGATGACGATGGGTGGCGAGGGCACGCCGCTGCAGCGACTGAAGAGTCTGCACATCGTGCCGCTCACCATCAGTTACGAATACGACCCGTGCGACTTTCTCAAGGCACAGGAGTTTCAGCAGAAACGCGACAACCCCGACTTCCGCAAGAGCGGGCAGGACGACCTCGACAACATGCAGACGGGCATTTTCGGCTACAAGGGAAAAATTCACTACCACATGGCACGCCCTGCCAACACGTGGTTGGACGAGCTCGAGGGACTGCCGAAAGCCGAGTTCTACGCCGAAGCGGCACGCCGCA
Organism: Bacteroidales bacterium; assembly: GCA_004557185.1. Lineage (GTDB taxonomy): Bacteria > Bacteroidota > Bacteroidia > Bacteroidales > Bacteroidaceae > Alloprevotella. The sequence goes on from SFEP01000009.1 coordinate 73,006, forward strand.
TCGACCGCGAGATACACAGCCACTACGCACTCTTTGCCAACAACTACGCCGCGCTCGACCTGCTCGAAGGCACCCACCGCTTCGCCGCGCACTACACGGCCGAAGAGTTGGCCCGCTTCGAGCAATACCTCGAGGCGCAGATGCAGAAGATACAACTGCCGCAAGGTTCTGACCGCGACTTCTTGCGCGAACGCATGCTGACCATGTATGCCAACCCACTGCGCAACTACTTGGCAGCCGTGCAGTAAGTACGCTCTCTCTATGCTTCACGCCATGCCCCGCCCCGCACTTCACCACATGCTGCCCCGCCTCGCCGCCGTGCTCTGCATGGTGGCGTGCCTGCTGTGCCTCAGTGCCTGCCACGATGAGGAGCAGATGTGGCCCTCGTATGTGCAGGACTTGGCCTGCTTGCAAGCCGATGCCGACGGACGCGGCACAACCCTCGTGCTTGACAACGGCACGCGCTATGGAGTGAACAACCCGCCCAGCGGCATGGAGGCTCACGAAGCCCGCCGCGTGTGTACCTACTACCTGCTGCAGGCCAACGGCGGCGTGAGGCTCATGGGCACCCGCTCCGTGCTGGTGGCCGAAGCCAAGCACTATGCTCCTGACAAATGCGTCTGCGACCCGCTCACCCTCATGGCAGCGTGGACAGGCGGCGGTTTCCTCAACCTGCGGCTGGCGCTCATGGCCTCAGCCGCAGGTTCACACTATCTGGGCTTCCACCTGCAGGAGGCCGTGCCACAGCCCGACGGGGCGCTGACGCAGCACCTGCTGTTGCTGCACGACCAAAACGCCGACCCACTCTATTTTACACGCGAGGTGTATCTGTCGATGCCGCTGGCCTCCCTCACCGCCGCCACGCCGCAGCAGGCCGACAGTGTGTGCCTGCACGTGTTCACCTTCAAGGGCGAGACCACGCTCACGCTGCCCCTGCCCTGAGTGAGCGTTTGAACTCGAAAAGTATTCCACAATCTGGCCAGCGAACTGATAGCCCCCACCCTACCATCACCCACCCATGCCCATTCCCTTTACTCCGCTCACCATGGCCCACAAGGCGTTGGTGCAGCGCTACACGCTTGCATCGGCCTGCCGCAACTGCGACCTGAGTTTCCTGAACCTGGTGAGTTGGCGCTTTCTCTACGACACGCAGCTGGCTGAGCACCGCGACCACCTGCTGTTTCGCTTCAAGGCCAACGGGCACAATGCCTACCTGGCGCCATTGGGGCAAGGGCCGCTCGCGCCTGTGCTCACCGACCTCATGGCCGATGCTGCCGAGGCGGGCGAACCGTTCCTGATGCTGGGGGTGAGTGAACCGCAATTGGCACAGATTACCGAGGCCATGCCCTCCCGCTTCTACGCCCACGCCGACCGTGCCTACACCGACTATCTGTACAGCCGCGAGGCTATGGCCACGCTGGCCGGCAAGCGGCTGCAGGCCAAGCGCAACTTTGCCAACCGCTTTGCCCGCCTCTATCCCGCCCACAGGGTGTTACCCCTCACCACCAACTTGCTGCCCGCTTGCCTGGCGCTCGCCGAGCAATGGGTAAGGCAGAAGGCGCTGGCTACTGACACGGAGCAAAATGCCTACGAGGCCGAACGCCGCGCCATGCACACGGCCTTTGACCACTGGGACGAGCTCGACGCGCAAGGCGTGGCAGTGATGTTGGGAAACGACATCGTGGCTTTCAGTTATGGCGCGGCCATCAATTACGACACCTTCGATGTGTGCGCTGAGAAAGCCGATACGCGCTACGAGGGCGCCTTTGCCTTTGTGAGCCGCGCCCTGGCACAGTCGCTCCCCGCCTGCTTCGAGTGGCTCAACCGCGAGGAGGACCTCGGCTTCGAGGAGCTGCGACGTTCCAAACTGTCATATCATCCGACCCAATTACTTCACAAATACACCGTCATGACGCACCATCCCTTTATGAAATAAGGAAGCGCCGCACGGTACACCTATTCTTTTTCACCTCCATCCATGCTCTATAATCCCGACGAAACCCGCCAGCAGACGCGCGACTTGTGGCGCACCTGCTTTGGCGACAGCGAAGAATTTATGGACGTGTACTTTGACGAGAAGTACACCGACTCACGCAACCTCTGCATACGCCAGAATGGCAAGGTGGTGGCAGCCACACAGGTGCTGCCCTACCGCATGACGTTCTACGGCACCGTGCAGCACGTGGGCTACCTCTCTGGCTTAGCCACGCTGCCCGAACACCGCGGCAGGGGCTTCGCCACCAACCTGCTGCACGAGGCACACCGCCGCCTCTACCGCGAGGGGGCCGCCCTGAGTTTCCTCATTCCGCAGTCGGAGTCGCTTTTCCGCTTCTACGAACAGCCCGAGCACGGTGCTTACTGGACAAGCGTGTACCGCCAGGAGTTGCCCCTCGACGTGTCGGGCGACGGCGATTTTTCGAAGATTGAAGTGACGCGCCCCGACGAATGGCATCAGGACATGTACGTGTTTTACCGCCGCATGACGGCCGAGCTCCCCTTCATGCTCCACCCCTCCGAGAACGACTTCTTTGCCGCCCTCACAGCGGCCGACCTTGAGGGAGGCTACGTGCTCGTGGCCCGCCGCAAGCGCCGCATCGTGGGTGTATGCCTGGCGGTGCAGGAGGCCAACGGCAAGGTGTACATGCGCACCCTGGCCATTGGCGAAACCTGCGTGCGCGCCGCTTTTGTGCACTACCTGCAGCACGTTTGCGGCGTGGACAAGGTGTACCGCCGCTTCTGCCTGCCTGGCTCACTCAAGGAGAGCCAGCCCTACGCCATGGCCCGCGTCATCAACGTGCCGCGCTTCCTCTCAGCCATTGCCACGCCCAATCCGGGCTTCCAGCTGCATGTGGGCGTAGACGGCGACACCGACATTCCCGAGAACAACGGCTGGTACACGGTGGGCAACGGCCGCGTGCAACTCACCGACAGCAAGCCCGACAACATTGTGACACCCGGCGGCCTGGCAGCCATGTTCCTTGCAGCACAACCGCTCGTGATGGACCTGCTGCTTGACGAATAACCGCGGGCCTTACCCTACCTTTGCGCGCCATAAAGGTGCTTTATTGCTTAACCTCACACACTATCACTATGCATTGGCTGCCACGTCAAGTTCTCCTCGCGTCACTCAGCACCCTTGCGCTGTGCCTTCAGGCGCAGCAGGTGGAGGCTCTCAAAGCCCGCGCCCTGTCGACATGGGGCATCGGCACGGCCCAGTTCAGCGGCATCACCGCCTTGGGCGACGACCGCTATGCCCTGGTGAGCGACAAGGAGCCTACCGACGGCTTCTACCTCATGCGTTTGCGGCAGGACGGCATCACAGGCCAACTGACGGGTGCCCTGCTCGAAGGCTTCCAAGGCAATCGGCAGCCTGCGGTCAACGCCGCTGGGCTCAGCACCCGCGACTGCGAGGGCATAGCCTACTTTCCTGCGGCCGGCACCGTCTTCATCAGCGGCGAAGGCGACCAGGCCATTCTCGAATACGGCCTCGACGGCCAGCCCACGGGCCGCAAGTTAGCTGTGCCAGCACAGTTCGCCACCGGCCGCATCGTGCCCAACTACGGTTTTGAGGCCCTGACCTACGATGCCGCGCACCGCCGCTTCTGGACCACTACCGAGAGCACCCTGCCCGCCGATGGGGCTGCCGCCTCGCCCAGCCAGCCAACGGCCGTCAACCGTTTGCGCCTGCAGGCCTTCGACGAGGATTTGCTGCCCCGCGAGCAATATGCCTACCTCATGGACCGCGGCATGAGCGAAGGTTTCGGCCGCAACTACGCCCTGGGCGTGTCAGCCTTGCTGGCGTTGCCCGACGGCCGTCTGCTGGTGCTTGAACGCGAGGTGCACGTGGCCAGCCGGCTCATAGGCAGCCGCTGCCGTTGCAAACTCTTTCTCATCGACCCCGCCGCGGCCCAGCCCATCGACGCCGCCACACCACTCAGCCTACTGGGCGAGGAGCATTTCCTGCCCAAAACGCTGCTGCTCGATTTCACCACCTACGCCCGCCCCGGCCGCTTCAACTTTGCCAACTACGAGGGCATGTGTCTGGGCCGCCGCCTGCATGACGGACGGCAAACGCTCCTGCTGGTGGCCGACTCGCAGGGAGGCTACGGCAAAGCGCCGTTCCGACTGAAGGACTACGTGCGTGTGCTCATCATCGACGGCATCTGATGTCACTGCCGTGCTTTTGACTTTCATATATTGCTTTCCGCCTAAAATTCAACAAACTCAAATCAATGATTTTTCCATGAATACACGTTATGACATGCTCGACGGCCTGCGAGGTGTCGCTGCCGTCAGTGTGTTGGTGTATCATCTATTCGAGGCTTTCGCGGAAGGATGGCAAATAGGGTCGGGGTCGCCTTGAAATGAGCCTTCTGACGCCCCACACCCAGCCTTGACCCCTGTGCCCCGCACCCCGAGCCCTTCACCCCCACACCGCCCTTCGTAGCACGGTGTGGGGGTGAAATTGTAAGGGAACGGATGTCGTGAAAAATAGATGCTACGTAAAAAAGTTTACGTACGACGTGAGTTTTTTTACGTACGACGTGACATTTTTTACGTAGCACCCCGTTTTCCCTCTCCGCCGCCCCGCCAGAAATAGATGCCGTGGGAAAAAGTGTCCACGGCGGGGTAAGTTTCGTCCACGGCAGGGTAAGTTTTTCCCACGGCGTCCCGTTTGTCTTAGTTCCGGGGTTGTGGTGCCGGCAAGCGATGGGGTGCAAAAATCCCTGCTGCGGGTGTGGGGGGCAGCAGGGAGTTTCTTTGAAGCACCTACTCCTATTATATATGGATACATTTCCAGCGGCCACTACGCAGATAGAGGTAGGCAAATAGGAGGGCAAAGAAATGATAGACGAACTCGCTGAACCAACACCAAGAGAGCGACAGGCGCAGGCCGAAAATGGCCACGCCCACATAGACGCAGTAGATGGTGAGGGCTACGGCCTCGAAGAAGAGCGCGGCACGCGTGTTGCCCGTGCCGGCCACAGCATGAAAGAGTATTTGCGCCGGAATGGTGAACACGTAGCTGGAGAACATGACGTAGAGCGGGGCACGTCCGGCGGCAATGAGCTCAGCATGGCTGGTGAAGATGCCCAGCACCACATCGGGCATGCAACTCATGATGACGATGGGCGGCAGCAGTATGGCCGTACAAAGGCGAATGGTGCGCCGCAGCATGGGCCACACCTCGTCGGCCCTACCCTGCCCCATGAGGTTGCTCACTAGGGTGGCGGCAGTGGACGAGAGGGCAATGACGGTCATGAACGTGAACGACGACACATTGCGTATCATGTTGGTAACAGCAAGTTCACGCTCGCCAAGATGCTCCACAGCAAGGAAGAACAGAAACCACGTGCCGAGCGACAGAAAATTCTGCATCATGGTCCAGATGCTGAGGGAAAGCACACTGCGGAGCTGCCCCAGGTGCAGGCGGGGCAACTTGTGCAGACCGTAGTGGGCCACAGGCACGCGGCTGATGATGTAGACAATGTAATAAACAGACGACACTGCAGCGGCCAAGGCGCTGGCTAACGCGGCACCGCCGATGCCCATGGCGGGGAAGCCGGCGTGGCCAAAAATGAAGAGGTAATTGAAGAGAACGTTGGCCGTGACCACCGTGAGGGAGTTCCACGTGAGGGTTCGGGTGTGGGTGGTGGCTACGAAGAAACCGCGGAACAGGGCGTTGAGAAAGGCGAAGAAGAGGCCGAAAAGGCGTATGTCGAGGTATTCGAGCACGGCAGCTGCCACAGCGGGGCTCTGAATAATGCGGTGGAGCAGCCAGGGCGCAAAACTGCGGGTGAGCACAAAGAGCACGACGGCCAACACAAAGAGGAAGTAGAGGCTCTGATAGAACAACTGGCCTATCTGCGCATACTGCCCCTGTCCGTTGCGCCGCCCCATGAGGATTTGTGTGCCGATGCTAAAGCCCAGGCCGAGCATGTAGATGGCTACAAAGAAGATTCCACCCAGGGCGCAAGCCCCAAGTTCTATCTCACCCACACGGCCCAGGAAGGCGGCGTCGGTCATGCCCACAAGCTGCTCGATGAGCGTGCTGAGCAGAATGGGATAGGCAATGGTCCAGATGCGGCCGTAGCCAGTGGCGGCGGTGTGTGACATGAGAAGGGGCGGTGAAAAAAAGAAGAGAGAGGGGGTGGTGAATAGGTGGAAGAGGAAAATGGCGAAGCGGGCGGAAAGGAGATGCCCGTATTCTAAAGAAACTGTGCCGTAATTGCGGGTTACGGCACAGTTTCTTGATGGGATGAACACGCGCGGCATGCGTTGCCCTAAGGGAGTGCATGCACGCGGTGCGATTACTTCTGTGCAATGGCCTTGGTCACGGCCTTCTTAGCGTTAGCCTTAGCCTTGTCGTAGGCTTTCTTGGCAGCTGCCTTGGCTTTATCGTCCTTAGCGGCCTTTACCTTGTCGTAGAGTTCCCAGAGCTTGAACTTGGCAGCGGCGTCCTTCTGTGCCTTGGTGAAGGCAGCAGCGGCAGCCTCGGTGGCAGCCTCAGCGGCGGGTTCAGCATAGGCGTGGCTGTAGCCCTTCACCTGGTTCCACTTGCCGCGGGTAAAGTCGGGGAAGCTTACGCTGGCGCAGTTGTTGTCCATCGAAAGCGTACCCAGTTCGGCGAGGCAGCACCATTCGGCGAGGTCATACACGTCCATGTCGAGGGGCAGACCGTTCTGCAGGCAGTAAACGAGGCGTGCATCCATGAAGAAGTCCATACCGCCGTGGCCACCGACCTCAGCAGCGAGTTTGCCGTACTTCTTGATGATGGGGTGCTCGTACTTGGCCTCGAGAGCCTGCTTCTCAGAGTCGGGCATAAAGCCGTGCGCCGAGAGGTTGTCAACCTTGGGGGCAGAACCCGTAGCCTTGAGCTGGGCAGCGTCGATAGCGTAACCTTCAACGGGATACTTGTTGGCGAAGCCCTTGGTACCTGTCAGCTGATAGAGGCGGTTGTAGGGCTGGGGGTTCATTACGTTGTGCTGGATTTCGACAACCTTGCCTTCAGCCGTACGCATGAGGGTGGTGGTGTGGTCGCCGTTGCGGTATTCCTTGCAGGGCTTGCCGGTCTTCTTCTCCACATACTCCTTACCGTGCACGCTCTTGGTGTCCATGGCTACGAGGGTGGTGAAGCGGTCGCCGCGGTGAATGTTGAGCACCTGGGCCACGGGGCCGAGGCCGTGTGTAGCATACACGTCGCCACGGTTCTCCATGTTATACTTCATGCGCCAGCCGAGCTTGTCGGGGTCAGAACCATCGGGGTTCTTCCAGTAGTAATCCCAGAAGTCGTCGAGGTTGTGGATGTAGGCACCCTGGGCGCGGATTACCTCGCCAAAGACGCCGTGCTGTGCCATGTTGAGGGCACGGAGCTCAAACCAGTCGTAGCAGCAGTTTTCAAGAATCATGCAGTTCTTCTGCTGCTTCTCGGCCAGGTCAACGAGTGCCCAGCACTGCTCAAGGTTCATGGCCGAGGGCACTTCGATAGCCGCGTGCTTGCCGTTTTCGAGGGCGCACTTGGCTACGGGGAAGTGGTGATCCCAGTCGGTGGCTACATATACGAGGTCGATGTCGGGACGGCGGCAAAGTTCCTCATAGCCTTTTGCACCCGAGTAGATGTCGGCAGGGGGAAGGCCAACCTTCTTGAGGTAGCCCTGACAACCTTCGGCGCGGGCTGCTTCGTAGTCGCAGAGGGCCACGATCTCCACACCGGGAATGTAAGTGAAACGGGCTACTGCACCGGGGCCACGCATGCCAAGACCCACGAAAGCCACGCGCAGGTTCTGCTGCTTGGGGCTGACGAGGTTGAGCACGTCCTTCTGGCCTGCGGGGCGCTGTGGAGTGTCCACAACGATGGTTCCTTTGTCCCAATGCCACTTGGTGGAAGGCGACAGCGACTGTGCGCCCACCGTGAGACTGCCCATAGAGAGCAGGGCCGCAAAGGCCACGGCAAATGTTCTAACAAATTTCTTCATGTGATATTAGTATTAGATAATGAATATGTGAATGTGCTGAGGGTGGTTGCACGAGGCCAGCCGCCAAGGCGCACTGGCTTCACGATCTGCCATGCAAAAGTAACAAAATTACTTTATACGGGCAATGTCGCCCTTGTTTTTAACCTTCACTCTTGTACTTTTGGCTCCTCACCTCGCCTGTTTCCTTGCAACAGCGGGAAGACCGGCCATGGTGCGGGCTGCGTATGACCCCTTGCGCCGCACCATCAAAAACACCACGTGAGGCTGCTCCGCACGTAGCAGTTGCGGGGTAGCCTCACGTGGTGTGTGGGAAATGGTATGCTTTCGCCGGAGCGGCGCTTACTTGCTCAGCATCTGGATGTACTGGCCGGCGTTTTTCACGAAGTCGTCGTCGGGACTGATTCCGGCGGCAATGGCGTGCACCTTCTTGGCCAATTCGATGTCAACGGGGTCTACGCTGACGGCATAGAAGAAGAGGTACTTGCAGGCCTCAAAGCGGTAGCTCTTGTACTTGTCGGCCTCAGCCTCGCTCACTTCGAGCACCTTGAGGTAGTAGTCGCGCGGAGCAACCTCGGGCTTGCTGCTGTCCACCACGTGGAGGCGGGCACGGTAAGCAACGGCCTGCACATAGTCAGGCTTCTTCTGCATCACGTCTGCGAAGATGGCGTCGGCCTTCTGCATGTATTCCTGTGCCTTTTCGGGAGCCACGCCCTCACCCTTGGATGCCTGATAGTACTTCACGCCATAGAGGAAGGTGTCGCCCAAGTCGGCCTTATCGCCCAGCAGCGCAAGGAATTTGCCATAGGTTTCCAAGCCCAGCTCTGCCTGGTTGTTACGGGCATAAAGGTTGGCGAGTTCTTTCACGTTGGCAGCCTTGGTTTCGTCCTTCTGCACAGCGAGTTCCATCCACTTCACAGCAGCAGGAATGTCGCCCTGCTCTTTGGCAAGAGCCGAGGAATATTCGTAGTCAAGGCTCACATAGAGGGAGTCGTCGTACTCTTTGTTAAGTATATATGCCTGTGCCTGTGCAGCGGTTGCGGCAGCTGCTTCGGGGTCCATGGCGTCGGCAATGAGGTTGACTTTGCTGAAGAAGTCCATACGGCGGAACACGAGGTCCTGTGCGTCGAATGCCAGCATCTCGGGCACGAGTTCGGCAATGCGGTCGAACTTGGCCTGCGAGTAGAGCGAAAGCAGGAAGTTCTCGCACGAGCGGATGTCAATTTCCTCCTTCGTCTTGGGCACGCCTTTATAATAGGACTCGTAGCAGGCTACAGCTTCGGCAAAAAGGTCGGCCTTGTACTTGATGTCACCCATCAGACGGTCGGCGTCATAATAGGAGGGGTCGGCTGCCTTGATGCGCTCCAGATAGTCGATGGCGGCAAAGGGGTTGACATTCTTATACACGATGGCGCACACCTTGAGGGCCTCCACATTGGCTGTGTCGAGGGCGAGGACGGCGTCGAACATCTGACCGGCACGGCCCCAGTCCTGACGCTTCATCCACATTTCGCCGGCGAACATCAGACCGGGCACATATTCGGGCTCTGCCTCCACAACCTTGTCAGCACAGAGCTTGGCGGCTGAAATCACGTTGTTGTCGAGGAAGTAGGTGCCTGCTGCCACAAGTTGCTCCTTTTTGCTTTGAATGCCGCGAAGCAGCTTCATGAACACTTTGTTGGCGACCTCGGGGTCGTCCATACTCTTGTTGACAACTTCTTCGGCTTTCACCTGTACCTCTGCATCCATGGCGGGTACTTCGTAGGTGTGATGCACTTCCTGTGCCCATGCACTGAGACCAAGGCTGCAGAGCGCCGTGAGCACGAATTTACGGAAAACGTTGGTTTTCATTCTATCTAATTTGTTTGGTTTGTTCTCAAAATCCCGACTCTGAGCACCCGTGCATACGTTCGCCGTGCCGCTCACAAGCCGCGTTGTTCAAGCCTTTTATTCAAAATGCCTTGCAAATATAGCATTTATCCTACATAGATACTCCGGCCCCTATAAGTTTTTTATTTCTGCCCGAACTTTTTGAGTGCTTTTTGAGTGCCCCATAAAAAAATACTGGGGGCCAGTAAACGCATGAAAGGCATCGTCTCTGCGTCATATTGGGAAAGACAACGGGAAAGCGTGAAGAAAAATTCGCACGACGTGAAGGAATACTCGCACTACGTGAAGTGATGCTCCGCAACGTAGCATGAGGATGCACGAAAGAACCACAGCAGACACAGAATATCCTCTATGTCGGCTGTGGTAAAGCGCTTAATATCGGGGGATGCGAGTCGTCCTGCCACTTACATTCTGCCACGCTGCTTGAGCACCAAGCGCATGGGCACAAGCATGCCATGGTTAGGATTGATGGAGTTGATGATGCGATACATTCTCTCAATCAAGTCGGCATCCATCTGTTCAAACTCGTAGGGGTTCTGGTCTTTATCCTTATACATGGCGTGATAAGCCAGATACTGGGCTGCGCCCTCACGCCATCCGCGCACCTTGGCCTCGGAGTAGCGCCCTCGGGAGTTGTCGGAGGCATCGAGGAAGCGCTTGTATTTTTCGCCTACCTCAGGACTCCATACGTAGAAGTCGGCGTTTCGGGCTACAGCAAGGTAAAACAGTGCCTGAAGGTCGTTGGGCGAGGTGGTCAGGATTTCCGTCCATATCTCCTCGGCCTTGTGCAGGTATTTGTTGTCGGGTTCCTGTGCCTTCACCTTGTTGTGCACCTTGTAGTAGGCCATGGCACGGTTGAAGTCCTCGTCAATATCCCAAGGCTGGCCGTTTTGCTGGATCACTTCCTTAAGAGCCGCATAATACTTGTCATAGTTATAGACCGCCTTGTCCCATTCATCCAATTTTTCGTACAGCTTGTAGAGGTGGAAGAATGCGGAAGTCTGCGTTGTATCGGTACGAACGGCTTTCTCGAAATAGTCGACAGCTCTTGCTGCACACGGCTGGATTTCCTTGGCAGCGGCTTCTCCCTGTTCTTTCTCGCCTCTATATTCAAGGTCTTCAGAAAGGAGTGTAAAATAGGGAGCACGCGACTCTTCGAACCAACCTGCAGCGAAATAGTCGTCATACATGTAGAGCGAATCGGCATACTGTTTCTCTGTAATGTAGCGCATGCTCGACATCACACTGTCAGCAGCGGCAGCCAGTTCTTCGAGCACTTCCTTCGAATCGCCGAAACCGGGCGTAATATCACCCAACTGCTTGATTTTTTCCTCACAGAACTCCTTGGCAAGGATGTTGAAGCGCTGGCGAATCAGTGGTAGTTGCAAATAGGGGTCATCGGGGTACATTGGCAGGAAGGTATTCACCACCTCCATCTGCTTCTTTACGTCCTTGACCTCAACCAGCAATTTGATATAATTTGTACAAGACTTGAAGAAATCGTACGGATTGGCGATGTCTACCGAGTCAATCTGATGCGGCACGACTGCAAAATAATCGCCATAATGCTTGAGGGCTCGTTTCTTGACGTCGAAGCCACTGCTCGAGAGTATGCCGTTACGATTTTCATTGAAGATGTCGCCCATCAGGCGGTCGGCCTCATACCATTGTGGGTAGAATTCCTTTATCTGTTCGAGTTTTTCAATACTGGCGGTTGGCACCTCTGCACGATAGGCAAGTGCTGTGAGGTACAAGGCCACGAAGTTGGCAGAATCAAGGGGCAAAAGTCCTTCATAGAGAGTACCGGCCTTGCTGTCTTCGTGCATCTTGTTATAAGCCTCGGCCATAAACATCATATAGGGTATGGAGTCATGGCCATATCCCAGAAGATTAATTCGGTCAGTCTGGGTGGCCTCCATGCGTTTGGCAAAGAAATGGGGAATGGTATATTCACCGTTGTCGATGAAATAGGCGCCGAGTGCTACCATGTCACTCACGCTGTCAGCCAGCGGCTTGGCCATTTCGAGAAACAGCTCGTTGGCCTTGCGCACTGATGACTTGTTCAGGCTGTCGCGACGATACTGCAGAATGCGGTCGGCCATTTCGCGGAGTTCGGGCTTGAGTTCCGGCACTTCATAACTGCGAAGAGATATTTTGGATGAAGGCTTCTTCGTTTGTGCCGACACTGTTCCTGCGCCGCACATCAGCAGCACAAGCATAAGGATACGTAAGATTTTGGTGCTCATAATAGTTCTGTTTAGTTTGGGATGGGTATTTGCACCTGCGGGAAGGCCATAAAGCGGCCGTCCTTCGCAGTTTGAGCCATGCAAAGGTAGTGTTTTTTAGGCAGATGGCTGTTGGCGGGGGTTAGATATATTTGTAAAACTCGCGGAAAGGGAGGAAAGTACGGGGGTTTTGCCACACGTGGCATGCAACTGCGGGAGTTGCATGCCACGTGCTGTTTGCCGGTATGCGAGAGCCGCACTTCACGCTTACTTCACACTCCCTTCACGCTCTCTTCGCTGCGCTTCACTTCACGCTCACCGACTTTACCTGCACGGGAGTGATGGGCAGCAGCTGCGAGTTGTTGCAGATGATGGTCTGGCCTTTCTGGCCTTTCACAAAGAAGAAGAAGTTGCGAAGCATGCTGCTGCTGCGGGGGTCGGTGTTGATGATGTACACGGAGCGGAGCAGGGGGTAGTCGGCGGTGGCGATGTAATATTGGTAGGGACGCACGTAGGGGTGTATGCTCTCGGTGGAACGGGCCACGCGCATCACGGTGACGGGCAGGTTGCTGAAGTTGTTGATCACGCCGTCGGCATCGCCCTTCAGCCAGTTGCAGCCCACCACGCCTATGATGTGTGGGTTGCGCTCCACCATTTGCAGCACGCTGCGGTTCGTGCCGCTGTCGGAGGCGTAGACGTTGCCCGCCAGAGGCCGGCCGCCGCAGAGCGAGTCACGCATGTAGCGCACCGTGCTTGAGCCCGAGTGGTCGAACACAAGGCTCAGCTCACCCGTTTGCACATGTTTGCCCAGCTGCTCCCAGCGGGTGATGCGGCCCGTCACGATGCCCTTCACCTCGTCCAGTGTGATGAGCGTGTCGGCCACGCTCTTGTTCACCACCAGGGCTATGGCGTCGGTTGCAATAAGGTTCGTCTTCACGCCCAAGCTGTGGGCCTCCACCACCTTGCGTTCGTCGTCGGTGAGCGGACGGGTGGCTATGATGAGGCGCACACTGTCGCGCACCAGCATTCGTATGGCGGAGTCCTCGCTCACATAGGTGGGCAACATGGCAGCCTCGGGGTGCTGCATGCCGAAGGTCTCCACCATGTTCTGCACGATGGGCTGGAACGTTTCGTCGACGGCCAGGCGCACATCGTCTTCGTGTATCCAGTTGGGGTTACTCTTTTTCGCACCGCCGCAGGCTGCCAGCAGCATAAGGGTGGCGGCAAGGGCCAGGAGGGCGGCAAGGGGTGTCTTCTTCATGGGGTTTGTGGGAAAAATGGTTTGCGACGCAAAGTTAGCGGTTTGGCGGCATACGCGGGGCACACAGTGGCAGTTTTCTCGGCTAACGCCCTGCAGGCCTCACTGCCGGCTGCCTGCAGCGGGGTGCACCAACACGATAAAGGCTGCGCCACAACTTGCGTCATGACACAGCCTTCATACATAGGTTTATCGGTTGGGCACTACGGGTGTCTTACCACTCGTGCTGCCAGGGGTCTTTGCGCTCGGAGCAGATTTCATAGTCGCCACTTTCTCCGAAGTCGCTACCACCAAGTTGCGTACCGCCGTTGTTTTCGAGTGAGAGGGCGAGCATCTGCGCGGCATCTACATCGTAGCGCTGCACTGCGGGGGCCATATATGTTTTCTTCATAATGCGAGGTCATTTAATGGTTACACGTTCATCTATTTCTCATTTCACCACGACCTTGCGGCCATTGACGATGTTGACGCCCTTCTGCAGGCGGTTGAGCTTCTGGCCGGCGAGGTTGTAAATGCTTACCGTGCCGCTCTCGTCAGCAGCGAAGATGCCTTCGATGCTGGTAGGCTCGTCGCCAGGGAAGTAGAAGGCTCGGGCAGAGCCGGCACTTGCAGGCACGGTGAGGTAGCACTTATACTGCGGGCAGGTTACGCTGCCGTTGGTCTGGTAGAAGCCCTGCTGCCCGTTCTTGGCGGCCAGCACGTAGCTGTCGGCAGGCACGGTGACGCCGCCTTCGGTGAGCACGCCCGTTAACCAGCTGCCCGAGGGAGTATGTGTAGCACGGCTGCCCTTATCCCATCCAATAATGGTGTACTTGTTGCCCACGGTGGAGGCGATGATGTAGGGCGTGTTTGGTGTCATATTACCCGATACCTCCGCGAGGGTCAGCGTATATCCGTTTGCCTCCGTAGCACTGCAGTTGTAGAGCGTGATGCCGCTGGGCCGCATAGAGGGGCAAGGCAGGATGAGCGTGCTGTAGGGATACTTGACCTCGAACTGGTAGTTGGTCAGCGCGCCGTAGGTATTCACAGCATTGAGGTAAGTTTGTATCTTCTGACCGATTTCACCGTTGATAAAGTCGTACTTAACTGCTACATCTTCACTGGTTACGTTGAGAGCATCTGTAATGGCTTGATTGATTTCTGCGGGAGCAGCAAATTCCGAGGGACCAACCACCGTGGAGCCAGCGAGGATGTTGAACGTCGGCGCACTCTTGAACTTGATAAGGGTGGCATCAATGTACTCTGCGCCCTTGGTGATGGCGGGGAAAGTCAGGTTGGAGCCTTGGTGAGAAGTACCGGATTTTGTCCAAGCCCAGAGCGACTGATTGTCCGTCGAACCCGTATTGATGGTTAAGAAAATCGTACCTGCAGCGTCAATGCTGAAACCATAATATCCCCCAATGCAAGGCATACAATAATATGTGCCAGCCGATGCTTCATCTACCAACCTGTTCACGGCATTGGCAGACTGAGCTGCTGAAAGCGAGGGAAGATACTTGCCCGACACTTTATTCTGAATCTTAAAACTGAATGTGCCGTCAGCGAAGGAGGGATAGATGTACCACTGGAACTGGTCCGCATTGTCAAGCGTGATGGTGGCTTCGGTGTTGGTGGAATATGCCTCGTAGGCATCGGCGTTCGGTGTGGCACGCCAATAAGCAGGGCCCAGCTTGCTCTGGATACCAGTCGGGGTCTTCTTCGTGGCACTGGAAACGGGGAAGGGGAAGTTGATGACAGCCGTCAAGGTGTGTACGTCGCCATTCTCCACAAAGTTCGTATGGCTGAGGGTGTAGGCACCTGCGCCAGGGATGACGGGCTGCAGGGTCTCAGCACCGTTCCACACTTCTTCATATGACCCCATGAAGGTTTCTCCTGTCTCCGCAGCAGAGAGTGTATAAGCGACATTTACGCGGTCAACAAATTCTACGGGATAGAGACTCCAGTCATTATTTCCGTTGAGACCTGTGATAAGGCCACTTTCCCAAAATGCGAGCGTACTTCCTGCACCGTTGTTGTCTACACGGCTACCGTACGAACCATTAGCATTCGGGAAGTTCCAACCAATGTGCGTGGCCTCGCCATTGATATTGTATATTTTGTAAGGCTGCGCGCCGGCGCGACTATTGACAGTGAGGTCGCTGGCGATATAGCGCCCCGTACCAAACTGCACAAGATACTGGCCGTCGGTGCCTGTACTGAGGAAACGCACAAGATACTTCTCGTAACCTGCAACGGGTTTCCCTTTTACCTGCTCGCTGGTGGCAGCACGCTTGATGGTGCTCATGCCGTTGTCATACATAGGCGTTTCGCCATTGCGGGTTTGCGTCATGAGATACCAGTGCGCATTGTCGTCAGCTCCTATAGCAGTTGTTAAGAAATCGGCCTTTGTGCTTGAAACCCTAATATACTTACCAGAGGGCAGGGAAGGCGTCTGCTGATCCATGATATCGTCGAAAGTCCAAAGGTCACAGCCCTGTCCCGAATTATTGTGGACGTTGACCTTCATAAAGGGGCATGTGTTACCACCAGCACCGTTGTTATTCAGGCTCACACCAGCAGTTCCGTTGGGACGGATGGCCCAGCTGTACTTAGAAACATTAGCATTCGTTTGGTCAAGCGTCCAATAGGTGGTAGGATTGGCATCGAAAGAAATAGCCGAGCCACTTGTCACCCCTGCGGCGTTGATGTACTTGCCAGTTACCTTACTCTTAAGATAATACTGGCCGGCTGTAGACGTGGCCTCGAGCACGAAGATGGTGCCCGTGGCGTGGCGGCCTTGCAGCGTTCTGCCGTCATCGCCCAGATAGCCACTGTGGTCGGTGGCTATACATTTAATTTTGTACTCCACACCAGGCAAGGGTTTCGTCGTTATCACGTCAGCCCTTACCCTCCCCACTACGAAGAGCAGGAGCAATGTCAGAAAGATTGTAAAATTGCGCATAGTTTTATATAGAATGATTTATGGTTAGCTATGTCAGGCAACAAGGGCAGAAAGCCTATTCCTTATACAACGTGCAAATCTACAAACTTTTAAGCAATGGCGCCAATGATGTTGCGAAAAAAATCTTTAATAGACATTAACTCAATCCGCCTATTTTCCCTTGCAAAACTCACAACTCTCGCGCTCATTATTACCAGCCAACCGCCCCCCTTCCTTACCTGCATACCCCCATGGAATGCCTGCATACACAGATGAGGAACGGCCTGTATGCACGGACATAGGAACTGCCGCATAGAGATGGCAAGAAGAAGATTTTTCACGCGGTGCGAGCTCAAATTATCTCGGCTTTGGGTGAGCTCCTCGGACGGGGGGAATGAGACACTTTGTCGCGTGTATGCAAAATATTGGTGTCCGGTAAACTTGTATGAGCGCCCCTATAAAAGACGGGTGCTCGGTAAACGCTTTGAAGGCGTTGCCTCCGACGGGATGCTGTGGAAGAAAGTTCCCACGGCGGCCTGTTCCGACGGCCCGCCGCCCCGCCAAAAATAGATGCTACGTAAAAAAGTTTACGAACGACGTGATATTTTTTA
>SFEP01000077.1 GCA_004557185.1 Bacteroidales bacterium
AAAGCGATTGTTTTCATTCAAATTAAACATGGCGTTTTTTGACTGCAAAGTTCACAAGCAAAAACGTCATGTAAAAGTCGGCTTGTTTCGGATGGTTACTTTCAGCCTGCGTCCGTGCGAAATATTGCCCACAAATGTTTCCTGAACACCAATAAAAAGGAAACCTCCTTGCCGGTGTTCGCCTTACCTTATCTGTATGGCGAAAACCTGCAAGGAGGTTGGGGGATGTTATCCGTGATAAGCAGTTTATGCAGCGATAATCAGTGGCTCCATAAGCACTTAGCACGAATCACTCATAAAGTTTACATTTGGATTCCGGCCGCTCGCTGAAGTCGCGATGCTCCGTGGGACTCTTTAGCCTAAGTATTTCGTGAGAATGGAGATGTTGTCGGCCTCACGCAGACGGCGCAGGGCACGCTCTTTGATTTGGCGCACACGTTCACGTGTCAGACTGAGTTTGTTGGCTACTTCCTCCGCCGTCATTTCGTTGCGGCCAATGCCGAAGAGCATCTTCAGCACTTGGCGTTCGCGTTCGGAGAGGGTGGCCAGGGCGGCTTCGAGGTCGGATGAGAGCGACTCCTTCTCCATAAGGTTGTCGGTGCCAGGGGCGGAGTCGTCGGTCATGATGTCGATGAGGCAGTTGCTGTCGTCGTCCTGGAAGGGCGCGTCCACGCTCACCTTTTTGCCATTCGTGCCCAGTGCTTCCTGCACTTTGCTCACGTCGGTATCGAGGATTTCGGCCAGTTCGCCTACTGAGGGGCGGCGTTCGTACTCCTGCTCGAAGTTGACGATGGCCTTGGTCAGTTTGCTCTGGAAACCTACCTGGTTGAGCGGCATGCGCACAATGCGGCTCTGCTCGGAGATGGCCTGCAGAATGCTCTGGCGAATCCACCACACGGCGTAGGAGATGAATTTGAAGCCACGCGTTTCGTCGAACTTCTGCGCAGCCTTTATCAGTCCCAGGTTACCTTCGTCAATCAGGTCGTTCAGTGCGAGACCCTGGTTTTGGTATTGCTTGGCCACGCTGACAACAAAGCGGAGGTTGGCTCGTGTGAGGCGTTCGAGGGCTTCCTGGTCGCCTTTGTGTATGCGCTGGGCGAGTTCCACTTCCTCATCGGTGGATATGAGTTCTTCACGTCCTATCTCCACCAGATATTTGTCCAACGCTGCGCTCGAGCGGTTGGTAATGCTTTTGTTAATCTTTAGTTGTCGCATAACTTCTTATCGTACACTCTTCGTAATGAGGTGCAAAAATAAGAATTTCTGCCCACATTTACCACCTAAGTGCGCATAGAAATGCTTTGCAGTATGTTTCGAGACTTTATGCCTGCTTATAGAATTGCTTGATGAGGCTGCCGGCAGCGTCGTGTTCCTGCATGTAGCTGTCGATGTGGCGCATGCGTTTTTGCTCCAGTATTTCGTCGATGGCGATGAGGATGCCTGTTTCCTCTACATCGCCGAACTCGTGGTTAACGGCTGTGCCGAACATGCGCATGGTGGGGCTGAGTCCCATGTAGGCATTCACGAGGGGCGGGATGTTGAAGCCCAGGTTGCGCACTTTGGTGTTGAGCGTGCGATAGTCGGCCTTGAAGTCATCGTCTACGAAGAGTGCTTCGAGCTGTTCGCGTGGGGTGTCGGGCAGCAGGGGGGTGATGGGGGTGACGAGGTGGTCGGCGTCGCCGAAGTGCTTGTGCAGGAAGTAGAGTATCATGTCGCGCGCCTCGCGGTTGAACGAGGGGTACATGGTCATTTTGCCAAAGAAATACTGCAGGTTGGGAATGACTACGGTGAGGGCGCCGAGGCCGTCCCACAGGTTGTCGAGGGCGAAGAGGCCCTTGGTCAGTGCCCGCGTGCTTTGGTATTCAAGGGTGACGAAGGAGCGTCCAAGTTCCACGGTTCGGGGCAGGTAGTCCTTGATGAATTTTTCGGAGAAATGGAACATGTGCCCTGTGGCCAAATGGGGTTGGCCGTCGGCGTGGAACTGCATTTCGCAGCCGGGCAGAAAGCGGTAGCCTCCCAGAATGAGTTCCTCTTCGGGGTCCCACACGATGAGCTGGTAATAAGGGTGTTCGCATGTGTCGAACTCGTCCCAGTCGAGGCTCTGGCCCGTGCCGCCGCCAGCCGCGCGGAAGGCAATTTCGCGCAGCCGGCCTATTTCGCGCATCACGTTGGGGGCTTGCTGGTAGGTGATGATATAGATTTCGTTGCCGGCCTTGTTGGTGGAGCGCAGGCGGCGTTCGGGAGTGAGTTCAGCCTTGAGCAGTTCCTTGCTTACGGGAGGTATGATGGCTTGCATGGCAGTAGAGTTAGCGTGTGTGGGGAATGGCGTAGACGGCTTGCTGCACCCAGGTGGCCCACTCGGAGGGGCGGCGTGAGGCGTCGAACGTTTGCCAGGGTATGGGGCGGCCTATGTAGACGTGGAAGGTGTCGCCGCGGTGCTTGAACATTTCGTCGGAGAGGTAGAGCATGGCGATGTTGAACTTCAGGCCGAGC
This sequence comes from Bacteroidales bacterium, assembly GCA_004557185.1. Classification (GTDB taxonomy): domain Bacteria; phylum Bacteroidota; class Bacteroidia; order Bacteroidales; family Bacteroidaceae; genus Alloprevotella. Next base: position 2,494 of record SFEP01000077.1, read on the forward strand.
CTTTTGCCGATGTTGGCCAGGCGGTAGAACTTGTCGGAGTTGCGTCCGTCGAAGTAGATGGGCACCACGTCGCGGTGGGTCTCAATGCTCTTGGTGATGAAGGTCTTGTTCCACGGCAGGTCGCGAATGACGCCCTGCTGGCGGCGGGAGCAGAGGCCGGCGGGGAACATGATGATGTGGTCGGGGCTCTGAAAGGCTGCCTCCACCATGCGCGGAAAGTCGCGGCTCTGCTTACCCGTCTTGTTGATGGGTACGCACAGCGGCGCAAGGCCCGGCAGGTTCATGAGCAGGTCGTTCACAAGGTACTTGATTTTTCCGTCGTAGTGCTCGCCCAAGATGCGGCCGATGGCAATGCCGTCGGGGCCGCCCAGCGGGTGGTTGCTCACAAAGGTGCAGCGCTGTCCGTCGGTGCAGGCGGGCAGGTTGTCAAGACCGTGCACTTCTATTTTAATGTCCAATTCCACAAGGGCTTCGCGCAACCAGGGCACGCCCTTCATGGAGCCCACGCGTCGCAGAAAGGTGTTGAGTTCGTCCTGGTGTACGATGCGTTTGAGCCAGTTGCGCACAAAACCGGGAATGTAACGAGCCTTGCTGCCGGCTTTGGAGCGCAACACTGCGTCGATGTCAAGTTGTAGCGTGGGTTGGGGCGTCATAGCGCGTGGCTTGAGGTGTTGTGTGTGTGGCGGCGAGGCGGGGTGGGCTGCATGCGTAGCGCAGTGCATGCAGGCCGCTGTGTGGGTGTGCAGCCTCGCTGTGCTTTTTTAACGTAGGGCAAAAGTACGAATTATTTCTCGCTATCGTGTAGCCATGTAAAAGTTTTCATATTTTTGCAATACGCTATTGGCAGGCCAGCCCGCTCACAGCCTTGTGTCGAGCGGCTCTGTGCTGCCCTCTTTCCCTGCATTTCCCCACACGTGTACACCTTACTTTTAGTCACTACCGAGTTTGCGGCCACGGCGCACCTCATGATGTCGCTCGTGCTCTTCAACTTTGCCCGCCGCAGCGTGCAGTACCTTTCGCAAGCATGGATTATGCTGCTCATCTGCATCATGTACTGCTTTGCACTGTTCTTCATCACCACCCACTCGTGCATTCCGCCCCTCGGCATGCTGCACCCTGTGCTGCTGCTCTACCTTGTGGCCACGGCCTACCTGCTGAGCATCTATCCGCTGGGGCTATGTATGCCGGGCTACCTGCAGTGGGGACGCATGCTGGGCTATGCCACGCCGGCCTTCATACTGATTTTCATTTACCTCATTGGGCTCATGGCCGACAGCAACATGGCGCACGTCTATACGGCCGACGACATTGGGCACTACTTCCTCTCGGGCGACGTGCTGCTGCGTTTTGCCGCCCTCTCGCTCTCGGGCTATTACATAGTTAACATCTTCCGCCTGCCGCACCGATTGGTACGCCACATGCAGTTGCCCAGCGACCTGCTGGCCTACGGTAGTGCGCTCGGCATGGTGAGCCTCCTGTTTGTGGCCCTCACGTTGGAGTTCAACTTGATTATGGCTTCGGTCTATCTGCTGCTGCAAACGGTGGTCAACCTCTTCCTCTTTTTCCGCATCATGCGTCCTTTCCTCGACGGCATGCGCTATCCCACCTTCCGCATGGTTGACAGGCCGCCTACGCAGGAGGAAATTACGGTGTCGGAGGTGGAGGACTTCAACGAGGCCAACCTGCACCGCTTCGAGATGCTGGAGTACATCATGCAGCACGACAAGCCTTATGTGGACGCTGCCTTTAACCGCGAACGCCTGTGCCGCCTGGCTGGATTTAACCGCCACGTGGTGCTGCAAACGCTCCGTTCGCAGGGCTACAACGACATTCACGAATACATCTCGCGCTACCGTGTGGCCGAGTTGCGCCGCCTGATTGAGGCTGGCGAGGTGAACGAACTCAAGAAAACGGCGATGGTGGGCTTCAAAACGCCGAAGACGGCCATCCTGTGTTTTGAAAAATACGAAGGCAAGGACCTCAATGCCCTGCTCCGCCAGCACACGTTGCCCATGGCTTGAGCCGGCGCCGATGCTTGGGCTTTCAAGGATTTTGCTTGAAATGAAATATCCGCCACACCGTTGCTGCGATGTGGCGGATAATTGTAAATGAAGGTAGGCTTGAAGGCTGTGGCCGTGCAGTTGTTGTTCGTAGTCGTCATCGGCCACGCTGCCTGTGTACTGCTCGGCTTGGTGACGAACCTCTCAATCTTCTTGATGGGAAAACTTAATATGAGACACTTGTGTATAGGTGATCTCTGTTTGGTTTCCTTTTATGGGTTCTGCCCCTCTTCGTTCAGGTCGTTGCCCCAGTGCGTGGAGGCCAGGCGCTGTTCGCGTTCTATCACCTCCTTCGCCTTTTTGGCGTAGATAATCATGCGGAGCGACTGCGAGTACGACAGGTAGTTCCAGAGCCAGTTGAAGAGCACGATGATTTTGTTGCGCACGCCCAGTATGGAGCGCAGGTGCACCACCAGCCACAGCAGCCAGGCCATGAAGCCGCCGAACTTCATTTTGCTGAACTCTGCCACGGCGCGGTTGCGGCCCACGGTGGCCATGGTGCCGAGGTTGCGGTAGCGGAAGGGCTTCATCTCCTTGCCCTCGGCCAGGCGGCGCAGGTTCTTGGCCAGCAAGTTGCCCTGCTGTATGGCCACTTGTGCCAGCTGCGGGTGTCCGCCCTGCCAGTGGGGGTCGCCATCGGGCATGATGCACTGGTCGCCAATGCTGAACACGCCGTCGAGTCCCGGCACGCGGTTGAACTCGTCCACCACAATGCGGCGGCCGCGTCCCAAGTGCTTCTCGTCGAGGTTGCCAATGGGCTGTGCAGCCACACCGCTCACCCAGATGAAGGTGCGTGTGGCAATGCTGCTGCCGTCCTTCAGGTAGACGCAATGGTCGCGGAAGTCGGTCACCATCTTGTTGAGCAACACGTTCACACCCATGGTGCGCAGATACTGCTCAACCTTGGCGCTCGACTCCTCGCTCATGGCGGCAAGCAGGCGCGGACCAGCCTCAATCAGGTAAATGTGCATGAGCGATGTGGGCAGGTCGGGATAGTCCTTGGGCAGCACGAAGTTCTTCATCTCCGACAGTGCGCCGGCTATCTCCACGCCCGTGGCGCCGCCGCCCACAATCACCACGTTCAGCAGTTCCTGCCGTTCGGTGTCGGTGGCGCAGGTCAGGGCGCGCTCAAAGTTGTCGAGCAGTGCGTTGCGCAGCCCCATGGCCTCGCTCACGTTCTTCATGGGCATGGCCTCCTCCTCCACGTGCTTGTTGCCGAAGAAGTTGGTCGTAGCACCTGCGGCGAGCACCAGGTAGTCGTAGCTCACCTTACCGATGGAGGTCTGAATGATTTTGTGTTCGGGGAAGATGCTGCGCACCTGCGCCATGCGGTAGTAGAAGTCCTTGCGCTTCTGAAAAATCTTGCGGAAGGGGAAGGAAATAGAACTCGGCTCAATGCCGGCCGAGGCTATCTGATAGATGAGCGGTGGAAACTGGTGATAGTTGTTGCGGTCGACGAGTACGACCTGAAAGTCGCTGTCCCGCAGTTTGTTGGCCAGTTTTAGACCACCGAAGCCGCCGCCCACTATCACCACGCGCTTTTTGCTTGTATTGGGAATATTAAAACTCATAATATATATAAGGAGTAGAAATTCAACAAGTCCGCCGTCCGCCCCGTGCTCACAGCAGCAGGCAGCCCGCCACACCGCACAACAGTAGCATGAAGAGGGGGTTGAAGCGGTAAACCCGCACACCCACCACGGTGGCTAAGAAGAGGAATGCGCTCACGCCCTTGTGCCACGCATCGGTGGCATCGGCCAGCAGGCCCGCCTCCTTGGCCATGAGCAGTGCGGCAGCCACCACCAGTCCGGGCACCAACGGGCGCAGCAGCGTCATGATGCAGCGCGTGGTCATGGGGTAGGGGTTGCACTCCGCCCAGCGTACGGCTATGCCCGTCCATGCCAAGGCCGGCAGCGCCAGCGCCAGCGAGCAGAAGGCTGCCGTGGCCAGCGCGCCACCAAAGCCCAATTGCTGCACTGTGGTGCTGTAGCCCGTGAAAACCGCCATCTGCTGCGCCGTGCTGCCGGGTAGGCAGGCTCCCAGCGTCATGAGGTCGGTGCATGCCTCGGGCGAGAGCCAGTGGTGCAGCGTCAGCACCTCGTGCTCAAGCAGGGCCTGCGCCGAAGCGTCGCCGCCCACGCTGAACAGTCCGATTTGCACGAAGCTCAGAAAGAGGAACAGGTAGAGAAGCATAAGTCTTGGGAGGTTAAATGCGGGTGCGCCGCTCACTCGTCGGGGTGCATGAGCAGGGCGTAGAGCAGCGCCAGGAACACGAGGCCCGCTATGATGTAGGTGGGCGAAATGCCCATCAGCGCAATGGCCAGTGCCGCCCCTACGGGTATCCATATCGTGCTGAGCGAGAGCGTCTCCTTGTTGAGCATGCCCAGCACGGGCAGCAGGATGAGCGCCACAATGGCCGGTGCTGTGCCCTTGAGGAAGGAGGCCAGCCAGGCGCTCGAGCGCAGGTCGCCAACGAAGGGGCTCACGGCCGCCACAAGGGCTAACGGCGCAGCCAGCATGCCCAGCACGGCCAGCACACTGCCCCGCCAGCCCGCTAAGCGGTGACCCACATACGAGGCCAGGTTCAAACCGAAAATGCCCGGCATGGCCTGCGTCAGCGTGAGGCATTGGCCAAAGGTGTCCGCATCCATCCACCCCTTCTCCTCCACCACGTACCGCCGCAGCGGTTCGATGGCGGCATAACTGCTGCCGATGGCTGTGAGGCCAGTGTGCAGAAAAACTTTCAGAAGGTCAAAACTGCTGATACGCATGGGTAAGGGATGAATGGATGCGGTAATGAAGAGCGGAAAAGGTGATTATTGGTGCTGTTCGCGGAAGAGGTCGTTCACCGTCTTCACGGGGTTGAACGTCGATAGGGGCACTTCCACAAACACTGTGTTCCAGTTGCTCATGGCACCGTTCCACAGGCCGGGCAGTTCGAGCGCCTTGAGCTCCTTGCCGTCCTTGCTTTTGTGGGAGATGAAGCCCGTCTGTGGGTCTACGAAGTCGGGTAGATGGAAGTCTTCGCCCTTGTAGTTGCGCACGGCGCACACCAAGTCTACGGGGTTGAAGTGCGTGCCCTGCTCAAACATGGCCTTCTTCTCGGGGTCGTTCATGTCAATTTGTGAGCTTTCCAGAATTTGCAGCGAGATGGTGCCGTCGGCGTTGTAGGCCAGGAAGGGGCCACCTCCGGGTTCGCCCACGTTGCGCACCATGCCGCACACACGCATCGGTCGGTTCAGCTTCTGGCGCAGGTAGATGGCCAGTTCGGTGTCTTCGAGCAATTTTGTTTCGGGGTTCTTGCAGCAGAGTTGCTTCTGCACAAACTGCAGCATCTCGCGCAGGTCGTCCATGGTGTAGTGGCCGCTGTCGAGTTTCTGCAGGTAGGCAAAGGCTTGCTGCTGCAGCGTCACGAGTATGCCCGCAATGAGTTTCTTGTAGGTTACGGTGTCGTCCTTCAGGCGGTCGGGCACCACGTTGTCGATGTTTTTCACAAACACCACGTCGGCCTCGATGTCGTTCAGGTTTTCAATGAGTGCGCCGTGGCCACCGGGGCGGAAGAGCAGGCTGCCGTCCTTCTGGCGGAAGGGCGTGTTGTCGGGGTTGGCGGCTACGGTGTCGGTGCTCGGCTTCTGTTCGGAGAAGCTCACGTCGTACGTCACACCGTATTTGGCGGCATAGATAGGAGCCTTCTCCTTCACCAGCGCTTCGAAGAGTGAGCGGTGTTCGGGCGACACCGTGAAGTGCACGTGCACCGTGCCGTCGTTTTCGCGGGCATAGAGCGCGCCCTCTACCAAGTGTTCCTCAAGCGGCGTGCGCGGTCCCTCAGGATAGTTGTGGAAGAGCAGCAGACCCTTGGGCAGTGCACCGTAGTTCAAGCCCTCGGGTTCGAGCATGGCGCGCACCACGGCCTTGAACGAGCCCTCGGCCATCAGTGCGTCGATGTCCTTGTGGTGCAAACGCTTGCAAGCCTCGTTGAGCGCACCGTAGAAGGCTGCGGAATGAATGTTGGTGAAGAAGGCTTTCTCGAAGTCGGTGGTGGGCACGTCGTAGTCGGCGTCGGCAAAGGCAAACATGTTTTTGAACATGCGGCTGGCGGCGCCCGAGGCCGGCACAAACTTCACTATGCGGTGGCCAGCCTCCTGTGTGTAGGCATCCCAAGCCTTGAGGTATGCGGCTTGTGCCTCGGCGTCGGGTTGCATAATGCCCTTGCCTATGCTGGCGGCAGCGTGCAGTTTGAGATAGGGGAAGCCTGAGGCAAAACATGCCAACTGCTTGTTCAGTTTCTCCTCCTTAATGCCCTTGCGGGTCAGGAGCAGTTTGTCATTCTCTGTGATCATGGTATGTAGGGGTTAGGTTAAGCGGCGACTGGCGTGCGTCTGTGGCTGCCCCATTGGCGGGGTGCGCATAGGCCGCCACGGCAAATTTACAAATTTCTATTATACGCTGTCCTGCATGCTGGTAAAACCTTGCCGCACTTTTTACATCGCCTCCGTTTGCCGCCGCGCCCCCGCGGCCACGTGGCCGTTATTGCACGGCACCCCGTCTTTCCCGTTTCGGTCACTGCGCAGCGCTTTATCGTATTGGAAATATTACTGTCCGCTAAACCCTAAGACTACACCCCTAACTTTCCGAAAGACAGAAGTGTGGCTTTCGGCTTATCATGGACAAGCCCCCTTTGTCAAAAAATAGACTCTTGAGGAGGTTCTTCAGATACCGCGGCAAGCATATGGTTCAGGTCTGCGTCTGGTTGATTGAAGAATTTACGTAGCATCTATTTTCGGCGGGGTGGGGGATGGGAAAAAGGAGATGCTACGT
>SFEP01000010.1 GCA_004557185.1 Bacteroidales bacterium
CTGAACCATATGCTTGCCGAGGTTTCTGAATAACCTCCTCAAGAGTCTATTTTTTGACAAAGGGGGCTTGTCCATGATAAGCCGAAAGCCACACTTCTGGCTCTCGGAAAGTTTGGGGTGCAGTCTTAGGGTTTAGCGGACAGTAATAGGAAAAATGAAGGACGTGGCAAAATGGGTACACACCGTGGGGCGCTCGAGGAGGGCGAACAAGGCAAGGCGCAAGCTATCTGCGCCCCACGCAACGGATGGCCACGGACTCGTGCATGAACTGTCCGATTTCACGCCCCACCCGCGCATTTCTGTCATGGGCGGTGCCTCGGGGCGAAGGGGGCGGCTGAAATTCGGCCTTTTCGTGAAGCGTGTAGCCGTTGCAGCGCAGGCAGACGTGCATGCAACGATTTTTTTTGTAAGTTTGCACATGTTTCGTGCCTTGGTATGTTCTTTTGGCGGCGCGAAACAGTATTCCTACGCATTTCCACCAACGCCTCAGCACCCATGCTCAAAGAAAAAGACCTGAAAATCTATCACTCCATCAGCGAGGTAGCAGCCATGTTCGACGTCAACGAAACGCTGCTGCGCTACTGGGAGAGGGAGTTTCCGCAAATCTCGCCCAAGAAAGGCGGACGCGGCATACGTCACTACTCGAAGGACGACATCGAACAGATACGCACCATCTACAACCTGGTGAAGGTGCGCGGACTGAAAATTGCCGCCGCACGCGAACTGCTGAAAAAGAACAAGACGGGCACGGTGCAAACCCTCGACGTGATAGAACGACTCAAACGCGTGAAGCAGGAAATTCACTCCTGGCGCACGGCGCTCGAAAGCATGTAAGGCACGGCGTGCCCATTTTCACCCCCACCCACACCTTTATATCTGTATGGCCAAGACGAAAACCGTGTACGTTTGCTCCGACTGCGGGCAGGACGCCCCCAAGTGGACGGGCAAATGCCCCGCATGCGGACACTGGAACACGATGAAGGAGATGCACCTAGCGCCCGACACGCAGCAAACCGCCCAAACCGCCATGGTGCGCAGCGCACTGGCGGGCAGCGGGCAGCGGGAGCCGCGACCCGTGCTGCTGGCTGAGGTGAGCGCTGAGCAGGAGCCGCGCATCACCACGCTCGACCGCGAACTCGACCGCGTGATGGGGGGCGGCGTGGTGCCGGGCTCGCTCACACTCATTGGCGGCGAACCGGGCATAGGCAAGTCGACACTGCTGCTGCAAACGGTGCTGCACCTCACTGGCCGACGCGTGCTCTACGTGAGCGGCGAGGAGAGCGAAAGGCAAATAAAACTGCGCGCCGACCGCATAGGCCAGCCACAAGGCGAGGTGCTGCTGCTCTGCGAAACGAGGCTCGAGCGCGTGTTCGACCACATCAAGGCTGTGCAGCCCGAACTGGTGGTGGTTGACTCCATACAAACGGTGGCCGTGGAGGGCGTAGACTCGTCGCCGGGCTCCATCACGCAAATTCGCGAGTGCGCCGCGGCCCTGCTGAAATATGCCAAGGAGAGCGGCGTGCCCGTCATTCTGGTGGGCCACATCACGAAGGAGGGCACCATAGCAGGCCCCAAGGTGCTCGAACACATTGTGGACACGGTGCTGCAATTCGAGGGCGACCGACAATACCTCTACCGCATTTTGCGCAGCATCAAGAACCGCTTCGGGTCGACCACGGAACTGGGCATCTACGAAATGCGAGGCGACGGGCTGCGAGGCGTGGAAAACCCCTCGGAACTGCTCCTGACGCAGGGCGACGAGGCGCTGAGCGGCGTGGCCATTGCCGCAGCACTGGAGGGCGTAAGGCCTTTCCTCATCGAAACGCAAGCACTCACCTCAACCGCAGCCTACGGCACGCCGCAACGTTCGACCACAGGCTTCGACATGCGACGCCTGAACATGCTGCTGGCGGTGCTGGAAAAGCGCGTGGGCTTCAAACTGCTGCAAAAGGACGTCTTCCTGAACATCGCCGGCGGCATACGCGTCACCGACCCCGCCATCGACCTGAGCGTGATAGCCGCCGTGCTGTCGAGCAACGTAGACACGGCCATCGAGCGCCACGTGTGCATGGCCGGCGAGGTGGGGCTGAGCGGCGAAATACGGCCCGTGACACGCATAGCCCAACGCATAGCTGAGGCCGAGAAACTGGGCTTCAAACGCATGCTGGTGCCCGAGGGCAACATCAAGGGCCTCGAAGCCGCACCACGCCGCATCGAACTGGTGCCTGTGGCACGCGTAGAGGCTGCCCTGCGCGAACTCTTCGGGTGAAGGGAGCGGGCGGGAGTGCTTGAAACAAGGCCTCATCTGAAAAAAGGTGGGTTCATTCAGATTTGAAAAGAAGCCAATGAGTGAACCCTAATTGTTGTGCAACTTTTGATTTGAAATGATACAGACGCTACAACTACGCGTGCCGCCCCACGTGGCCGCCGACGACCGGCAACTGCGCCGACACGTGGCTCAGACGCTGGGCGTGGAGGGCCGCTCCATCTGCGACCTGCGCCTGCGACGCCGCAGCATCGACGCCCGCCAGCGGCAGGTGTTTGTCAACCTCACGCTCGAGGTGTTTGTCAACGAACACGCTCCGGCACTCGACTACGAACCCGTGCACTACCCCCACGTGGAGGGCGCACCGCGGGTGGTGGTGGTGGGCGCAGGGCCGGGCGGCCTGTTTGCAGCGCTGCGCCTCATCGAACTGGGCTGCTGCCCCGTGGTGCTGGAACGCGGCAAGGATGTGCACGAGCGCCGCAAGGACATAGCGCAGATTTCGCGCAGCCACACCGTCGACGCCGAGAGCAACTACTCCTTCGGCGAGGGCGGCGCGGGAGCCTACTCCGACGGCAAACTCTACACGCGATCGAAGAAGCGCGGCAATGTAGAGAAAATTCTGCGCGTGTTCTGCCAGTTCGGCGCTTCGACCACCATCTTGGCCGACGCTCACCCGCACATCGGCACCGACCGCTTGCCCCGCATCATCGAGGCTATGCGACACCAAATCTTGGAAAGCGGCGGCGAGGTGCATTTCCAAACACGCGCCGACCGGCTGCTCATCAGCCACGGCAAGGTGTGCGGCGTGGCTACGGCCGACGGACGCGAATTTCAAGGCCCCGTCATTCTGGCCACGGGGCACTCAGCGCGCGACGTGTACCGCCACCTGCACCAGGCGGGGGCCGCACTCGAGGCCAAGGCGCTGGCGGTGGGCGTGAGGCTGGAGCATCCCTCCGCACTCATCGACCGCATACAGTATCACAGCGCCGAGGGCCGCGGCAAATACCTTCCCGCCGCCGAATACAGTTTCGTGGCACAAAGCAAGGGCCGCGGCGTGTACAGCTTCTGCATGTGCCCCGGCGGCATCGTGGTGCCCGCAGCCAGCGGCGCAGAGCAGGTGGTGGTGAACGGCATGAGCCCCTCACTGCGCAACTCGGCGTGGAGCAACTCGGGCATGGTGGTGGAGACGCACGCCGACGACCTGGACGGCGAACTGCGGCCTTTCCTGGAAGAAGCCATGCACGACGATGCCTTTGCACACCTGCACCCCGAAACGCTGCAGGCCGGACACCCACTGCGCATGATGTGCTTTCAGGAAGCACTCGAACGCGCGGCCTGGGTGCAGGGCGGACGGCGACAGACGGCTCCCGCACAGCGCATGGCCGACTTTGTGAACCGCCGCCTGAGCTGCGACCTGCCCACCAGCAGCTACACGCCAGGCCTGCTGGCATCGCCGCTCCACTTCTGGATGCCCCGCTTCATCAGCGAACGACTGAAAGAGGGCTTCCTGGCCTTCGGACGCCGCAGCCACGGCTTCCTGACCAACGAAGCCACCATGATTGGCGTGGAAACGCGCACCTCGTCGCCCGTTCGCATCGTGCGCCACGCCGAGAGCCTGCAACACGTGGACCTGTGCGGCCTCTATCCCTGCGGCGAGGGCGCAGGCTACGCGGGCGGCATTGTGAGCGCGGCCATCGACGGCGAACGCTGCGCCGAAGCCTGCGCCGCCACGCTCGGCCGCGCCACAGCATAGCACGCCACTCCTTATTTATATTATATAGGGAGCGCATCAATGAGAAAGCGCACCTTTGATATATTGACACTCCATGCTGACCGAATTGTACAAACTACACGCGGCCCACATAGCCCTGATAGCCGAACGTGCTGCCGCCTGCCACGCCGCAGTGAACCAAACCTACGGGCACGGACTGCCCTACGCCTTTCACCTGCGGCTGACGGCCGACTTCGTGACACGCTTTGCCGACCTCCTGCCCGTATCCGACGACGAGGTGGAAACACTCTACGCCGCAGCCTACTTTCACGACACGCTGGAAGACGCGCGCCTCAGCTACAACGACCTGCGCCGCATCTTCGAGGAACTCAACGCACACCACGGCACCCACATCCACGTGCACGACGCCGCCGAAGCCGTCTACGCCCTGACCAACGACAAAGGCCGCACCCGCGCCGAACGAGCCGGCGAGGCCTACTACGCCGGCATCCGCGCCACAAAGTACGCCCCCTTCCTGAAAATGTGTGACCGCCTGGCCAACCTGCGCTACTCCACCCTCTTCTGCACCGAGCAACGCATGGCCCAAATCTACCGTCGCGAAATGCCGCACTTCCTGACCAGCATAGGCCCCGTGCCCGACGCCATGGCCGCAGCCGCAGCGCAAATGTGCGGCTCCGCCCTCTGACAACGCCCACCGCATTTGCCACCACGAAGCACCACCCCTGCATGTCATCAAAATTAAATAGAGAGAAAATGCACATGCACCGTTATTTTTTGTAGTTTTGCAAGGTAAAGTAAGCAACGCACGTCTTAAACACCCCATCCAGCCCACGCACTGACACCACAAGGGCTGCGGCGCGCGGCTTCACCCCATCCAGCCAACAACCTAACCAAATTCATAATCACATGAAACCTACACTTTTCCTCCTTGCTGCCGGCATGGGCAGCCGTTACGGCGGCCTCAAGCAGCTTGACAAGCTCGGCCCCCACGGCGAAACCATCATGGACTACTCCATCTACGACGCCATCAACGCCGGCTTTGGCAAACTCGTGTTTGTCATTCGTAAAGACTTCGAAGACGACTTCCGCAAAATCGTTCTCTCCAAGTACGAAGGCCATATTCCCTGCGAACTTGTTTTCCAGGCCCTCGATGCCCTTCCCGAAGGCTTCACCTGCCCCGCTGAGCGCCAGAAGCCTTGGGGTACGAACCACGCCGTAATGATGGGTAAGGACGTCATCAAGGAGCCCTTCGCCGTGCTCAACTGCGACGACTTCTACGATCGCGACGCCTTCAAGGTAATGGGCAAATGGCTCAGCGAACTGCCCGAAGGCAGCACAGGTAAATACGCCATGGTAGGCTTCCGCGTAGGCAACACGCTGAGCGAAAGCGGCACCGTAAGCCGCGGCGTGTGCGAGTACGACGAGAACCACCACCTCACCTCGGTGGTAGAGCGCACCAAGATTCAGCGCTTCGACGGCGTAGTGAAATACCTCGACGAAAACGACGAATGGGTAGCCATCCCCGACACCACGCCCGTTTCCATGAACTTCTGGGGCTTCACCCCCGACTACTTCGCCCACAGCGTAGAGTTCTTCAAGGAATTCCTCTCCGACCCGAAGAACATGGAGAACCTCAAGAGCGAGTTCTTCATTCCGCTCATGGTCGACAAGCTCATCCACGACGGCACCGCCACCTGCGAAGTGCTCGACACCACCTCCAAGTGGTTCGGCGTAACCTATCCCGAGGACCGTCCCGAGGTAGTGGCCAAGTTCCAGAAACTGGCCGACGACGGCGTTTATCCCGAGAAGATGTTCTAAGCATCACCTCACACGCCACTCCGTAAGAAGTAATCCCAGATGGTGGAACGGTCGCACAGAAAGCCGTTTCACCATCTTTTTCTTGCGAAAAAAACAGGCGGCATATACATGTAACCGAAAAAAGTCGTACATTTGCAGCCGCTTAGAGTCTGTCAGGGCCAAACAAGAGGGTGCGAATGTACTCCGCCTTACAGAAAAACCCGTTTATACAAATTAAAATGTACGCAATCGTAGAGATTAACGGTCAGCAGTTCAAGGTTGAAGAGGGCAAGAAGCTCTTCGTCAACCACATCCGCGAAGCAGAAGGCGGTCAGACTGTTGAATTTGAGAAAGTGTTGCTCGTTGACAACAACGGCGACGTGAAAGTAGGCGCTCCCACCATCGAAGGCGCCAAGGTCGTATGCGAAGTGGTTTCGCCCCTCGTAAAAGGCGACAAGGTGCTCGTGTTCCACAAGAAGCGCCGCAAAGGTTACCGCAAGCTGAACGGTTATCGTCACCAGTTCACCGAGGTTACCATCAAACAAGTAATTGCTTAATCCTAAAAACTCAGAAGAAATGGCACACAAAAAAGGTGTAGGTAGTTCTAAGAACGGCCGTGAGTCGGCTTCACAGCGATTAGGCGTTAAGATTTGGGGCGGACAGACCTGCGTGGCAGGCAACATCATCGTTCGCCAGCGCGGTACGGTTCACTATCCCGGCAAGAATGTCGGCATGGGTAAGGACCACACGCTCTTCGCTCTCGTAGACGGTGTAGTAAGTTTCAAGCGCGGCCAGCGTGACCGCAGCGTGGTAACTGTTACCCCCGTAGCCGAAGCATAACGTAACGCCCGGCCTCGTTCCGGCACCTACTTACGAAAGAAAGTCAACGCGGGTTGCGCCCTATGGTGCAGCCCGCGTTCTTGTTTTTGCCCGTTTCGGCCTGTTTATTCCTGTTTGTCGTCGTCCCCCGCCGCAGGGATGCCGCCAGTTGCGCAAGGTTCATTCACCTATTGTTTCTCCCCTCCTCCTCACCCACACATGAAAGTCGTCCGAATCAAGCGCCACCCCATGGGCCGCAATTTCTACGCAATCAACCTCTTCGGCGTAGTTTTCTCCATCGGTCCGCTCAGCCCCGTGGAGCGCAACCACGAGTACATCCACACGCTCCAGCAGCGCGAGTTACTCTTCATCCCCTTCTACCTCATCTACCTCGCAGAGTGGCTGGTGCGCTACGTGCAGCACCGCAACTGGCTCCGTGCTTACGAACACATCTCCTTCGAGCGCGAAGCCTACACCATGCAGCACGACCTCGACTACAAGCACCACCGCCCCTTCATGGCCTGGCGCCACTACCTGCGCAGCAAGGGGTAACGACAGCCACAAGGCGTGTTTGACGGGAAAGGCTGAACGAGAGAAAAACAGATGCCGTGGGAAAAAGTGCCCATGGCATCTATTTTTATTATTACTTTCCGCCACACTTATCTGAGCGCCCCCAAAAAAACTTTTGTCCATAAAAAACGCATTGAAGGCGGCGCCTCTGGGCTTATCAGGAAATAGGCAAAACGGGATGCCGTGGAAGAAAGTTACCCAGCCGTGGAAGAAAGTTCCCACGGCTGGGTAACTTTCTTCCACGGCGGCCTGTTTTTACGGCTCGCCGCCCCGCAAAAAATAGATGCTACGTAAAAAATTTTACGAACGACGTGATTTTTTTTACGAACGACGTAAAATTTTTTACGTAGCATCTCCTTTTTCCCGTCGCCAGCCCTGCCGAAAGCCGTGAAGACGAATTGCCGCCCTGCCGAAAACAGGTGCTGTGAAATGGGTGTAGGGTAATGATAGGTGTAGGGCAAGCCGCTCTTTCCCCGTTCCTGGCCTGCCTCTCTGCGGCAAACAGAAACCTACATCTTTACCAAGAAAGCATTCATCCATAGATGCCGTCCGCACTCACTCATGCCGATTTCCCTGGCTCTCTTTCCACGCCCGGTAGGCCTTGAGCACACGCTGCCTTTCCTCTTCTCCCACTTTCTTGAAAACAAACTGCACGCCGATGCGGTCTTCAAAATGGAGTCGGGCAATCTTATCTCCCCTCATCACCACTATGTTTTTGGGCTTGCCCCGCATTTCATTATTCTTTGCAAAGATACTGGCGTCTGAGTCCAGCGTCCAGTCTGCAAATTCAAGCATATAATATGTTCCGCTCATTCCTGCTTTTGCTGCGGGTGTATCGTCGCCAACCGTTTCACAAGCAAACAATCCTGATTGCGTGAAATCCTTGAAGCCTGGCAATTCCACGCCCTGCTCTTTGGCGGAATAATATACTGAACAGATATAGTCGTAAAGTGTAGCCACCTCAGAATGATTTTCTCCATAGACTTCCAACCAAATTCCCAAGGCTTTCTGATACATCTCCAAGGCCTTGGAATAGTTACCTTGGGATTTATAGACTAAACCCATGTTGTTGTAACTCGTGGCCACAGAGGGATGGTTCGCACCTAAGACGTCCAACCAAATGCCCAAGGCTTTCTGATACATCTCCAAGGCCTTGGGATAGTTGCCTTGGGAATGATAGACAGAACCCAGGTTGTTGTAACTCGTGGCCACATCGGGATGGTTCGCACCTAAGACTTCTAACCGAATATCCAAGGCTTTCTGATGCATCTCCAAGGCCTTGGGATAGTCGCCTTGGGATTCATAGACTAAACCCATGTTGTTGTAACTCCTTGCCACATCGGGATGGTTTGCACCTAATACTTCCAACTTAATATCCAAGGCTTTCTGATACATCTCCAAGGCCTTGGGGTAGTTGCCTTGGGAATGATAGACACAACCCATGTTGTTGTAACTCCTTGCCACATCGGGATGGTTCGCACCTAAGACGTCCAACCCAATATCCAAGGCTTTCTGATACATCTCCAAGGCCTTGGGATAGTTGCCTTGGGAATGATAGACACAACCCATGTTGTTGTAACTCGTGGCCACATCGGGATGGTTCGCACCTAAGACATCCAACCAAATACCCAAGGCTTTCTGATACATCTCCAAGGCCTTGGGGTAGTTACCTTGGGAATCATAGACACTACCGATGTTGTTGTAACTCCTTGCCACATCGGGATGGTTCGCACCTAAGACGTCCAACCAAATATCCAAAGCTTTCTGATACATCTCCAAAGCTTTGGGATAGTTACCTTGGGATTTATAGACTAAACCCTGGTTGTTGTAACTCGTGGCCACATCGGGATGGTTCGCACCTAAGACGTCCAACCAAATACCCAAGGATTTCTGATGCATCTCCAAGGCCTTGGGATAGTCGCCTTGGGATGAATAAACAGAACCTATGTTGTTGTAACTCGTGGCCACATGCTCACACTTTTCGCCTTCTTGCACCATCGCACTATGCAAGGCTCTTTGATAATAGCGTAAGGCTTTGTGATAATCTGCGATATAATCATCGATAAATCTTCCAGCCTGCAACTGCCAATCCACGTTCGTTGAGTCCTGGCAGGCTCTCAGTTCGATCCAGTAGGCAGCGGAGTCGTTGTCGTGACGAAGTTTGCAGATTTCGAAGTGGTTGTAGCAGTCGGCGGCAATGTCCTCAAGTATCTTGGCATAGTGAGCCTCGCCCTTTTCCTGCTCCTCTTGGCGTTTCCTCAAATCCTCAGCGTTCTTTCTCAAAGCCTCACGTTCGCGGGCCAACTCGGCGCAACGCTCCTCCATGCTGCCCTTGGTGTTGAGCAGGGAGTCGGCACGGGTGAGCTCGCCGTTCTGGATGTATGCGGCCACGCGGCGCCGAAAGTCATCCATCGCTTCGAAGTCGAGGGTGGAGTAGCGCTCCGCCATTTCGGAGATGAGTTCTTCATTCTTATCCTGCGCCTTTTGTAATGCCTGTATCTTTTTCTGGTATTCCTCCTCCGTGATTTTGTGTTGCTTCTTCAGCGCTGCCAATTCATTCGTCTTTTCGTTGAGTTGCTTCTGCAGCGTGTTGCGTATTTTTCTTACGGCGGCCAGACGGTCTTCCAGCACATTCTCGGGCGTGTCCATCACCACCAGCAGGTCGTTGGAGGAGTAGCTGTGCGTTCGGCCAAGGAGGTCGGGGTCGTAAAGCTGGTAGCCCTTCTTCTTCACACTCTCCACGCTGAATGTTTTGCTGCGCATGGGGTAGGAGAAGGCGCCGTTAGGGCCACTGACCACTGCGACGTTATCCTTGAACGTAATGGTGGCTCCCGCCAGACGTGTGCCTGGAATGAGGGAACCGTTGGCGGCCAAGCGGCCACGGGTCTTCACATAGCCGCGCTGCGTCTGGGCAAAGGCGACTGAAATGGTGGCCAACAGGCAAAGAAACAAAAGGTACTTTTTCATGACTTGCTATGTTTCCTATTTTACAATCAGTGCTATGGGTTCGCTGGCTGGGGGCAGCATATCGTTTTCGAGTGGCAGCGGGCATTGCACGTGGTAGATGCTGCACTGCTGCTGCAAGGGGATGCACACCCGAGCATAGCCCGCGGCATCGGTCGTGGCGGTTTGTCCTGCCAAGGATATTTCGGTGTGGGGCACGCCTGCTTCCTTGTTCTTGTCCCAAAGGAGCATCGACACATCGCCGTAGGCATGCGGGTTGCGCGCCAACGGCAGCGTCAGTGCGCGGCGCAGCTCGAGCGTGGTGTCAACGGGCAGCCAATCGCGGCAGGCCACGGTGAGGCGCACGGGCTTGTTCAGGTAGTTGTGGGGGATGTGTAGAAAGAGCGCGTGGTCGCTGAATGTACGCAGCGTGTCGGTCTTCACCTCGTGCCCCAGTTGCAGGGTGACTACGGCCTCACGCAGCGCAGGCAGACGGGGGTTGTGTGCCGTGGCTTCGCTGAGCGTGACACACACATCCACGGGCCGGCTGTTCAGCCACACGCCCCACAAGGCTGCCAGCACCGCCAGTATGCCCAGCATGCACGCAGCCATTTTCTGCCGGAGCAGGCGCTGGTGCCGCCGCCACAGGCTGTCGAACTCCAAGCCCAGCAGTTTGGTAATGAGTTGCACGTAAGCCCGCTCACGGTTCAGCCAAGGCCAGCGGAACACCTTTTCGTGCACGTTGGCGCCTAAGATTTCGGGGATGCCAAGCTCCCTCACCACGGGATGGAAGCACTCCGTCCTTGGGTCACCGCTGTGGGGAACGCCGTCGATGATGAAGAAATGGATGTGCTCCGTGCGGCCGAGGCTATGGAAGTAAGCTATCTCCCTCCCCACCCATTCGGAGCGTGCGGAATGGGGCGAGCAAAGCACAATGAGATGCCGTGATGCTTCCAGCCTATCTTGCAGTTCCGCAGTCAGGCCTCCTGGCTTGATGTCGTAAGGGGCGAAAAAGACGGGGTCGATGGGTTTGCGCTTCCAACCGTGCTCACTGCAAAGGGCTGCGGGCATGCGATAGCCTTCGAGTTTACGCTGCAACCGCTTACCCCACGCCGTGTCGTGCGAACTATAGGAAATAAAGGCGAAGTATTTGAACTGTTTTTTCATATCACGCTATGCGTTTGAGAAATTAACCCGAGGGAAAACGCACCAATGGCTCTTATGTATAGGAAAGCCGTAGACATGCGCAAAAATATCAATAATAATCTTAATCAAGGGCACGCGACCTACTAATATATATAAGGTGAAGCTGTGGGCGTTCGTCTGTGTTTCTGTGTCAAATGCCCACCGCGCCCCCCGCACAATACCCTTGCTTCTCACCAAAATCACCCAAAGAGGGTATAGCACGGGGAGCGGCGACGCGCTACTTTTGCACTCAGAAAACAGGAGGGGCAGTACTGCCGCCGTCCACCTTTTGCAACGCGTTGTGCCCGAGCACGTAAGTCCAGTTGACTTTCGGTTCGGACACTTTTTTAAATCCTCAATGCTCATGTACCTTATGCAACGATTGCTTCTCATTCTCTGCGCCAGCATGCTGTTCGTCACGCTCTCCGCCGACGAAGCGCCCTACCGTCCGTGTCTGCTCACAGGCCGGGTGTGCAACGCCGATGGCGAAGCGCTGGCCGAAGCCTGGGTGCGGGTAAAAGGCTCGCACGTGGGCTGCCGCACCGACGCGGCCGGCCGCTACCGTCTGTCACTGCGCCGCGGCACGCACACCCTGCAAGTAACGGCCATGGGACACAAGCAGCAGGAGCGGCAAGTGACGACCACCGAGGGCAGCCAGCATCTCGATTTCAGCCTCACTCCCTTGCAGGTGCAGCTCACAAGGCGCGGGGAGGGTGGCGCAATTTAGAACAATCGGCCAACGGGCGGGGGCGACGTGATGACAGCCGGGCGGCACGGCCGGATGCGCGGCAGACGAGACACTACGGGGCTGAGTTTCAGAGGGCGGACTACGGTGGTAATGCAAACAAAAGAGGGGACGGGGAAGTCTGTTTTGAAAATATTTCTTAATTTTGCCGCCTTACTTAGTATGCCGCCCCGCCCGAGAGGCTGCGGGCCGCATGCCTCACCACCTGAATGCCTGCGGGCACGTAGAACGAGAACGCTATGCAATACTTGGAATTTACGTTTACCACCACGCCTGCCACCGAAACGGTGCACGACGTGCTCTCGGCCGTGCTGGCCGAAATTGGCTTCGACAGTTTTGTGCACACCAGCGAACTGGACCGCACCGCCAAGGAGCGCGGCGCCGACCCCGAGGCGCCGGTGCTTGAAGAGAAGGCCGACACGGACTACTTTAAGTGCTACATTCAGCAGTCGCTCTACGACGCCGACGCCCTGAGCGAGGTGCTCGAAGCCTTCCCCCTGCCCGGCGTAAGCATCAGCTACGACATGCAGGAGGCTGAGGACAAGGACTGGAACGAGGAGTGGGAGAAAAACTACTTCAAGCCGCTCGTGGTGGGCGGACGCTGCGTGATAGCAGGCACCTTCCACAAGGACGTGCCCGAGGCGGAATACCGCATCACCATCAACCCGAAAATGTCGTTCGGCACGGGCCACCACGCCACCACGGCGCAGATGATAGGCCGCCTGCTCGACGACGACATCAGCGGCCTCGAGGTGCTCGACATGGGCTGCGGCACCAGCATTCTGGCCATTCTGGCACGCCTGCGCGGCGCACAGCACTGCACGGCCATCGACGTAGACGAGTGGTGCGTGAAGAACTCGCTTGAGAACATTGCGCTGAACGGCGTAGACGGCATCGACGTGGAACTGGGCGACGCCTCGTCGCTGGCAGGCAAGGGCCCCTTCGACCTCATCATTGCCAACATCAACCTGGGCATTCTGCTGCGCGACATGGGCCACTACACGGCGCGCCTCAAGCAGGGCGGCATGCTCTACATGAGCGGCTTCTACACCTCCGACGTGCCGCAACTCCTGGCCGAGGCCGGCCGCCAGGGACTGACCCTGGCCGACCAGCGCGAAACCGACGGCTGGGCCTGCCTGAAACTGACCAAGGCCTGACGGCGCACAGCGCATGCCTACCGGCAGAGGGTGACGGCGGCGCAGCCCCTATATATAATAAGGAGTGCCCGCAGCGCACAGCACGAAGCGGTGTAAAAAGCATATAACACGCATTTCTTTTGCATATTTCAAGCGGATATGCTGATTTACCAAAGTTTTCAGCGTTTTATACTGCATATCACAGAGCAATATGTATATTTGCAGCAAAGATGGCGCAAATCGGGATGTGGAGCGAAGGCAGCCGGCAGGTTTTGCCAATATCCCCTCCCCCCAGGCAGTCCGTCTTAGGAAATAACTTAGATATTTATGAGCAAAAGATTTGAACGTCTGGAAGTGCTGCGCGTCATCCTTTCATCACACAACTTAGGTAGTCATGAAGACATTTTGCAGGAACTCAAGCGTAACGGCATTGAGGTGACGCAGGCCACCCTCTCACGCGACTTGAACCGCCTGCGGGCCACCAAGGTGTCGACCCCCGATGGGTACAAATACATACTGCCCGAAAACCCGCAGTATCGCCGCACCATCAAGCCCGACGCCGTGCCCGACTTTCTGCGTCAAACGGGTTTTAACTCCATCGACTTCTCGGGCAATATGGCGGTCATTCACACACGCCCCGGCTACGCTGCGGGCCTGGCCTACGACATCGACTCGCGCCACCTCAACACGGTGGCCGGCACACTGGCCGGCGACGACACCATACTGGTGGTGATGCGCGAAAACCACACACGGCAGGAATTTACCGACGACCTGGCCACGGCCATACCCGCCATCAAGAGCGTGGTGCTGTAAGTGCCGGCACAGGCCGATTATTTCTATACCAAAACTAAACGAGAGATAACGACGACCGCACCGCGCCACTGTGCGCCCCCTTGCGGCACGCCTGACAGAAAACCAAAACAATGGAAGAATACAACGACGGCATTCAAGTGCTGGTGGCCGACGCAAGCCACGAAAAGTATGTTGACACTATCCTGAAAACCATCACCGACGCGGCCAAGGTGCGCGGCTCGGGCATTGCCAGCCGCACACACGAGTATGTGGCCACCAAG
The DNA here is from genome assembly GCA_004557185.1 of Bacteroidales bacterium. Taxonomy (GTDB): domain Bacteria; phylum Bacteroidota; class Bacteroidia; order Bacteroidales; family Bacteroidaceae; genus Alloprevotella. The sequence continues at coordinate 14,267 of SFEP01000010.1, forward strand.
ATGAAGGAACGCAAGGCCATCATCGCCCTCTACGGCGAGGAGTTTGCCGGCTTCTGCTATATCGAGAGTTGGGAGAACAAGCACTACGTGGCCAACTCGGGCCTCATTGTGGTGCCCAAGTTCCGCGGTCACCACTTGGCTACGCGCATCAAGCGTTTGGCCTTTTCGCTGTCGCGGGTGCGCTGGCCCAAGGCCAAGATATTCGGACTGACGAGCTCGGGCGCAGTGATGAAAATCAACACGTCGCTGGGCTACGTGCCCGTGCCCTTTGCCGAACTGACGCAGGACGACGAGTACTGGAAGGGCTGCGGCACGCCTGAGAGCCCCTGCTGCATCAACTGCGACGTGCTGGCACGCACGGGGCGCAAATACTGCGTTTGCACAGGCATGCTCTACGACCCCGAGCGACACCCCGATGACAAACTGCCCGTGGAGATACCGCAGGACGTGCTCGACTTCATCAAGCAGCACGCCGACCTCTGACCAAGCCGCCGAGAAGGCATTTTTCACAACACACAAAAACCATCTGACACGTATGAAAAAGAAAGTAGTAGTAGCATTCAGCGGCGGACTGGACACTTCCTATACCGTGATGTATCTGGCTAAGGAAAAAGGCTACGAGGTGTATGCCGCCTGCGCCAACACGGGCGGCTTCAGCGCCGAACAGCTACGCACCAACGAGGAGAACGCCTACAAACTGGGCGCTACGAAATATGTGACGCTCGACGTGACGCAGGAGTACTACGAGAAGAGCCTAAAGTACATGATATACGGCAACGTGCTACGCAACAACGTGTACCCCATCAGCGTTTCCTCCGAACGCATTTTCCAGGGTATGGCCATTGCACGCTACGCCAACGAGATAGGCGCCAGCGCCATAGCCCACGGCTCGACGGGAGCTGGCAACGACCAAGTGCGCTTCGACATGACCTTCCTCGTGATGTGCCCCGACATGGAAATCATCACCCTGACGCGCGACGGCAACCTGTCGCGACAGGACGAGGTGGACTACCTGAACAAGCACGGCTTTGCAGCCGACTTTGCCAAACTGAAATACTCCTACAACGTGGGCATCTGGGGCACCAGCATCTGCGGCGGCGAAATTCTTGACTCCACACAGGGCTTGCCCGAAAGCGCCTACCTCAAGCAAGTGCAGAAAACGGGCACCGAGGAACTGCGACTCACCTTTGAGCACGGCGAACTGAAAGCCGTAAACGGCACTCGCTACGACGACCCCGTGGCCGCCATCTGCAAGGTAGAGGAAATCGGCGCAGCCTACGGCATTGGCCGCGACATGCACGTGGGCGACACCATCATCGGCATCAAGGGCCGTGTGGGATTTGAAGCCGCCGCACCCGCCCTCATCATCGGTGCCCACCGCTTCCTGGAGAAGTACACGCTCTCCAAATGGCAGCAGTACTGGAAAGACCAGGTGGCCAACTGGTATGGCATGTTCCTGCACGAGAGCCAGTATCTCGAACCCGTGATGCGCGACATCGAAGCCATGCTCACCAGTTCGCAGCGCTACGTCAACGGCACCGTTATCCTCGAACTGCGTCCGCTGGGCTTCAGCACCGTGGGCGTCGACAGTCCCGACGACCTGGTGAAGACAAAGTTCTGCGAATACGGCGAAACGCAGAAGGGCTGGACCGCCGACGAGGCAAAAGGCTTCATCAAGGTGCTGAGCACGCCCCTCCGCGTTTTCTACACCAACCACAAGGAGTGACCAGCGCACCGCAAGACCGCATCGGCCCTCACCCTCACACACCCCACTACGAGTATGATTAGAATAGGTATCATAGGCGGAGCAGGCTACACCGCTGGCGAACTGTGCCGCATCCTGCTCAACCACCCCGAGGCCGAAATCGTTTTCGTGAACAGCGAGAGCAACGCCGGCAACCTGCTGTGCGACGTGCACGAAGGGCTGTATGGCGAAACAGACCTGCGCTTCACTTCGGAACTCCCCTTCGACGAGGTGGACGTCGTCTTCTTCTGCTTCGGCCACGGCAAGAGCACGCAGTTTCTGCAAGAACACTACATTCCCGCCGACGTGCGCATCATCGACTTGGCGCAGGACTTCCGTCTGGCCTCCGACGACAACGACTACGTGTATGGCCTGCCCGAACTCAACCACAGCCATCTGTGCGGCGCACAGCACGTGGCCAACCCTGGCTGCTTTGCCACCTGCATACAGCTGGGCCTGCTGCCACTGGCCGAGGCGGGATGGCTGGACGGCGACATTGCCGTGAACGCCATCACGGGCTCTACGGGAGCAGGTGTGAAGCCCGCCGCCACCACGCACTTCAGTTGGCGCAACGGCAACATGAGCATCTACAAGGCCTTTGAGCACCAGCACGTGCCCGAAATCATGCAGTCGCTGCACCAGTTGCAGCCGGGCTTCGGGGGGAGCGTAGACTTCATACCCTACCGCGGCGACTTTGCGCGCGGCATCTTCGCCACCGAGGTGCTCACCTGCGACGTGCCCCTGGAGGAGGTGGAGGCTGCCTACCGCGACTTCTACAGCGAAGCCTCCTTCACCCACTACGTGAGCCGCCCCATCGACCTCAAGCAGGTGGTCAACACCAACAAATGCCTCATCCACGCCGAGCAGCACGGCCACAAACTCCTCATCACCTCGTGCATCGACAACCTGCTGAAAGGCGCGTCGGGACAGGCAGTGCAGAACATGAACCTGATGTTCGGCCTCGAAGAAACCACGGGCCTACGCCTTAAGCCCGTAGCCTTCTGAGCAAGGCCACACGCGGCAAGCAGCACGCTTTACCTTGAGGTGGGTGCTACCACATCCCACCGTTTCAGAACAGATGACGGACAGCACTTCCCTGCGCCTGACGTGGGAAGTGCTGCCGATTTTAACCCAAAAACGAAACTACATGAACCTTTTTCCCGTATATCCCCTTTTCGACGTTGAAATTGTGAAAGGCCAGGGCTGCCAGGTGTGGGACAGCGAAGGCCAGGCCTACCTCGACCTCTACGGCGGCCATGCCGTCATCAGCATTGGCCACTGCCATCCGCACTACGTACGCAAAATGCAGGAGCAGGTGGCGCAGCTGGGCTTCTACTCCAACTCCGTGCATAACAAGTTGCAGGAGCGGCTGGCCGAGCGCCTGGGCCGTGCCTGCGGCTACCCCGACTACAGCCTATTCCTCATCAACTCGGGCGCCGAGGCCAATGAAAATGCGCTCAAGCTGGCATCGTTCCACACGGGCCGCAGCCGCGTACTGGCCGTGCAGAAGGCTTTTCACGGCCGCACGTCGCTCGCCGTTGAGGCCACCGACAACCCGAAAATCGTGGCGCCCGTCAATGCCAACGGGCACGTCACCTTCCTGCCGCTCAACGATCTGGCTGCCTTCGAGGCCGAACTGGCCAAGGGCGACGTGGCAGCCGTCATACTGGAATGCGTGCAGGGAGTGGGCGGCATCAGGCTGGCCACGGCCGAGTTTGCACAAGGTCTGCGCGAGGCTTGCGACCGCTACGGCACAGTGCTCATATGCGACGAGATACAGTGCGGCTACGGACGCACGGGCCGCTTCTTTGCCCACCAGCACCTGGGCATCCGCCCCGACCTCATCACCTGCGCCAAGGGCATAGGCAACGGTTTCCCCATGGGTGCCGTGCTCATTGCGCCCAAGTTTCAGGCTGTGGCAGGCATGCTGGGCACCACCTTCGGCGGCAACCACTTGGCCTGCACCGCCGCGCTGGCCGTGCTCGACGTGCTGGAGCAGGAGAACCTCATTGAAAACGCCGCCCGCACGGGCCGCTACCTGCTGCAGGGCTTCCGCGAAATGCAGCACGACAACCCGCACATCACCGACGTGCGTGGCCTCGGCCTCATGATTGGCGTGGAGTTCGACGCTCCCATCAAGGCCTTCCGCCAGAGTCTGGTGAAGGACCACCACATGTTCACGGGTGCAGCCTCCACCCACATTCTGCGTTTGCTGCCGCCCCTCACGCTCAGCAGGCAGCAGGCCGAGAAGGCGCTCCACATCATCCGCCACCATTTGCCGGCATTCTTCGGCGAATAGCCAGGGCGCACCCACTACACACACCAAGGGGGAGGTTGTTCCACACACGGACAACCTCCCCCTTGTTTGCGTAGGGCTCGTATATATATAATATGGTATAGACAGAGCGGATGCTCGATGGCTGTGCCGCCTACACGTTGGCCACCCGCATGATGTCGGCGAAGACGCCGGCGGCGGTGACGGCTGCACCCGCGCCGTAGCCCTGTATGAGCATGGGGTCGCGGTGGTAGCGCTCGGTGGTGAGCAGCAGGATGTTGTTGGAGCCGTCGAGGTCGTAGAGCGGATGGCCCATGGACACCTCGCGCAGCCCCACGGAGCCGTGACCGTCGCGCCAGGCTGCCACGAAGCGCCAGCGCTTGTGCTCGCGCTCCAGCCGTTGGCGTTCGGCCTCGAAGGCAGCGTCGAGTTCGGGCAAGCGACTCCAGAAGTTGTCGAGGTCGCCGTCGAAGAGTTCCTGCGGGATGAAGAGGTGACGCTCCACCTCGTCCGTCTCCACGCGGTAGCCGCTCTCGCGGGACAGGATAACGAGTTTGCGTATCACATCCTTGCCCGAGAGGTCGATGCGGGGGTCGGGCTCGCTGTATCCGTTTTGCTGCGCCATGCGCACGGCCTGGCTCAGGGGCACGGAGGCCGAGAGGGTGTTGAACACGTAGTTGAGCGTACCGCTGAGCACGGCCTCGAAGGCCAGCACGCGGTCGCCCGAGGAGCGTAGGTCGCCTATGGTGTTGATGATGGGAAGCCCTGCGCCCACGTTGGTTTCGAAGAGGTATTTCACGCCGCGCTCGCGGGCCGTTTGCTTGAGCAGGCTGTAGGTTTCGTAGTCGCTCGAAGCCGCCACCTTGTTGGCCGCCACAATGTTCACGTTGTGCTTGAGCAGTCGCAAATACTGTGCTGCCACCTCGTGGCTGGCGGTGCAGTCTACAAATACGGAGTTGAAAATGTTCATCTGCTCAATTTCGCGCATCATGCGTTCCACGCCTCCGGCCTCGCCCTGCTTCATGGCCTCGCGGTAATGTGCGGGGTCAATGCCGTCGCGGTTGTAGGCAGCGCGGCTTCGTCCGCACACGCCCACCACATTGATTTTCAGTCCGCGCTCCCGCAGCAGTTTGTCGCGCTGCTGGGCAATTTGTTCGAGCAGACTGCCTCCCACGGTGCCCGTGCCGCAGATGAAGAGGTTGAGGTCCTCGTGTTCGCTCAGGAAGAAACTGTCGTGAAGCACGTTGAGCGTTTTGCGCAGCTGCGGTCGCTCCACCACGAAGGAGAGGTTCATTTCCTGCCCTCCCATGGCCACGGCGCTGATGCTGATGCCGTTGCGTCCCAGCACACTGAACAGGCGTCCGGCGATGCCCGGCATGCGGCGCATGCGTTCGCCCACCACGGCCACCGAGGCCAGTCCGTCGGTGCACTGGGCGGGGTTCATGGCTCCGCTCTGTATTTCGGTGGCAAATTCTTGGTCGAGCAGTGTGCAGGCGCGGTGTGCCTCGGCTGGCGTCATGCAGATGCTGGTGCTTGTTTCCGAGGAGTTCTGTGCCACCATGAACACGCTGATGCCGCCGTCGGCCAGCGTGGTGAAGATGCGGCGGTTCACACCGATGACGCCCACCATGGCCGGTCCGCTCACGGTGACCATGCTCATGTCGTTGACGCTCGAAATGCCTCGCACGGGGCGTTCGCTCTTCGCCACGTCGCGGCGTATGACGGTGCCGCGGGCTTCGGGGCTGAAGGTGTTCTTCACAAGGATGGGAATTTCCTTGCGGCACACGGGGTAGATGGTGGGTGGATACACCACCTTCGCGCCGAAGTTGCAGAGCTCCATGGCTTCGGCATACGAAAGTTCGTCGATGGTGTAGGCTGTGGGAATGATGCGCGGGTCGGCCGTCATGAAGCCGTCCACGTCGGTCCATATCTCGAGCACCTCGGCGTCGAGGGCAGCGGCCACGATGGCGGCGGTGTAGTCGGAGCCGCCGCGTCCCAGGTTGGTGGTGACGCCTGTGGCGGCGTCGCGCGAAATGAAGCCGCCCATCACGGTGATGCCCTCGTCGGTGCCGATGCGTTCAGCCACCAGGGCGTTGGTGGTGTCGAAGTCCACCAGGTGCTTACCGTGCTGCGGATAGGTTTTGATGATTTCGCGGGCATCGATGTGTCGTGCGCCGCTGATGAGTGCGGCAGCTATGAGGCTCGACATGCGTTCGCCGTAGGCCACAATGGCGTCGGCCGTTTTGGGCGTGAGGTCCTGTATGAGGCACACGCCGTGCAGAATGCTGGTGAGCTCGTTGAGCAAGGCGTCCACGGCCTGCCTTACCTCGGCTTGGCGCTCAGGTGCAATGACGGCGGCTATCATGTCGTGGTGGCGGCTGCGCATGGCATGGAGCGTGGCCTGATAGCCTTCGTCGCCGCGGGCTGCCATGTCGGCCATCTGCAGCAGTTGGTCGGTCACGCCGCGCAAGGCCGACACCACCACCACGAGGGGCTCGCCAGCCCGTTCCACGATGCCTTTCACGTTGCTGATGCTCTCGGGCGTACCTACCGACGAGCCACCAAATTTCAGTACTTTCATTTTCGTCCTATTCTCCCGCCATCGTTCGGGGCGGGTTGTTTTTGTGTAAAAATAAGAATGTGGCGCAGCCTCAGAGTTTCACCTTGGCCTTGCCGGGCTTCGACTCGTTGTGCAGGCGGTCGAGCGCCGTAACCACGTAGACGCATTTCTCGGCCCCGTTCACATAGGGCAGTTTGTAGAGGGTGTGGCGGGTGATGCCCACCAGATGTTCGGCACTGCTGAGGTCAATTTTTTCGCCCTGCTTGAAGGCGTAGACGGCATACTGGTGAGCGCGGTCGGCCTCTTGGCGTGCCTTGGGCGCGAGCCAGAAGAGGTAGTAGCCATCGGGCATCCAGCGTGCTTTGAGTTTGCGCGGAGCGCGGGGCGCCTTGTCGTCGAGGAAGGGGTAGAGGGGCTGCAGTGCGGGACGTGCGTGGTAGCGCTGCTGCAAGCGGGTGGCATAGCCTCCCTCGTTGCGCACCACGGCGGCAGAGTACCACAGGCAGGAGCCCTGCACGGCGCGCAGTTCGCGCTGCAAGGCCAGTTTGGCCTCCATCTGGTCGCCGTCGGCACTGGCAGGGTCGGCAGCACGCACGGTGCGTTCCACGTCCTGCCCAATGTAGAGCGGCCGTGCGCCGGCGAAGCGGCTCCACCAGCGCGCCAGGCAGGCATAGTCGGCGGCCTTGTGGCCTATTTCCCAGTAAATCTGCGGCACGAGGTAGTCCACCCATCCTTTGTTCACCCAGTAGAGCACGTCGGCGTAGAGGTTGTCGTAGTTCTGCAGGCCGTTGGTCGGCGAGCCTGGCAGGCGGTCGCCCTCCTTATGGTTATGGTAGATGCCGAAGGGGCTTACGCCAAACTTCACCCAGGGCTTGACGGCGTGTATGGAGTCGCTGAGCATTTCGATGAAGAGGTTCACGTTGTAACGCCGCCAGTCGTCAATGTTGTCGATGCCGTTGCGGTGCATCTGATAGGTGGCGGCGTCGGGTATCTGCACGCCCACCACGGGGTAGGGATAGAAGTAGTCATCGATGTGCAAGCCGTCCACATCGTAGCGGCGCACAATGTCGGCCGCCACGGAGCAGATGTAGCGGCGGTTCTCCTCCAGCCCGGGGTTGAAGAGGTAGAGCCCGTCGTACTCAAAGAAGCGGTGCGGGTTCTGGTGATAGGGATGGTTGGCGGCGAGCACCGTGGTGCCCTTCGTTTTGGCGCGGAAGGGGTTTATCCAAGCATGCAGTTCCATGCCCCGGCGGTGGCACTGCTGCACCATCCATTCCAGCGGGTCCCAGTAGGGGTCGGGCGGCGTGCCCTGTGTGCCTGTCAGGAAGCGCGACCACGGCTCGTAGGGCGAGGCATAGAGGGCATCGGCCTCGCCGCGCACTTGGAACACGATGGCATTCACGCCGCAGCGCTGCAGGGCGTCGAGTTGGTGGGTAAGGTTGGCCTGCATGGTTTCGCGGCTCATGCCTTGAAACTGTCCGTTGATAATCTGTATCCAAGCACCGCGAAATTCGCGTTTCGGCGCAGGCATTTGCGCCTGCACGGCCAGGGGCAGCATCACCAGGGCAAGCAGGAGGCTGTAGAGTTTGTTCATGTGTAAAAAAGATGAGTGGCCGGCGCCCTGTGCCACGCTGCACACGCGCCCTGCATGTAAATTTTGGGTGTAAAGGTAATGTAAATTCATTAAAGGAGGGCGCTACCCCCCACGCATTCTTTTACCAATGGCCTCTTCGCAGGCTGCGGCGAGCCGCCGTGCCCCCTCGCCGCCATGCCCTGGGGGTGTGTACGCCAGCCCGTCGGCGCACGCCTCCTGCGCCCGCAGCCGGTTGTCCCATGCTTCGCATCGCCGCTTTTCGCCGCTTTTGGGGGTAGAAAATGGGGCGGAAAAACAAGCCGCGGGCGGCCGAGGCGAGATGCGACACATACCACCACTGTTTCTCAATCATTTACACTCGTTTCAACACGGCGCGAAACCGTTTCGCCAAGGCACCTTGCTGTGCGCAGATGGCGCTTTGCTATCTGCCACGCCGGCACGGCACGTCTGCCACGCCGGCGCGGCACGTCTGCCATGCCGGCGTGGCACGTCTGCCGTGCCGGCGTGGCAAACCACAAAGCGGCATCTCGTGATGGGTATATACGTCGCAAAAACGGTTTCGCGGCATAGCGTAACGGAGAGGCGCGATGCAGATGCCTCGGGGCGGCGGTGCTTTTTGCTGAACAGGCATTCCTCCCGCACCACGCGCCCCTCCATTTATCAAGGGACATTCGCCGTCACGCCAATACGGTAAATGTAAAACTTGCAGTCTTATATTTTGCCCTGCTCTCGCCTTGCAGTATCTTTACATAAAATACGCGGCGGCTCGGCATGGTAAATGTAAAACTTGCAGTCTTATATTTTGCCCTGCTCTCGCCTTGCAGTATCTTTGCACATAAATCTACACATCATGACACGCTACATCGGCATCATTCTGGCGGGCGGAAGCGGTAGCCGCATGGGCAGCGACAAGCCCAAGCAATACCTCACGCTGGCCGGGCGCACCGTTTTGGAACACAGCATCGAGGCCTTTGCCACGCACCCGCTGATAGACGAGGTGGCGGTGGTGGTGGCCCCCGCTTGGCACGACACGGTGCAAGGCATCATCGACCGCTGCGGACACGCCAAGGTGAAACGCCTGCTGCACGGCGGCAAGGAGCGCACTGACTCCAGTTTGGCCGCCATACGGGCCTACGAGGGGCAGGACGTGTGCCTGCTCTTTCACGACGCCGCACGCCCACTCGTCACGGCACGCTGCATCAGCGACGTGTGCCGCGCACTGCAGAGCCACGAGGCCGTAGCCACGGGCATCGCCTCGGTGGACACCCTCATGCAAACGGAGAACGGCTGCATCAAGGCCGTGCCGCCACGCAGCCAGATGCAGCGCATGCAAACACCGCAGGCTTTCCGCCTCAGCACCATTGCCGAGGCTTACCGACTGGCGCTGGCCGACCCTCACTTTGCTGCCACCGACGACTGCGGCATCGTGATGCGCTACCTGCCACACGTGCCCATTGCCGTGGTCGAGGGTGATGCCTGCGCGCTGAAACTGACTTTCCCCGACGACCTGCTCACCCTCGAACGTCTGCTGGCCACACGCCAGGCTGCCGAAGCCTCGCAATCGCCCGGCACTGCCGCCACAACCTCGCAGCAGCCCAACCTGACGGCCGAGGGGCGCAACCGCTACGTGCGACGCTACCACCAGGAGCACCTGCGAGCCATGCAGGAGGCTGAACTCGACATTCTGCGCCACGTGGCCGCACTGTGCCGGCGCCACGGCATAGCCTACTGGCTTGACAGCGGCACGCTGCTCGGCGCCATCAGGCACGGAGGCTTCATTCCGTGGGACGACGACATCGACATCTGCATGCCCCTGACCGACGTGCCACGCTTCATCGAAGTGGCACAACGCGAACTCCCGCCGCACCTCTTTGTGCAAGCACCGCAAACCGACCCCTCCATGCGCCTGCCCATTTGCAAGGTGCGCAACCTCAACTCCCTCATTGTCGAGGGGGGCGACGATTTTTCACGACCCTACGCCAAGGGCCTTTACATCGACATTTTCCCCATGCTGCCCTGGCCCACGCTGCCTTACAAACTCTCCAAACGACTGGCCAAGGGCTACTGCCGCGCCAACGCCATACTCCAGGCACAGCACACTTACTCCTGGCGCTCGGTGGCCGAACTCTTCTACTTCGGCACAAAGCGCGCCCTGCTCGGCGCGGCATGGCGGCTGGCCTGCATCGTAAGGCCCTCCGACAAGTTCTACTCCAACACGCTCAACAACAGCGGCAACGGCAACCGCCACCTGCGCAGCACCATCTTCCCGCTGGGCACGGTGCAGTTTGAGGGCGAAACCTTCAGCGCACCCGCCGACTGCGACACTTACCTGCGCGACCTCTTTGGCGAATACCACACGCTGCCGCCCGTCGAGGCGCGGCAGGGGCACGCCACTTTCTTTGCCACACGTCTCACTGCGAACAACTGACACGTTGTCGCCTTTCCTTTTTATATATACACACATGCAAGCTATCATTCTGGCCGCCGGCATGGGACGCCGCCTGGGCGACCTTACACGCAACAACACCAAGTGCATGGTGAAGGTAAACGGAACTGCACTCATCGACCGCCTGCTCACCCAACTCTCACGCCTCACGCTGCAACGCGTGGTGATAGTGGTGGGCTACGAGGGACAGAAACTCAAGGACTACATAGGACAACGCTACGACGACGTGCTACACATTGAGTATGTGAACAACCCCGTCTACGACAAAACCAACAACATCTACTCTCTCGCCCTGGCCAAGGAGCAACTGCAGGAGGACGACACGCTGCTCATCGAGAGCGACCTCATCTTCGACGAGGACATGTTTCGCCTCATACTCGACGACCCCTACCCCAACCTCGCGCTGGTGGCGAAATACCAAACGTGGATGGACGGCACCATGGTGTGCATCGACGAGGACTGCAACATTGTGAACTTCGTGCCCAAGAAAGCCTTCAAATACGAAGACACCAACCGCTACTACAAAACGGTGAACATCTACAAGTTCAGCCGCGACTTTGCACGCCACAAATACGTGCCCTTCCTCGAAGCTTACAGCAAGGCGCTGGGCAACAACGAATACTACGAGCAGGTGCTGCGCGTCATCACCTTCCTCGACAAGAGCGAACTCAAGGCGCTGCCCGTGGGCAACCGCAAGTGGTACGAAATTGACGACATTCAGGACCTCGACATTGCCAACGCACTCTTTGCCGAAGGCGACGAGCAACTGCAGCAGTACATGCGACGCTACGGGGGCTACTGGCGCTTCCCCGACATGCCCGACTTCTGCTACCTGGTGAACCCCTACTTCCCCTCGCCCCGCATGCTCAACGAAATGCGCGCCAACTTCGACACGCTGCTCACGGAGTACCCCTCGGGCATGTACGTCAACTCGCTGCTGGCGGGCAAATGCTTCGGCGTGCGGCAGGACTACATCGTGCCGGGCAACGGCGCCGCCGAACTCATCAAGTGCCTCATGGAGCACACCGAAGGCCTGCTGGGCGTGTGCTGCCCCACCTTCGAGGAATACCCCAACCGCATGCCCGCCGAACGCATCGTGACCTTCCGACCCGAGGGCCGCGACTTCTGCTACACCGCCGACGACCTCATGCGCTACTTCGACGAGCACCCCGTGAGCACACTGCTGCTGGTGAACCCCGACAACCCCTCGGGCAACTTCATTCCGCTGGCCGACATCTGCGTGCTGGCACAATGGTGCAGCGACCGCGGCGTACGCCTGGTGGTCGACGAGTCGTTTGTCGACTTTGCCGAGGGCTTCCCCCAGCACACACTGCTGCGCAACGACCTGCTCGAAGCCTACCCCACGCTCGTGGTGATGAAAAGCATCTCCAAGAGTTTCGGCGTGCCAGGGCTGCGTCTGGGCATCATGGCCTCGGCCGACACCGACCTCATTGCCCGCGCCAAGAAGGACGTGGCCATTTGGAACATCAATTCGTTCGCCGAGTTCTACATGCAGATTTACTCCAAATATGAGGTAGACTACCACGCCGCCTGCCACAAGTTCCAGGCGGAGCGCCGCCGCTTCTTCGCCCTGCTGCAGAGCATCCCCTTCCTGCGCGTCATTCCCTCGCAGGCCAACTACTTCCTGTGCGAAGTGCGCTCGCCCTACACCTCGCACGGCCTCGTAGCGGCCATGCTGCGCCGCTACAACATCCTGCTCAAGGACTGCTCCACCAAGCGCGCCTTCGACGGGCGCAACTACATTCGCATCGCCATACGCAACCACGTGGACAACGACCGCCTCATCGCCGCACTGAGGGATGTGGAGGGTAAATAAACACTCGCTGCTCTATGAACATTACCATTTGTGGCGGCGGTTCGCTCGGACATGTGTGCGCCGCCGTGCTGGGTTCTCACCCCGATGTGCGCATCAGCATGCTCACGGGCCATCCCGAGGCCTGGCAGCGCCGCATCGCCTGCACCGACCCCGCGGGCAAGCGTTTTGAGTGCACGCTGCACACCGTCACGGCCAACGCCGCCCAAGCCCTGCACGAGGCCGACTGGGTGTTTCTCTGCCTGCCGGGCTTCCTGATTGAAAAGACGCTCTGCCAAATCCGTGAGCACTTGGGGCACGCCGCAGTGGGAGCCATTGTGGGCAGCACGGGCTTCTTCTTTGCCGCCCACCGTCTGCTGCCGCAAGGCACGCCACTCTTCGCCTTCCAGCGCACGCCCTTCATTGCCCGCACCAAGGACTACGGCGCCAGCGCCCTGCTCCTGGGCTACAAGCCCGAGGTGCACGTGGCGGCCGAATGTATGCCCGCAGTCGATGACTTCCGCCGCACGGCCGAAAGGCTTTTCCTCACACCCACCCGTCTGCTGGGCAGCTTCTACGAGGCATCGCTCACCAACAGCAACCCCATTCTGCACACCGGCCGCCTCTTCAGCATGTGGGGGCACTACGACGGACGCACCTGGGAGCGCCCCATACTCTTCTATAAGGAATGGACCGACGAGGCTTCGCAGCTGCTCATCGACATGGACGCCGAGTTCATGCGCCTGCTGGACATGTTGCCCATGCAGGGGCACCGCATTCCCACGCTGCTTTCCTACTACGAGAGCACAGATGCCCCCTCGCTCACGGCCAAGATTTCATCCATCGCAGCCTTCCAGACCATCACCGCCCCCATGCGGCCTACGCCCAACGGATGGGTGCCCGACTTTGCCAGCCGCTACTTCACCGAAGACTTCCCCTTCGGCCTGCGCTTCATCAAGGAACTGGCGGCCGAACACGGCGTGCCGACACCCACCATCGACAAGGTGCTGGCCTGGGGCATGTCGGTAGCAATTGTCTGACGCTGCTTCTTTCTTCTTTCTTTCAACTCCCCCACCCGCTCTCACCCCTTCCCCCTTATGGACGTAAACGTATTGATACTCTTCTTCAACCGCGCCGACTCGCTGCAACAGGTGTTCAACGCCGTGCGCCAAGCCCAGCCCGCGCGCCTCTTCCTCTATCAGGACGGGCCGCGCGGCGAAAAGGACATGCCGGGCATCATGGCCTGCCGCGACATTGTGAGCCACGTGGACTGGGAATGCGAAGTCTACACCCGCTTCGAGGAGGTGAACCACGGATGCGACCCGTCGGAGTTCCTGTCGCAGCAGTGGGCCTTCAGCATGGTGGAGAAATGCATTGTGCTGGAGGACGACGACGTGCCGACCACCAGTTTCTTTGCCTTTTGCAAGGAAATGCTCGACCGCTACGAGCACGACGAACGGGTGGGCATGATAGCAGGCTTCAACACCGAGGAGCACACCACCGACTGCGGGGCCGACGACTACTTCTTCACCTCGAACTTCAGCATCTGGGGCTGGGCGTCGTGGCGACGCGTGGTGCAACGGTGGGACGAGGCCTACACCTGGCTCGACGACCCGCAAGCCGTGGCACGCATCGAGGCGCTCACCAAGGAGCGCAAGTTGCGACGCGACTTCTTGCCCATGTGCCGCGCTCACAAGGCCAGCGGCAAGGCTTTCTACGAAACCATCTTCCACGCCCACATGCTGCTCAGCAACCAACTGGCCATCGTGCCGCGCGTCAACATGATATCCAACCTCGGCGTGACGGACAACTCCACGCACTTCGCGGGGTCGGTGCACACGCTCCCCGCGGGCTACCGCCGCATCTTCACCATGCAGCGCCACGAACTGGCCTTCCCCCTGCACCACCCGCGCCACGTGGTCGACCACGTGGCCTACCGCCAACGCGTCTACCGCATCATGGCCTGGGAGCACCCGTGGCTCAAGGCGGCACGCTCGCTCGAGGAGCTCTGGCTCAACCTGCGCCACGGCCAGTGGCGGCGCATAGCCAGCGCGCTGGGCAACCGCCTGCGCATAGCCTGCCACGGCCGCCGCTTTCACTGATTTCCTCTTTTACCCCTCTCTCATCTATTCCTTATATATAAATACATGATTGTTTGCATAGCCGAGAAACCGAGCGTAGCGCGCGACATTGCCCAGGTGCTGGGCGCCACCACGTCGCACCAGGGCTACATGGAGGGCAACGGCTACCAGGTGACGTGGACCTTTGGCCACTTGTGCGAATTGAAATATCCCGAGGACTACACGCCTGAATGGAAGCGCTGGTCGCTCGGCGCACTGCCCATGGTGCCCGCCCGCTTCGGCATACGCCTCAAGCATGACGACGGCGTGCGCCGCCAGTTTGCCGTCATCGAGCGCCTCATGCAGCAGGCCGACCGCATCATCAACTGCGGCGATGCCGGCCAGGAGGGCGAACTCATACAGCGATGGGTGATGCAGAAAGCCGGCGCACGCTGCCCCGTGGAGCGACTCTGGATTTCATCGCTCACCGAGGAGAGCATACGCGAGGGCTTCCAGTCACTCCGTCCACAGGCCGACTACCAGTCGCTCTACGAAGCGGGCCTCTGCCGCGCCATTGGCGACTGGATATTGGGCATGAATGCCACGCGCCTCTACACACTCAAGTACGGTGCCAACCGCCGGCCGGGCACGCCGCCCCTGAGCATTGGCCGTGTGCAGACGCCCACGCTGGCCCTCATTGTGAAGAGGCAGGAGGAAATTGACCACTTCAAGCCCGAGCCTTACTGGGTGCTCACCACCCTTTACCGCGACGTCACCTTTGCCGCCGTGATGGACGACAACCGCGACGACGAGGCCGCCGCGCCCGCCACCGCCGACGCCGACGCTGTCCGCGCCCGGCAGGCCGCACGCCGCGGCTTCAGCACCGAGGAGGAGGGACTCGCCGCACTGGAGAAAATACGCCACACGCCCTTCACCGTGACCAAGGTGGAGCGCAAGCAGGGCACCGAGGCACCGCCGCGGCTCTTCGACCTCACCTCGCTGCAGGTGGAGTGCAACAAAAAATTCGGCTACACCGCCGACCAAACGCTCACCCTCGTGCAGAGCCTCTACGAGAAGAAGGTGCAGACCTATCCGCGCGTCGACACGACGTACCTGAGCGAGGACATTTACGGCAAGTGCAAGCAAATTCTCAACGGCATTGCGGGCCGCTACGGCGAACTGCTCATGCCGCTGCGGGGCGCGCCGCTGCGCAAGAGCAAAAAGGTGTTCGACTCCTCGAAGGTGACCGACCACCACGCCATCATTCCCACAGGCGTGGCGCCGCAGCACCTCACCGACATGGAGCAGCGCGTGTTCGACCTCGTGGCGCGCCGCTTCATCGCCGTCTTCTACCCCGACTGCCGCTTTGCCACCACCACGGTGCTGGGTGAGGCTGCCGAAATTCCCTTCAAAGCCACAGGCCGCCAAATACTCGAGCCTGGCTGGCGGGCATGCTTCACCACGCAGCCCGACGCTGCACCCGACGACGAGGCCGCCGACCGCCGCCAGCCCGAGGCGCAGACGGCTGCTATGCCGGCCTTCACGCAGGGCGAGAGCGGGCCGCACCAGCCACAGTTGGCGCAGAAAATGACGCAGCCCCCCAAGCCCTACACCGAGGCCACACTGCTCCGCGCCATGGAGACGGCGGGACGCACCGTGGACGACGAAGCCCTGCGCGACGCCCTCAAGGAAAACGGCATTGGCCGACCCTCTACACGCGCCGCCATCATCGAGACGCTCTTTCGCAGGCAGTACATCCGCCGCCAGCGCAAGGCGCTCTCACCCACCGACACGGGCAAGGAACTCATTGCCCTCATTCACGACGAACTGCTCAAGAGTGCCGAACTCACGGGACTGTGGGAGCGCAAGCTCCGACAGATTGAGCGCCACGAATACAGCGCGCAGCAGTTCATCGACGAAATGAAGGACATGGTGCAAACCCTCGTGCTGCAAGTGCTGGCAGACAACACGCACCGCCTCGTCACCCCCGCCCAGGCCGCACCCGCACCGGCCGCCCGCAGCGCCGCGAAGACCAAGACCGACGACCCTGCCGCCGAACCGAAGCCCCGCCGCCGCATCATACGTGCCGGCAGCATCTGCCCCCAATGCGGACAGGGCAAGGTCATCAAGGGCAACACCGCCTACGGCTGCTCCCGCTGGCGTGAGGGCTGCAACTGGCGCAAGCCTTTCAAGTAGGCCGGATACCATGCAAAGCGTTGAGCGGACACGCATAGTATTTTTTACGTGGCTTCTCCTTTTTCCCGTCAGCCGCCCCGACGAATAGTGATGCCGTGGGAGAAACTTCCCCCCGCCGTGGACAGATGTGACCACAGCGGGGGGAAGTTTCTTTACACAGCGAGTTGTTTTTACGGCTCGCCGCCCCGACGAAAATAGATGCTACGTAAAAAAGTTTACGAACGACGTGATTTTTTTTACGTAGTACGTGATATTTTTTACGTAGCACCCTGTTTTTCCCGTCACCCGCCCCGTCAGAAATAGATGCCGTGGGAGAAAGTTCCCACGGCGGGGGAAGTTTCGTCCACGGCGTGGGAAGTTTTTCCCACGTGATGGCATGGCCTCAGCGCGCCCGCAGCCAGCGGCCATCGCGCAGCACGGCGAGGCCCTCGTCGAGCAGGTGGCGCAGGGCGGCATCGTGGGCGGCGCGGCGCAGGCCGTCGTAGCGGAACTCGTCAGGGTGGTGCAGCTGCCCGTCGGCCAGCAAGCGCAGGTAGCGCTGCACGAGCAGGGCGGTTTGCTCTGCCTCAGTGGCCGAGGGGGCGGCGGCCTGGGCATCGCGGCACACGTCGCAATGGCCGCAGTCGGCGCTGTCGTCGCCGAAGTAGTGGAGCAGGTAACGCGAGCGGCAGGTGTCGTGCTCGGTGGCGTAGCCCAGCATGGCGTCGATGCGGGCTTTGTACTGCTCAAGGCGGCGGTCGTACACCTCGGTGTCGAGCTGCACGTAGCAGGTGTCGACGCGTCGCTGGGTGAAGGTGATGCGGGGCACCCGCTTGCATGGCACGTAGTTGAGAATGCGGCGCAGGGTGAGTTGGCGCAGGGCGTGGTACACCTGTTCGGCAGTGAGCTGCGCTGCGGCGGCCAGGCGGCTCTCGTCGAGGCTGACGTAGTCGGCAAAGATGCCGCCGTAGGTGCGCATCACGGCGTTGAGCACGCGCTCTTCCATTTGGCTCAGCCCCTCCACGTGGTAGAGTTGCTCGCGGGTGACGAGGAAGAGCAGGCGCGAGGTGTTTTCGTCCTCCTCGCGGTAGTCGATGTAGCCGGCGCGCGTGAGCAGTTGCAGGGCGCTGACGGCGGGCACGGGGAAGTGGTGGAACACGCGGCAGAAGCGTTCGAGCTCAAACTCGTAGGTGCGCCCTTCGCCCTCGCCCTCGGCCACCTGCAGGAAGGAGGTGACGTCTTCGTAAACGCGCCGCACATAGTCGCGCGGGGGAAAGGTTTCGGGCACGCGGCGCATGAGTTTGCTGTGGTCGGACTTGTTGTAGAGGAGCACGGCGAAAGCGGTGTGCCCGTCGCGCCCCGCGCGCCCCGCCTCCTGGAAGTAGGCTTCGAGTGAGTCGGGCAGGTCGGTGTGTACCACAAGGCGCACGTCGGGCTTGTCGATGCCCATGCCAAAGGCGTTGGTGGCGACCATGACGCGTACGCGGCCCGACTGCCAGGTGCGCTGCCTCACGTCCTTGTCGACGGTGGTGAGGCCGGCGTGGTAGTAAAGGGCCTCGATGCCCGCGGCCTGCAACTGCTCGGCCACTTGGCGGGTGCCGCCGCGGCTGCGGGTGTAGACGATGGCGGAGCCGGGCACACACTGCAGAATGTGAAGCAGCTCGTCGTACTTGTTTTCGGTGTGGCGCACCACATAGCGCAGGTTGCTGCGCTCGAAACTCATGCGGTAGACGCAGGGCTGGGCAAAGTGCAGGCGCTCCTGTATGTCGGCCACCACCTGCGGCGTGGCGGTGGCGGTGAGGGCGAGCACAGGCACACCGGGCAGCAGGCGGCGCACCTCGGCTATGCGCAGGTAGTGCGGGCGGAAGTCGTAGCCCCACTGGGAGATGCAATGGGCCTCGTCGACGGTGAGCAGACTGACCTGCATGCGCTGCACCTTGTTCTGGAAGAGGGGCGTGGCGAGGCGCTCGGGCGACACGTAGAGGAACTTGTAGCCGCCCAGCACGGCGTTGTCGAGGTGCTTGAGTTGCTCCTCGTGCGTCTGGCCCGAGTAGACGGCGGCGGCCGTAATGCCCAGGTGGCGCAAGTGGTCAACCTGGTCCTTCATGAGCGCAATGAGGGGCGTGACCACGAGGCACAAGCCGGGCATGGCCAGCGCGGGCACCTGGAAAGTGATGCTCTTGCCACCTCCCGTGGGCATGAGGCCCAGGGTGTCGTGCCCCGCGGCCACACTGCGTATGATGTCGGCCTGTATGCCGCGAAACGCGGTGTAGCCCCAGTAGGTGCGCAGCAGTTGCAGAAAGCGGGCGTCGGGGGCCTCGCCTGTAGGGGCTGCTGAGGGCTGGGGTGGGAGTTCGTGGTGCATGGGTGGGTTGAAAGGGGCTGGGTGTGTCGTGGCCTGTTGAAACGTGAAATTGCCATCACCCCTTATTATATAATGGTACGATGATGGCAATTTTGCATTGTGCCGCTGCCTGTGGGCGTCACAGGCTGACGGCGTGAGTGGATGCGCGTCAGGCCTGCTTTTGCGGCCGTATGTCGTCGATGAGGAGCTGCACCTCGCCACGTTTGTGGGAGTTTTCCTCAATGGTATAGCAGATGTCGAAGGCCCGCTTCGACTTGATGTAACGTGCCTGCGAACTCTGGCCGAAGGCGATGCCGTTCATCACGTTGCTGCTTTTGTCGTCGACCAGTTCGAGCTTGATGTGCTCCTGTCCGCGCCCCACTACTTTGCTGGTTCCGTAGTCGTAGACGCGGCGTGTGCAGAACACGGGCTTGGGGTTCTGCGGGCCGAAGGGGGCGAAGCGGCGCAGCTGCTGGTAGAACTTGAAGTTGATGTCGCGGAAATCGAGCACGCCGTCGATGTCGAGGCTGGCCTGCGTTTGCTCGTCGAGTATGTGGTCGGTGACGTACTGCTCAAAGCGTTCGGCAAAGGCGGGGATGTGCTCCACGGGGAGCGTGAGGCCTGCGGCGTAGGTGTGTCCGCCGAAGTTTTCAAGCAGGTCGCTGCAGCTCTGCACGGCCTTGTAGACGTCGAAGCCCGACACCGACCGCGCGGACCCCGTGGCCATGCCCTCGCTGCGTGTGAGCACCACGGCCGGACGGTAGTACTGCTCGGTGAGGCGCGAGGCGACGATGCCGATGACACCTTTGTGCCAGTCTTCGTTGTAGATGACGATGCTGCGGCGTTCGTCGAGGTGGGGCAGGCGGCTCACCTGCTCCACGGCCTGCTCGGTGGTTTGCTTGTCGAGGTCCTTGCGTGCTTCGTTGTAGAGGTTGATTTGCCCCGCTCGCTCGAGTGCTGTGGGGAGGTCGCGCTCCACGAGGAGTTCGACGGCTTCCTTGCCGTTCTGCATGCGGCCCGAGGCGTTGATGCGCGGCCCTATCTTGAAGATGATGTCGTTCATCGTGAGTTCGCGGTCGCTCAGTCCGCACACCTCGACAATGGCACGGAGCCCGATGCTGGGGTTGGCGTTGAGGCAACGCAGGCCGTGGTAGGCCAACACGCGGTTTTCACCCATCACGGGCACAATGTCGCTGGCGATGCTCACCACGCAGAGGTCGAGCAGGGGTTGCAGTTTGTTGAACTCAATGCCGTTGCTCTGCGCGAAGGCCTGCATGAACTTGAAGCCCACGCCGCATCCCGAGAGGTCGGTGTAGGGGTAACGGTTGTCGCTGCGCTTGGGGTTGAGAATGGCCACTGCGGGCGGCAGGGCAGCGTCGGGCACGTGGTGGTCGCAAATGATGAAGTCGACGCCGCGCTCTTTGGCATAGGCCACCTCGTCGATGGCCTTGATGCCGCAGTCGAGCACGATGATGAGTTTCACTCCACGCTCGGCCGCATAGTCAACGCCTTTGCGCGACACGCCGTAGCCCTCGTCGTAGCGGTCGGGGATGTAGTACTCGACCTCGGCGTAGAACTGGCGCAGAAAGCGGTAGACGAGGGCCACGGCTGTACAACCATCTACGTCGTAGTCGCCATAGACCATGATTTTCTCCCTCCTCACCATGGCTCCGTTAAGCCTCTCCACGGCCACGTCCATGTCGTTCATGAGGAAGGGGTCGTGCAGCTCAGTCAGTTGCGGACGGAAGAAGCGTTTGGCCTCGGCCACGGTGCTGAGCCCGCGCTCGAGCAGCAGCTTGCCCAGAGCGGGATGTATGCCCACGCCCTTTGCAAGCTCCTGCGCCTGGGCTTGTGCCTCGGGCGACGGCGCTTCGTAGTTCCATTTGTAGTTCATGTGTATATATCATTTTTTTATTTGCTTGGATAACAAAGAAATAAAGGCTTCACCTCGCGCCGTGCAGCGCTTGAAGCCTGTTTTAGCATGTAAAATTAGCAAAAAATCGCCGCTCCGGGGTGGGAACGGCGATGTATGTAGTCATTTTATTATCTGTTAACGCAGGGTGGCGCTTGGCTGGGGCTCAGGGCAGGTAGTCGAAGCGCAGGGTGTGGGCGTTGAAGCGTACGCCCTCGGCGCTGAAAAAGCGTGCCATGCTGCCGTCGGCGGCGAGCTGCTGGAGTGTGCCGTGGCGCAGGGTGCTGCCGCCGAGGAGCCAGAGGTGGTCGGCAAAGGGCAGGGCCAGCTCTACGTCGTGGGTGCTGAGCAGCAGGGTGCGGCCTGCGGTGTGTGCCAGGTGGCGGAGCAGACGCAGGGTGGCAATCTTCGAGGGGAAGTCGAGGAAGGCGGTGGCCTCGTCGAGCAGGATGGCGGGTGTTTGCTGTGCCAGCGCCTTGGCCAGGAGCACGCGCTGCCGTTCGCCGTCGCTGAGCGAGTGAAGCGGGCGTTGGGCAAAGGCTTGGGTGTGGGTGAGGCGCAGTGCTTCGCTCACGGCCTCGTGGTCGGCCTCGGTGGTGCCGCCCAGCAGACTGCCATAGGGCATGCGGCCCAGGCGTACCACGTCGGCCACGGTGAGGCTGCCCGTGTCGGGACGGGCGGTGAGCACCACTCCCACGGTGCGGGCCAACTGGCGGGGCGTGATGTGGCGCACGTCGTGCCCTTGCCACAGCACCTCGCCGCCCAGCGGGGGCTGCAGGCCGCTGAGGGTGCGCAGCAGGGTACTCTTGCCCGCGCCGTTGGGGCCGAGCAGCAGGGTGAGGGTGCCGGGGTGCAGCGTGGCGCTGAGGTCGCGGCTCACCGCTACGGCACGACGGCCGCGGCCATAACCGGTGTCGAGGTGCGCGAGGCGCAAAAGGGGTTCGTTCATGCGGCAAAGGTACGAATTTCGCCTTTCACTTGCTGCTTCGGCCTAATGTCACTTGCCTTCTTTCATCACAAAGCGCCGCTAAGCCACACGGGCCCCGCCTTCGGCTTAATGCCTCCCGGCCTTCCTTTCATCACAAAGCCCCCACAGGAGCGTGTCCTGCGGGGGCTTGTAGTGTAATAAGGGTTGCAGCAGCGGGGCACGCGGGGTGCCTCAGGGGCTGCGCTGATTATGGTGCGGTATTTACTTTACAAGCACCTTCTTGCCGTTGACGATGTTGACACCGCGCTGTGCCTTCTGCATCTTCACACCCTGCAGGTTGTAGATGCGCTGGCCGGCAGCGTTGCTAACCTCGACGTTCACGATGCCTACAGTCGGGTCAACCGTGAAGGTAACGGTGAACTCGGGGTTGTAGATAGCACCGTCGGAAACACCGAGGTCTTCGGACATTTTATTGTAACCCAGGTTGTAGATAGCACCTTCGGGCACGGTGAGCGTGTACTGACCAGCTTCGGTTACGGGAGCGGAGAGCTTCACGATAGCCTTGTTGGAGATGTACTGCTCGGGGTCGAAGTCGAGCGTGCAGGTAGCAGCATCTTCGCCAGCAGCGTTCTTCAGGGTTACGACCTTGTTAGCGTCGAAGCCACCTACGCCGTCCTGAGCTAACGGAGACTCAAGAATGATAGCAATCTCGGTGAGCGAAGCCTGTGCCTGGGTAGCGTCGGGCGTTACACCTACGATAGCGAAGGTGTTGTGAGGCACGTCGGCGGTGTACTCGAAGGCGTTGGTGGGTTCATCCTCGCCATAGAGCACGTCGTTGCCCTTCGTATCCTTTACCTGGATGGTAAGCAGCATGGCAGCGATGTTGTCTTCTGCGCTGAAGGGGAGCGTTACCTTGATGCTGTCGCCAGCCACCTCGTAAGCGCTTTCGTCGAGGATAGTCATGCGGAACGAGCCCTGGGTTCTGTAACCTACAGCTTCTACGCTGGCAATGTTGTGCTTGTTGGTGCGGAGCACGAACTCGTTAGGCATCGTAGCATAGTGACCGGGGGCGGGGCTGAGTTCAACAGGAGCGTGAACACCCTTGCCAGGAGCGTAGAGGGCGTCAGCCACATTCTTGTTGTAGAACATGATGATTTCGTTGTCGAAGATGAGGGTCTTGTTCTCACCTACCGAGAAGGTAATGTCAACCACGTCGTTCTGGCTTGCCGTCAGGATGTAGTAGTAGGAATCTTCCTCAGTTGTATCGTCACCATCCTCGTCAACAATTTCCATGAAAGCAGGGATGGTGAGGGTCTTGCCGTCGAATTTAACCGATATTTCGTTGTCGTCACCGGGGATGCCCTTCATGTAGAGAGAGCCGTCCTCACGTTCGTAGAAGTAGAAGGGTACTTCGATGTCCTCGTACTCGTAGCTTTCGTTGAGATGCTGGAAGTTGAAATTCCACTTACCAATGAGGTCGGACTTGTCCATGGTGTATTCCTTGCGCTTTACGAAGGTCACGCCCTTGGCCAAGCAGGTTTCGGGGTTCCAAGCGCCTACGAGGAACTGCACAGCCTCGGTAGCGGTCAAGGTGTAGATGCCTTCATCGTCTACGTTGACATTCATGGTGAAGGGTGCGCCGCATTCCCATGGGGTGTAGTCCACCCACATATCGTAGGTGATGTGGTTCTCCTCGTCGTTTTCGGGATAGTAGAAGGTTACGGTCTTGGCAGCCTCGTTGTAGTAACCTACGTAGCAGGTATCAACTGCCACGAAACCGTCACCATCGGGAGCGCTGTAGGTCGGCGTGCCGATGAGGCCGGTCATGAGCACTCGGCCGCGTTCGTCCACCTTGATGTTACCCTTGAAGGTGCTGGGGACGTCGCTCGTGTCGACATTATCGCTCTCGTAGCTGGCCACCGTCATGGTGTAGGCACCGGCGAGTGCAGCAGGTGCGGGGTCGAATGCAGGCTCTACGTAGACCTTCTCGGCCGTAGCGCCATAGAACATCCAGATGGCGCTGTTGGCATCCTCGAAGAAGAGGTCTTTGGAGTTCAGCGTGAGTCGCTTCTTGCTGTTCACCACGAACTCTACATTACCACCTACGCGATAGTTACCAGTCAATCCCAGCATTGTTGTTTCGCCGTATTCCATTACCTGCTCTACGTTGAAGCCGAGGCCGCTTTCAATCATGGGGAATTCATGGTCGTTGCCATTGAAGTTGGTCATCACTACGGAGCCGTCGTCCTTCTTGACAACATCGAACTCAATCGAACCATCAACCAAATCATCGTTCTCGCCCATCACCTTGCCGTTCAACTTCCAGTGACCCTCGAGGTCGGCCAGTGCCAGACCAGCAGACTCGAAACTGCGGCCACTCACGCGTTCGGTAGAGATGGCATCACCATAGTTGCTCTCAAACTTCACGCTGTTAGCTGCCAGATACTTGCTGGTGGTCCACGAAGATGTAGAGTACTGCAGCACCAGGGGAGCGCTCAGTTTCCAAGGCGTAACGTTGAGGTCGTAGGCTACATAGAACGTGTAGTCAGAACCCGACTCGTGAGCAGCCGGCCATTCGAAAGTAATGGTCTGGTCTGCTTCATTCCAAGTTCCCACATAGGAGCTCTCGGCATAAGCCCAGTTCATGCTTTCAACGTCGCGGTACCTGATGCCCGGCGTGCCCACGAAATTTTTCATGTACACCTTGCCATCCTCGCCTACCGTGAGCTGAGCGTAGAAATGAGTGGGGAAGGTTGTTGCGTCTACGGGATAGTCAGGATCAGCCGAAACTGCTACCCAATCGTTTGTGTCGAAGACGTAGTAGCCAGCGAGTTCAGCAGGAGCGTGGTCAAACGAGCCGCCGCTTGCGCCGCCGCTCACCTTGGTCATCACGATGTTCTTGAACCAGAAGTCATCGCTGGGGCACTCGAAATAGCCTTCCTCAGAAGACATTTTGAGCGAACCGTCAGCCTCTTGGGTAAACGTAACAGCCGTATCGCCGTTATCATCCGTACCGAAGATGTAATTACCTTTTGCGCCAATTGTCATCATCGGCTCGAGCTGGATACCCGTAGCCGTAACGGTTACATTGAGCACTACTTCCGACTCACCGAAACCCTTCAATTTGAGGGCATCACCCTCCTTGACGAATTCGAGCGACATCGGCGCTGCTGAAGGATTGTACTTGGTGCCCTCAGACGACCAATCGTACGCAGCGGTCCACAAACCCACCAGGTCATCTGCCGTATAGGCGCTCACACCCTGCACGCCCTGGATGCCGTTAGCGGCATTCGCAGCATGGGGAGTCAACACGCCCAGGCACAGCAGCATGGCGGCCATGAGACCTTTCAGAAAAGAGTAGAAATTCTTCATCATTCTGAATGTTGATTAGTTAATAAAAAAGATGGATAGAAATATAATCGGTTGAAGCGCAAACTTGAGGGCAAAAAGAGCCGCCAAGCCTGCGTTAAATCCAATGCGTCATCAAATAGTTAAGAACAGCAAGTGCAAAAGGGTGTTGCAAAATTACAAAAATTACATGCCCAGCAAGGAGCAACGCCATTTTTTTTGAGAGATTTCTCGCTTTTAATTAAAAAAACACGCAAGTTGCCATCCTAATTGCATATAAATTAACAGAATATGCAAACGCTGCTCGTTGCACGCCCTCAGTATGCCGGCTGAAGGAGAGGCGGGCCGAGGGGTTTCGCACGGTAGGGATTTTTCAAGCAATGCGTTTGCGAAAAAAGGGAGGACGTGAAGAAAAAAACTGCTATACGTGAAGGGAAGCGTGCCATACTTCAAGCAGGAAACGCAGCACGTGTAGTCACTTCTGCCCGGCATCTATTCCTCGCGTGGCGGCGGACGGAATATAAGGTATGCCGTGTAATAAACAGCAGAGCGCGTCTGATGTGTATTACACGGCATGCGAGTTCAGCGGGTTTGAGGTCCTGCGGGTCGTGGCTTGGCGGCGGTGGGGCTACTCCTTTTTGCCGCCGTGGCAGCCCGAGCAGCCTGTGCCGTCGAAGCAGTGTGTGCAGAGGCGGCACTTGGGCAGCCCGATGGCCTGCACCATGGTTTCGAGTTTGTTGAAGCGTAGTGAGGTGAGTCCCAGGCGGCGTCGTATCTCCTCGACCATGCGCTGGTATTGCGGCGAGTCGGTGGTGGCGTAGTCAGTGAGGCGCGCGTTGGGGTCGCCCTCGAGTTCCTCAATGATGCGGCGCGTGATGAGTTCCATGTCGCTCTTGGATGAGGTGAAGCCGATGTACGGACAGCCATAAATAAGGGGCGGGCATGCTATGCGCATGTGCACCTCGCGGGCACCGTCGTCGAAGAGCACGCCCACGTTGTCGCGCAGCTGGGTGCCTCGCACAATGCTGTCGTCGCAAAAGAGCACGCGCTTGCCTTCGAGCATGTGGCGGTTGGGTATGAGCTTCATTTTGGCCACCAGCGAGCGCATTTCCTGGTTGGCTGGGGTGAAGGAGCGCGGCCATGTGGGTGTGTACTTCGAGATGGCGCGCTGGTAAGGCTTGCCCATGCCCGCTGCGTAGCCCAAGGCCATGCCCACGCCGCTGTCGGGTATGCCGCACACGCAGTCGATCTCGGTGTTGTCGTCGGCAGCCATGAGGCGTCCGTTGTCGAAGCGCATTTCCTCGACATTGCGGCCCTCGTAGGTGCTTGTGGGGAACCCGTAGTACACCCACAGAAAGGAGCAAATCTGCTGATGCTCAGAGGGCGGCCGCATTTGCTCGATGCCCGTGGGGCGGAGGCGTACGATTTCGCCCGGCCCGAGGTAGCGCTCAATGCGGTAGTCGAGATTGGGGAAGGCCGAGGTTTCGCTCGTGGCGGCGTAGGCACCGTTTTTCCGGCCTATCACGATGGGCGTGCGTCCCCAGTCGTCGCGTGCGGCAATGATGCCGTCCTCGGTGAGCAGGAGCATGGAGCAGGAGCCGTCGATGTGGCGGAACACATTCTCAATGCCCTCCACAAAGGTGTTGCCCTGAATGAGCAGCAAGGCCACGAGTTCAGTTTGGTTCGTACGGCCCGACGAGAGTTCGGCAAAGTGCTGGTGCTGACTGAGGAGCTGGGCTGCCAGCGCATCGATGTTGTTGATTTTGGCCACCGTGACGATGGCAAAGCGCCCCAGATGGGAGTGAATGACGAGCGGCTGTGCGTCGGTGTCGCTGATGATGCCGATGCCCGAAGTGCATCCCGCGAAACGGCCGAGCGTGCCTTCGAACTTGGAACGGAAGTACGCGTTTTCAAGGTTGTGTATGGAACGTGCGAAACTGCGTTCGCCGCTGTGATACATTGCCATACCGCCACGGCGCGTGCCGAGGTGCGAGTTATAATCCGTTCCGTAGAAGACATCGGCCACGCAGTCGTGCCGCGCCACAGTGCCAAAGAAGCCGCCCATTTGTATGAGGTTGAGAATGAATGAGTAAAACGATGCCACCCGCGACACACTGCCTTTCGCCCAGAACGAGCAACCTGGCGCAGTGTGAGGTGGCGTGAAAAAACGCAGGCAAATTTACGGCAAAGCAGGGAGGGAGCAAAACCCGCCTCCGCACATTTTTTAACAACGCACCAAAAAAATGTTTGCCGCCATCGGCAGCCAGCCCACTCCTCTCCTACGCCTTCACGCCAGCCACAGCCTGCAGCGGCCCTTTGCCTCGCGCCGGCCACCTATATATAATAAGGAGTGGTGCGCGGGCGCCGTCGTCCTCAGCGCGGCCTCAGTTCCCAGCAGGCAATGGCCGCTGCGGCAGCCACATTGAGCGAGTCGATGCCGTAGGCCATGGGTATTTTCACCACATAGTCGGCGGCATCAATCACGGCGTCGTCCAGCCCGTCGCCCTCGGTGCCCATAATGAGGGCCAGCCGGGGCTCGGCGGCCAGTGCGGGGTGGTCGATGCCCACGCTGCGGCCGTGCAGGGCCATGGCGGCCGTACGGAAGCCGAGGTCGCGAAGTTCGGCCAGCGCATCGTGCGCCACGGCCCAGGGCACGCGCAGCGCCGTGCCCATCGACACACGCAGCGCACGGCGGTTCAGAGGGTCGCAGGTGGTGGGGGTGAGCACCACCGCGTCGGTGCCAAGGGCTGCCACGCTGCGAAACATGGCACCCACGTTCGTGCTGTCGGTCACGCCGTCGAGCACCACCACGCGGCGGGCCGTGCGGCACACTTCGGCCACGCTCCTGGGCTGCGGACGGCGGAAAGCGCAGAGCACGCCGCGTGTGAGGGTGTAGCCTGTGAGCGCCGAGAGCACCTCGCGGCTACCCGTAAACACGGGCATCTCCGGGCAGCGTGCCACGAGGGGTGCGGCATCGCCCTCCAGGTGCTTCTGCTCGCACAGCAGAGCCGTGGGCGTGAGGCCTACATCGAGGGCGGTGGTGATGACTTTGGGACTCTCGGCCACAAAGAGGGCGGCCGAGGGGTCGAGGCGGTTACGCAACTGTGCCTCGGTGAGGCGACTGAACACGGCCACGCGGGGGTCGTGGACCGTGGTAATCTGTATGGGTGTTGACATGCGGCAAAGTTACGGCTTTCTGCCCCAACCTGCATGCACCCCGCCCGCATTCCTCGCGTCGTTACCCCGCCGGGGCAGGCCGTTACGGGCCGCAGGAGGCGCGCCGCAGCAGTTGACTGACGGCATGCGATGGGCGTGGCGTGAAATAGGACAAAAGGGGGATGCGAGACGGGAGGAAGGGAGAAGATGAAGGGAAAAATTTTGACAAATGGGGCTTTGCGGAAGGCAAAAAGGCAAAGCGTTGAATTATATGGGTGTCCGGTAAACTTGTATGAGCGCCCCTATAAAAGACGGGTGCTCGGTAAACGCATTGAAGGCGTTGCCTCCAACGGGATGCCGTGGAAGAAAAATCCCCCGCCGTGGAAGAAAGTTCCCACGGCGTGGAAGAAAGTTGGATTTCATCCGACCTTTTCTCGCCATGGCATCGCTCAAATCCTCTCGGCTTTGGCGCTGCTCATTTGGCTTAACGAAA